>JBFHXD010000041.1:0-18832 GCA_041599135.1 Methylomirabilales bacterium (SeqCode) | reverse complement strand
GTACTGCCGACTGAGCGATTCCGGAGGAAAGTAGTAGTTGCCTTCAACGACCTCACATCTATCGCTTTCGGCCAAGACCGCTCCATTCCAGATCGCCTTCGACATCGAATCCTCCTATTCTCAGAAGCTCGGTTTTCTGGAGGGGCATCATAATAGTCTTTTCCACATGAATGAGCAAGCCCTACTGCACCTCTCTCTCTTACCCTTACAGGGCCGGAAAGGGAGGAGTGAGGCGGCTAGACACGGCACGCCCTTTGCACTTTCCCCTGCGTAACAAATGTATGCCGGGAGGAGGAGGAGAATGTTCAGAAAGCACATCTGGCCGGCAACCGTCGCGGGCATGATGTTACTCGTCGCGGTCGGATGCAGTGAGAGCCAAAACCCTATTCAGCAATACGGAGAAGAGGTCATCCAAGCGGGCGAGCGGACAAAAAGAGTGAGAGCCAGGGCAGACATGCAGGCGCTGAAGACAGCGATTCAGCAGTATTACATCGAACAGGGAAGCTTTCCTGCGAGCCTATCCGACCTGCCCATTGTCCCGTACCAGGAAATCGACCCCGACCTGTACGACTATGATCCCGACACAGGGCGCATCCGCCTCTGGTAACGAACGTAACCCGTCTGAATGTGAGGCACTGTTGTTCGGCAAACAGTTCCGGATTGTCAATCTGGCAGAGGTGGCAGGGTCGGGAAGAGTCGTGGCAGCGCCCGAATGCGCTTCCACCCCTCGCCGAGCTTGACCGTCTCGACCTGGATATCGTCAAAGTACGTGTCGAGCACGGCAGCGCGCTCCATGGCCAGGGGGGGTGAGCAGTAATCCTCTTCTTCCCAGAGGGCAACTCCATCCGCACCAACCCGCGCACCGTTCAGCCCCGCCGTTAACGATTGGCCGAATGGCCGCAGGTCAACAAGGGCCCTCTGCGCAAGCAGCTTTTCGAGGTCCGGCAGCCGCTCCTGCTTGGGCTTGGCCCGCACCAGATAATAGGCCATCAGCTCTTCACATCTCCGCTGAGAACTTGGCAGGATTATAGCTGAGCTTTCTCGCTTTATGAAAGGCAAAGAGTTGACGGGAGGAAGATGATGGATGCCGCCTAAAACGACTCTACCGAAACCTCGGACCAATCCATTTCTGGCCTGTGGGGACTCAGGCTTTCCAGAATCCTTTCCAGTGGCCTTCTCCAGTCCTCGGTCAAATACGGTCCGCGATCAGCAATCAGACGGTCCAGCTCCGTGTCTCTGCCGAACAGAGACTGAAGCCGCAGCTGGAGATCCTCATCCATGGTCTCTGGCACCTGATCGGAACAGAAAAGCCTGTTATAGGCCTCAGTCACGACGGTCTGATCATGTTCACGAAGCTCGCTGCGGTTGTTTACCCCGAGCAAAAGCGTAGAGAGGTTTTCGATGTCCTGCCATAACATGAGCGCCCCGTCAGAATCGCCATCTCGGCTTGCTCCGACGCATTCGGCAAGTCGACCGCGAAGTTCCTGTAGGTGGACACGATCGGAGGTGCGCAGTTCGCTGTAGATATCGCTCCGAGTCAGTCTCTTAATGTCGGTAGCAACTTTGCGGAGGCGGCGACGCACATTTTTCGGATTCGGTAGACCGTTCCCCACCACCGTGTACCGAAACATGGCGTACGCGTACCGGATTTGTAGCGAGTGGTTCAATTCGCGGAGATACAGGTCATGCAGCGTACTGGTCAGGCATTCGTGAACACACATGGCGTTTTCGACCGCAATTGCTGATGCGATCAACCGCCGTCGTGCGCTGCTGCATTCGTTCACGAGGTTCCATATTTGTGGGGTAAGACTGTTCTTTGCAAGCTCTTCACGCTCGTGGTGGAGTTCCCATCTGGCCACGAATGCGATGTCGGCGATCCGCTCGGTACCATGCCGTATCGACTCGGTCCCGGAACCAAAATTGTCCTGAGCCGGCTCTGACACGGTGCCCGTATCGTTGGTTTCTATGGGGGTGCTGTAGGAGTCAATCACCTGCGTGAAGACGCTGATCGCTTCTGAAAGCACCTCCCTGATGGCGGGCAGCAATTCAACCTCAAGGAGACCCTGCTCTCGCTGCTCATATCGAAGGATTTCGATCCCTCGGGCGCGCTCTACTACTTGAATCAGAGACTGTTGGAGATCTCGCGCAAGCCCCATAGTGTGACGCGCTATTTAGCGGAATGGGAATAACTTATCGGGTGCGATCTTCCCCTCTATTTTCTTTAACGGCAGGGGCCCGAACTCCCGGCTGTCCTCCCGCACCCACCGTTTATCCCCGAGGACATAGTACGTGCCGCCAGCGACGGAGAGAGGACCGAGATCCGGATGGGTCTTTCCAACGGCATACGATTCCTGTAATCGTTGGTCATCTATGTAGACCTCCCCTGACTTAATGAGCACTGTCTCTCCTGGGAGCCCGACGATGCGCTTCGCGTCTAGCACAGAGGCATCTGGGGTTCTCCGGTACACTATGATGTCCCCCCGCTGGGGAGTGACAATGTGGTAGATGTACTTGTTAATCAAATAATAGCCTTCCTTGGCTAACGCCGGGTGCATGCTCTTGTCGATCACCAGCCCGACGCTCACGACATATCCCTGAATGAGGTAAAACATCAGGATGGACCAGAACAGCAGAAAGGCCAGCCGGATATGTCTCCGCCGCTCTTTGAGGCTCCAGACAAAGCGCCAGTTAAAAAAAGCCCTATCGTCGTCTGTCCGTGTACGGTCTGTCTCCGACGGAATCTCTGCCATCATGTACCTCGCCTCTCGTCACGCAGTACGTTGAGCCTACCTGAGCACCTCCGTGAACCGTCAACCGGCTTAATCTATGCATATCTTGGGCCAGGTATAATCGTGTATTGACTAACAATTACAGGCAGTTAGACGGGTCCCCTGCCCTTCCTGCCGCTTTCCATACAGCCATATGCGGACGGGCAACCGGTTGCAAAAAACGTACGAATGGAAAGGGGAATTACCAGGAACGCAGAGTCCCTCTAATAGAATGGAAATAATACGCCTGGCTTGATTTTCCCTTCGATACTTCTAAACGCAACCGCCCCGAAATGACGGCTATCCTGACTTACCTCTCGGTTGTCCCCGAGAATGAAGTAGGTATCTTTCTCAATCCGATATGGGCCGAAATCGGGATACGTAGGCCCCACAGCATAGGGTTCGCTCAGTCGACGACCGTCGATGTAGACGTCGCCAGCCTTGATGGCCAGCGTCTCGCCCTCCACCCCGATCACCCGCTTTACGATCTCACGTGTATGGACATTTTGGCGCAGGATGACGATGTCCCCCCGCTTGGGGCGTGTAAGGTAGTAGATGTACTTGTTGGCCAAATAGTAGCCACCTTCGGGCAGCGTCGGCACCATGCTCGCCTCTCTGACGATCCCAAGGCTGATGACATAATGGCTGAAGAAGAGATACATGAGGATCGACCAGAACAGCACAAATGCCAGCCGATAGCTTCTGCGCTTCTCGATCCTCACGAACTGCGAGTTAAAGAAGCTTCTTTTTTGTTCTTCAGGAGACTTCGTCATGTTTCACCGGCGTGTACCCCTTTGGGTCCGGTGCCCCCGCACTTGCCGTCTCAGACCCCCGGTATTCTGAAGGACATAAATGGGCCACGTCTTTACCTAGCAAGTGTAGGGCCAAGGGGGAAGACGCAGCCCCTTGACGGTCACCCTCTCCTCTCTATATGCTAAGCGGGAAAGGACTTTGGGCAGGGAAGGGGATCGGTTCAGGAGATGACGAGCCTCCGAGCCCGACTGCTAAACGTCAAAGACGATCTCATGCTCTGGGGATGGCGGTCTCCCGGTCGCGGTGTGCTGCTCGCGCTCGGGATGATCTGTCTGACGACCGTGTTCATCTTCCTTGGCCAGATGGCGGGGAGCTGGCTCGGGGACGTGGGCGCTGCCCTGGGGATGCTGGTAGGCGGTGGACCGGCTTTATCGCCGGGGCCGTCGTATCTGAGGCTGTAGGGGTGTCATTCCGACTCCAGTGTCACAGGTAACGCCTTCTGTGGTATTTCGCAGGATCACCTATCCGTGGCATCCTCTACCCTCTCACTGTACATTCGCAACGCAAGAGTTTCATCGCCCAAGTCTGTAGCCGGCTCCGAACTGCGTGTTGCGACCAGGATGGGGAGCGTCTCGCGTTCCCCGTACAGACTGTGGTAGCTGAGGAGAGCGCTCCGATTAGCATCCATTTTTAGGCCGGCTTGGTTAAGCAGTCGGATCCACCAAGCCAGAGCCTCCGCATCAGGGCACCTCTCCATCGATACGAAGATTCCTGTTTCGTCACAAAGGAGTTTAACCAGCTCCGTCACGATCCTCACGGAATTCGAATCCTCGGACCCCATCTTGATGCCGCCAATTGATCCACCCCAAGATTCCGGCAAGTCCTCGGGGAATCGCAAGACTTCATGAAACACGGTCGTTGACAGGATGAGGTCGAAAACCTGCTCAGGAAATGACCCCTGGACGTCTTGGAGATCGCACACCTCGAATCGGACATTCGCGATGTGCAACCGGTCGGCAAGTTCCCGGGCACACGCGAGTCCCTGTTCAGACTTGTCGACACCCACCACCTCCGCTTCTGGATAACGCATGGCATAGAAACACGTTAAAATTCCGTTATCACAGCCCACATCAAGCACGGATGAAGGGGCTGGAAATCGCTCTCGACAAAACCAACTCAAGAACACTCGATAGATCTGGTTGCAGTATTGGGAAGTGACATCGGTGCTGAGTGCCAGCGAAGTATTCTTCAGGGGGTAGACGTCAACGTCTTCTCCCTCTTCTCGGGCGGAAATCGCCTGGGCGACTTGCTCGGCGATCGGGCCGTGCTTTTCCCTCAGTCGCGCCCAGAAGACGTTCCGATCCTGATACTCCCCCATACCGACTGACCTGAGATAGGACTCCACGGTCGGCTCAATCCCCTTTTGCTTCGTCCATTTGTCGACAGACCTCATGAGGCTTTTTTCTTTCCGCGTATGAATGGACCCGCGGTGCGCTTGAAAAAGCGCCTGAGCATCCCGCCTGGTCAAGACACGTTATCGCCGGTCAAATTGCTTATCGAGCTCTGCAGCCGTGAGCCGAATCAATGTGGGACGCCCGTGCGGACAGGTGAAGGGTGAGGAGCAGGCCAGGAGTGAACGGACCAACGCCTCCATTTCTTCAGGAGTGAGAGTTTCATTTGCCTTAATACTTTTCATCTTGCAGGCGACGCGAGCAGCGATTTCCTCCCGACGGTTTTCAGCCAGGCTTCCCAGATCACTATCCTGTTTGCGATCGATAAATTCTCGAATCAGGGGAATCACTTCACCCGAATGAAAATAGGCCGGCATCGACCGAATTTGATAGCTATTGCCGCCAAACGGAGCAAGGGAAAAGCCAATGGCATCCAAGGACTCGCTATACTCTTCCAGGATTGCCCGCTCATGGGGAAGAAGTTCCAAGATAGGCGGGGTGAGGAACAGTTGAATCTCTGGTTTGCCAGCATCAAAGGAGGCGAGCACCTTTTCAAACATCACTCGCTCGTGCGCGGCGTGCTGATCAATAACCCATAATCCTCCTTCTACCTCGACAATGAGGTAGGTCCCACGAAATTGGCCCAGGATCCGGAAGGGAGCCGGAGAAGCGAAAGAAGGTATGGGGGTGGAGTCGCTCACCCGAGAAGGAGGCACGGCAGAGACTGAGTACGGCCGCGACGTTTCCCGTAACAGGGGGCCTCCAGCGCGGTGAGGAGCGTCCAGGGAGAAGTCGCACGTGGTGGGCATGGCCAGCTCTTTGAAAATATCAGCCCCGCGCAAGCTCTGGATGATGACATCCGTGAGTCGGAGGAGCAAGTCTCGCTCCTTGTAGAAGCGCACCTCCCGTTTCGTCGGGTGGACATTCACGTCTATCTGCCTCGGGGGAAGGCTGAGGAACAGGACCGCCACCGGAAAGCGGCCGTGCGGAAGAAGGCCTTGATAGGCCTGCCGGAGGCTCATACTCAGGGAAGGGTTCTTGACCGGGCGTGCGTTGACAAAGAAGAGCTGGCCCGCGCGGTTGGCTTTTGCCAGCACCGGAGCCCCGACATATCCTGTGACCGTCAGCTGGTGTGAGATGTGCTCCACAGCCACCAGACCATTGCAGAACTCCTTTGGAAACACCGCACCGATCCGGTCCATCGTGCCAGTCGTTGGCAGCAGATCGAAGAGCAGATGGTCGTTGTGAAGCAAGCGGAACCGCACTTTGGGATGGGCGAGCGCTGAGGCGACGAGGGTGTTGTGAATATGGCCAAACTCGGTGGCGTCGGCGTACAGAAACTTTCGCCGGGCAGGACTGTTGAAGAACAGATTCTTGACCACCACAGTCGTCCCGGGGGGAGCAGCAGCTACTTCGACGGCCCGGCGCTTTCCTCCCTCGACGGTGATCTTGACCCCTTCCCTTTCCACGTGCTCGCGTGTGATCAGGGTGAACTGAGAGACCGCCGCAATACTCGGCATGGCCTCTCCACGAAAGCCCAGCGTGGCGATGCCAAGCATATCTTCTGCTCTGCCGATCTTGCTGGTTGCGTGTCGCTCGAAGCACAATTCAGCATCTTCTCGGTCCATTCCGCAGCCGTCGTCTACTACTTGGATGAATGTCTTGCCCCCTTTATGAACACGGACCTCGATGGTCTCTGCCCCGGCGTCCAGGCTATTTTCAACCAGCTCCTTCACCGCCGCCGCAGGCCGCTCGACCACCTCCCCGGCGGCTATTTTGTTGGCGACGACCTCATCGAGGATCCGGATGTTCCCCATTAGGCTACTCCTCCACGGCACGGGGAAAGAATGTTAGCTGGCCACTCCGGGCTCGCGCGGAAGTGCGGAGGCGGACAAAGATGGAGGAGCTGGGCGCATGCTCTTTCTGAGTGACCTCGAGACTGTCGAGCAGCTCCTCGGCCCGTTGAATCACTGCGGGCGGCAGCCCCGCAAGCCTCGCCACGTGAATCCCGTAGCTTTTGTCCGTCGCCCCAGGCATGACCTTGTGAAGAAAGACGACGTCCCCCCTTCCCTCGCGGACCGCAATGGTGAGGTTCTCGATACCCCCTATCCGCTCCCCTAAATCCGTCAGCTCATGGTAATGGGTGGCAAACATGGTTCGCGGCCGGGGTCCATCAGGGTGTGAGAGGTATTCCGCCACTGCTCGGGCGATACTCACCCCATCAAGCGTGGAGGTGCCTCGGCCAACCTCGTCTAACAGCACCAAGCTGCGGGGAGTGGCATTGTGTAAGATGTGGGCCACCTCGAGCATCTCGACCATGAATGTGCTTTCGCCGCGGGCAAGGTTGTCGGAGGCGCCAATGCGGGTAAACAAACGGTCCACTATTCCGATCCGAGCGCTGCTTGCCGGCACAAATGATCCCATCTGTGCCATGATGGCAATGAGAGCGGTCTGACGCAGATAACACGATTTCCCCGCCATGTTCGGCCCGGTGATGAGCAGGAACTGGTGCCGAGCGTGGTCTAACAAAGAGTCGTTCTCAACGAACTTCCCCATGCCCAAGACACGCTCCACAACCGGATGGCGTCCATTCCGAATGTGGATCACGGTTCCCTCATCGATTGCTGGTCGCGCGTATTTCCCCCGAATCGCCACCAGGGCGAGGGTGCTCAGCCCGTCGATGTTTGCGATAGCTTCCGCCGTATCCCGAATCGTGTGGAGCTCTTCTAGGACCCGTTGACAAACCTTTTCGAACAAGGTCTGCTCGAGCGCTCGCGCATGCTCCTCGGCATTCAGAATTTTGTCCTCGTACTCCTTCAGCTCGGGGGTGATAAAGCGCTCGGCATTGGTCAAGCTTTGTTTACGGATATAATCGGGCGGCACGTGGTCCAGGTTTGGCGTGGACACCTCAATAAAATACCCAAAGACTTTGTTGTAGCCGACCTTGAGAGACTTGATTCCGGTGCGCTGGATTTCCCGGGCTTGCAGACTCGCGATGAGATGTTTGGCATTGCGTGACACGGCCCGCAAGTCGTCCAACTGAGCATGATACCCTTCGCGGATCACGCCGCCGTCGCGCAGATGTGTCGGCGGATTCTCTACCAAAGCCCTGTTGAGCAGCTCGCGGAGTGGTGCCAGACCGTTGATGCGCGCTTCGTGCTCGCGCATGAGCGGGTCGGAATATTCTTGGAGATACGTCTTCAGCATCGGGGCTTGGGCGAGCGACGCACGAAGCACGACCATGTCCCGTGGCGTGGCGACCCCGTAGCTGACGCGACTCAGCAAGCGCTCAAGGTCTCGAACCGGCTGGAGGAGTTGCCGAATGGTGTCGAGTCCTGCTGGCTGAGCCACCCAAGTGGCCACGGCGTCCAACCGCCTGTGTATGGCGCTGGGATTGAGTAACGGCCGTTTGAGCCACTGCCGCAGAAGTCGTCCACCCATCGAGGTGACCGTTTCGTCCAGCATTGCAATGAGCGTTGGGCTCTCTCTATTCTCTCCCCCGGCAGGGAGCAATTCCAGGCTGCGTTCTGACGTCGGATCTATGAGGAGATAATCATGAGACTCATGGGCCTTCGGCAGTCGGAGAGTGGTCTCCGATCCCGGAAGGTGCTCCTTCAAATACTGCAGGATCATGCCTATGGCGGCCAAGCCCGCGGTATGGGTACTGAGTCCGAGACCTTTCAGGGATCCGAGCTTGTACGCCGACATGAGACGCTCTCGATTCTCACCAACCTCACACCGCCAATCTTCATATGTGGTCGTTAAGAGTGTACGCCTTTCACCGATGAAGGGCTGCAAGCTGCCCTCTTCTTGAACGCCCTCCGGCACGAGGAGCTCCGTGGGGCATACACGTGCAAGCTCAGCGAGGACCTCTTCGGTGTGACGGTACTCTGAAACGGTAAACTCACCCGTGGTGGGTTCCAAGCATGCCAGACCCCAAAGTTTTGGCAGGCGGGCGATGGCGACTAAGTACCGGGAGTCTTTTCCGTCAGCAGAGTCATCCTCTACGAAGGTTGAGGGGGTGATGATGCGCGTGACCTCACGGCGCACCAGCCCCTTGGCTTTCTTGGGGTCTTCAACCTGTTCGCAGACGGCGACCTTTTTCCCGGCCCGGATCAAGCGTTGCACGTACGTCTCGACCGCATGGAACGGGATGCCACACATCGCCACCCTCCCCTGCCCGCCTTCGCGGGAGGTCAAGATCACATCTAACAACGCAGAGGCGGTGACCGCGTCGTCAAAGAAGAGTTCGTAGAAGTCCCCCAGTCGAAAGAGTAAAAGACAATCTTTTGGTAGGGAATCTTTCACAGCGAGGTACTGCTTCATCACGGCGGTGTATCCCATGGCCCCTCCAGGTCTCTCCTTCAAGAGATTCCCACCACCACTTATAGTATAATCCCCACCACTTGTCTACCAGATATAGTATGCCTTATAACCTCCGGAAATCAGGCCTTCCTCTCGTTTCCTCACTCCTTAATTGACACTTGCCCCTTCACCCCCTTGTGGTATAAGGAACTCACCAAGAGCAGGCCGGTGAGAGCAACGAAGAAAAGGGAGGGAGCGAACATGGCTCGGAGCAGAGGGCGCCGCGCTGTCGGCTTGCTTGCTCTCCTGACGGTTTTGGGTCCGGGTGTCGTCTTTGCTCAGGAGACGTCTGCGAAGATCGACTCGGGCGATACCACGTGGATACTGGTCTCTTCAGCATTGGTCTTGCTGATGACGATACCGGGCCTCGCCCTCTTCTATGGCGGACTGGTGAGGCGAAAGAACGCGCTCGGCACTATCATGCACAGCTTCATTATTGCCGCCCTCATCAGCATTCAGTGGGTCCTTTGGGGATACAGCCTCGCGTTCGGGCCCGATGTCGGTGGGCTCGTCGGTAATCTCGACTGGGCTGGCCTGGAAGGGGTGGGACTGGGTCCTTCGGACTACGCGCCGACCATCCCCCACCAGGCTTTCATGGTCTTTCAGCTCATGTTCGCGATCATTACGCCTGCGCTGATCACCGGATCCTTTGCCGAGCGGATGAAGTTCAGCACCTTCCTGATCTTCACGCTCCTTTGGGCCACGTTCATCTACGATCCTCTTGCGCACTGGGTATGGGGCGGGGGGTGGCTCGGGAAGTTGGGAGCACTCGATTTCGCCGGAGGAACGGTGGTCCACATCAGCTCGGGCATCTCGGCCCTGGCCTGCGCGATCATCATGGGAAAACGTCTCGGATACGGAACAGAACCCATGCCGCCACATAACCTGCCATTCACCGTCATGGGGGCATCGTTGCTTTGGGTTGGCTGGTTCGGGTTCAACGCCGGATCTGCACTGGCAGCTGATGGATTGGCCACAAATGCATTTGTAACCACCAATACGGCGACTGCGGCCGCGGTGTTAACCTGGATGTTGAGCGAATGGGTTTCCAAGGGCAAGCCCACCGTCCTCGGCGCGGCCACCGGCGCCGTGGCAGGCCTGGTAGCCATCACCCCCGCCGCAGGCTTCGTTGGGGCCCTCTCAGCCATCATGATCGGAGTCGGAGCAGGAATCTTTTGCTACTCTGCCTGCAATCTGAAGACGAAGCTAGGCTACGACGACTCACTCGATGTGGTTGGGGTGCACGGCGTCGGGGGGATTTGGGGGGCCCTCGCCACGGGTCTCTTTGCCTCAACGGCCATCAACCCTGGCGGAGCTGACGGTCTCTTCTTTGGAAATCCTGGCCAACTGAAGATCCAGGCCATCGCCGTCGCAGCAACCTGTGGCCTGGCCTTCATTGGGACGTCGATCATTCTCGGGGTGCTAAACGTCATCATGGGGCTTCGCGTAACAGAAGAAGGCGAGGTGATGGGGCTCGATCTCAGCGAGCATAGCGAGAGCGCCTACGCCCTCGAGCTGCCCGCCTATGGGGCCCCTGCGTTTCATGCCGCCGCGCCGAAGCCTGCCCCCGCAGAGGTCCCCCGCCACCCTGCCCCGGCCGTCGCCGGGCCCGGACGAGGGATGCGGACCCCACCTACTGCTGTCGGGGCTCGCACCCCACCACCTGCCCCCGCCCGTACGGAACCGGTTCGGGGGGCTCCCTCTGCTGCGGCGGGACCAACCCTCAGAGAGCAACCTTTCAGAATTGTTGTCCGGGGTATGGACAAGAGGGTCTTGCGAGAGATGTGGCAGCGCCTCTGTCATGACTACCCCCACAACACCCCGCCAGACTTCAACGAGATCTATGAACACGGGCCACGCTTTAGCGACGATTCCTTCTCTTTTAAGAAGGGGAACCCCAGGCAGCTCCAAGAAGCTTTTCAGAATCTTCTCTACATGCACGGCATCGAAGGGGCCATGGTGACGGCAGAGCGCTGATCCCGCTAGATACCCCAAGCACCACTCAGGTGGATATTGGCCCCGTTCACATACCGGGTTTCGTCTGAGAGGAGGAAGGCGACCGCGCCAACCGCGTCCTCAACCGCCCCGATATATCCGGCCGGAATCTTCTTCTCCATTGCCTTTAGCTCTTCCTCCGGTGCGCTGCCCGAGGCAATGAAACCAGGCGAGATCGCATTTACCGTGATGCCGTGCGGCGCCAGGACTCGAGCCAACGTTCGGGTCAGGATAAGGACCCCGACCTTGGCGATATAATGGGCCGTAAGCTGCGGCTGTGCAATGAGCTGATCAGCGTTCGCCATGCTAAAGGTGATAATGCGTCCCCACTTGCGCTTGATCATGCCCTGGGCGACAAGACGTGACAGATAGAACATCGGATGGAGATTATTGTTAAACATCGCATGCCAGCCCTCGAGGGTCTCATCTAATAAGGGGACCCGGTGGTAGGGCCCCACGCAGTTGATCAAGGCATCAATCCGTCCCCATCGCTTTTCGACCCGGCGGACCAAATCCAGTGCGGCCTCGGGATCGGACACATCGGCCTGCACGCCCAGGCCGTCACTCCCATTCTTCTGAATCGCCTCGACCGTCTCCTGTGCCTCGCGGGCACTCGTGCGATAGCAGATGGCCACGTCCCAACCCGCTTCTGCCAAGTGAAGAGCGATGGCGCGCCCGATTCCGCGGGCCCCTCCCGTGATCAAGGCTACCCGTTTCTTCACGCTATCTCCCTCGCCATGCGTGGGAACCTCTAAGCCATACCAAAGGATTCGCACCGTCAGAGATAATTCGTCCTGCCTCTGCGGCCGACTATACGGGACTCATCGCGCGGGTGTCAAACGATCCTTCGACAGGATATTCTCTTAGGAACGAAAAGAAAGGAGACCGCGAACTTCGAAGAGATCTTTCGCCTTCACGCAATCGAGGAGGGGCCAGGCACCGAGGGGATCAAGGAGAATGGCGTCAAGGCCAACACGGCGGGCACCCACCACATCGAGACTATAGAAGTCGCCCACATAGACCGCCTCATCCGGGGCAACGGCGGTTCTCTCGAGGGCCCAATGAAAGATGCGGGGATCGGGCTTTTCAAAACCCACGACACGCGAATCCGCAACGACGCTGAGGTGCTCCGCCAGGCCCGCTTCATCGAGCAGAGACTCGAGCCGGCCATCGGCGTTTGAGATGACCCCCAGGACGTACCCCTTTCCCTTGAGATCTTCCAAAATCTCCCTGGCCCCCGGTATGGCACCTCCCCGCCAGAGGTTAGAGTGCCGATTGATTTCCCGGAGTTCTTCCAGGAGTCTCTCCGATTTGTCCCCCCAAGCAATTCCCAGCTCTTCACAGATATGACGGACATATCGAGCAAAGACCTCGGGAGATTCCCGCACCGTTACCTCAGCCAGAAAGGGGTCGAGCGTGACCCGGGCCCGACACTCTGCCCTCCAGACCTTTTCCCGGTCGACGCGGAACCCCTGTCGGTTCAGCGTATCCACTATCACTGCATAGTCGAGGCTAAGGATCGTGTTTCCCGCATCGAAGAAGATTGCCTTCAGCGTCATCCACGTCTCCGTAACATAACCTGGTAAAGTTCTTGGGCAAGCGCGGCGATTGCGTCCTGTGCCTCGACTTCTTTCCTCCAGGACGCCGGTATCCCCACAACCCCAACCCGTGTCCCACTCAAGGCACCGGTGATGGCCCCGGCGGTATCGGTATCGCCGCCCGCGCGAACCGCCGCCATCACCGCCCGCGGGAAGTCATCGGGCGCATGGAAGAAGCAAAAGGCGGACCAGGCCACGGTCTCGACCACATACGCTCCAACTCCCAGAGCCTCGCTGGCCTCTAACGGATCGACCTGTCGTCCTAAAAATTCCAAGCTCCGCTTTAGATTATCGCCCACGCGACTGCCGGCGACGAACTGAATCGTTTCTTCCAACAACTCTTTTCCCGGAACCGCTCCGGTTACCAGACGCGCGACAAGAAAGGCCACCGCGCGGCTGCCGGCAACCGCCTCGGCGTTTTTGTGCGTGATCTCCGCGTCCACGCCACAGGCTTTCCGGAGCCCTTCGAGGTCGTCGTGATAGAGCAGGCCCAGGGGCGCAGCCCGCATGGCCGCACCGTTTCCTGCGGCGTACTCTCCCTCTGTCCCGCTCTCGTGCCATGCGGCTCCTCCTTCAAGGCGCGTCATAGCACTCAGCGTAGTTGCCCCGATCCCGCGGACATCCCCGGACTGAAACCACCCCAGATACTCCCGGGCAATGTCTTCCGGTTCAGCCTGGCCCAGGCGGACGAGGCTTCGCGCGAGGCAGAGGGTCATCTGCGTATCGTCGGTCCACTGTCCGGCGCTGAGCCCCCGGTGGGAGCTCTCGTGGAATCCTTGGATCTGGTCGAGCACGGGGCCCACCACCCAGGAAGGATACCCTTCAAAGGGCATTCCCAACGCATCTCCAATGGCGAGGCCCAAAAGACAGCTGTGAAGGCGATCATCGAGGGACGGATGATGACTCATGGGAGTAAGCCCTTCACTGAGGATTTCAGTCCGCGGCGGGACGGGTGAGCGCGGCCAGAACTTTGGGGAAAATTTCCTCGGTCCGCTTCCTCAGATCCTCGGGCCGGAGGTTGGCGATAGGGTGTGCGATGGTGACGATCGGATACGTCGGCATCCCGAAATTTCTGGCGTGTTCACGGGCCGCTTCCTTGAATTCCTCGGTCACGATGGTCGCGGTGACCAGCCCGTGTTTCTCTAACGCGATGGCATCGAGCACACTGCCCGACGTGCAGGAGCCTCACCCCCCGACCGCTGTGACCACAAGCTCACACCGCTCCGCCAGCTCTTCAATGAGCTCGGGGGGAGCACTCTTTGTGTAGTAACGCTTCCGGCGCCGGACAACCTCGGTGAACTCGAAACGCTCGGTGAGCAGGTCTTCAATGACCTCCAAAATTTCATCTGCCCGCTCCTTGCTGTTGTCCAAAAACCCGATGCGCTTTCCATTGATTTCCGAAACACGAAGAGCAAGGGGATGGACCTCCGTCTCCTCCTCCGCCACCGGCTCAAGGAGGATCAAGCCCGTCCCGGTGTCCTCAAGTGCCATCACCATCCTCCAATAATTTCGGGTGCACTGGACCCAGCGTGACGATCCTCGTTAGGCCTTGCAGGTTCCATCACGACATTCGTTCGAGTCTTGAAACGGAATCACCTTGGTCACCGCCCGAGTTCCATGATCGCCCCAACCAGGGATCACCAACGAGAAGCGCCCCGCAGACCCCCCGGCCACGATTACTAAGAAATCTTCCGGATTGTCCACGACAGGGATCAGGGCGGACGGATCGTTCCTATCAATCCAGCGCGGCCAGTATTTTTCCCAGGTAACCTCCCCGTAGTATTCGCCACCTCTGGTGAGATCGCCGAGCGGTCTCCGCGCCTCCTGGAAGAGGAACGCTTTCACGTCCTGCTTGCTCCACCCCTCGGCCGCGATAGTGGCGGCGTGTTCTGGACCAATCACCACCCCCATCTCGCCCCGCTTGTACATATTGTTATTCCCCATGGTCGCCATGGTGTCCGCGACCGTGGTAAGGACACCTCGTGCGCTGCGGCTCGTATGATCACTGACGTTGTGGGGCGCCTCAGCAGCAAAGACCGTAACGGTGCTCTGGTCCGGCCGGAAGTCTCGTTCCACATGGAGCGGCTCCCAGGGCGAGGCTTCTTCGTTTTCGGCGACACAGTAAGTGTACTTCCCCGGATGACCAAAAGTGGCCTTATCGGTCACCCCCGGCACTCCGCCGCCGATGTTGATCATGCAGAGGCGGACCGCACGACCGATGGTGGCGTTGGCTCGGAACCCCTGGCCAAAACAATTCGCCCCGGCATTGATCTCGAGGGCATGGCGGACCGGACCGTTGATAATCAGGAGGGGGGCGGCAACATGCGTCGTGGATTGAACCCCATTGAGATTAAATTCATCATCCGCAATCGCTTCGATGGCGACCACCACCACCGGAAAATGCGCGGGCTGACATCCCGCCATGACTGCGTTGATCGCGATCTTTTCAAGGGTGGCCTTACCATATCTCGGAGCCAGGATGCCGACGATCTCGCCCGGATCCCGGTCGAGTGCTTGCAGCATTGCCTCGACCCGCTCCTCGGTGGGGGGAACGATAGGGAGACCATCGGTCCAACCTCGGCTAAAGAAGAGTTCGACGGCCTCCAAGTGGTCTGTCGCCTCGATGCGCCTGGATCGCAGGGCCACGGTCTGCATGCCGTCCTCCCCTCTGTTTGAAGATGCGCACGACAAGAATTCCATTCAGGGTAGCTGTGAGACCAAAGTCTGTCAAGGCACTCGGACACCGAACCCCTCGGCTCCCTCCTAAATTGCGAAGAAATTGTGAACGTGTATCGGAGTTGCCTCAGGAAGCCGGTGCGGTGGGTCGCCAAGAGAGAAACATCAGGCTAAGTTATTAAAAATACTGTTCAAAAACGACTGGAAAGATGGCATTTCCTTCTTGACCCATCGGATAAACGACGTTATATATATTAAGGGGTCCTGTTTTCCCCAGACGTCCAAGCGTGGAATAAGAGAACAAATCTATCAAATTAGTGAGGGGGTGATACTACGAAGGGTCTCACGGGTGATACGGTCTTAGTTTTTCAGACCAAGGAAGCGATGAGGAGGAAAGTCATGCTGAAAAAATTCGTAAACCTTGCATGCGTGGGCTTAGCTTCAGGCACGCTGGTTCTTGTCGGGGTATGGCCCACCAGCGCCAAAGTCGAAGGTGACACCATCACTTTCGGCGCCGCGCTGTCGTTCACCGGCAAGTACTCAACGAACGGCGAGCATACCAAAAACGGCTACGAGCTCGCTAAAAAGCGGCTCAACGAGATGGGGGGTGTCAAGGTCGGTGGAAAAACTTACAAGATTGACATCAAGTACTACGACGATGAGTCGACGCCGGCGCGCGGCGCGCAGCTCGCTGAACGGTTGATCTTACAGGATGGCATCCAGTTCATGCTGGGCCCGTACAGCTCGGGTATCACCAAGGCGATCGCGCCGGTGACCGAGAAATACGGGATCCCGATGGTTGAGGGGAACGGTGCCTCCCGAGCCATTTTCAACAAGGGTTACAAGTATGTCTTTGCCGTCCTCTCCACCTCAGATTACTACCTGCGGGAAGCGATTAACCTGGCCGCCGAGGTGGCACAGCTCGCCCGCCAGGATCCCAAGAGGCTGAAGGTGGCCTTGGCAATCGAAAACGATCCGTTCTCGCAGGATATCCGTGAGGGCGTGCTCGAGGATGCCAAGCGCTGGGGCATGCGGGTCGTGATCGATGACAAGCTGCCGCCCGAGCTGAACGACATGTCGGCGACGCTAACCAAGGTGAAGGTCCTGAGACCCGACGTCCTGGTCGTATCAGGGCATTCCAAGGGGGCGACGTTAGCGATTAAACAGGTCTCGGAGAAGAAGATCGACGTGCCGATGCTCGCCATCACCCACTGCGAGGCAGCAGATGTGGTCGGAAATTTTGGCCCGCTTGCAGCGTATACCCTCTGTGCGGCCCAGTGGGCGCCAGAACTGACGTACAAGGACAAATGGTTCGGCTCTGCCAGCGACTATGCGGAGACCTTCAAGAAAGAGTACGGCTATGTGCCGCCGTATCAGGCTGCCGAGTCGACAGCGGCCGTGCTGGTGTACGCTGATGCCCTGGCAAGGGCCGGCTTGTTCGATAGGGACAAGGTCCGCGACGCGATCGCCGCAACCGAAATGGAGACCTTCTACGGTAATGTCAAGTTCGACGACACGGGTAAGAACATCGCCAAGCCAATGGTACTGCGCCAGATTCAGAACGGCGAGTACAAGGTGGTGGCGCCGACCAGGTGGGCGTCGACAAAATTGATCCACCCAACGCCCAAGTGGAGCGAGCGGTAGCCCTTTGTCCCCGGCACCCGACCGTTGACTGACTAGCTGCACGGTCGGGTGCCGTTTTCGTGCTTATGCTTGATAACCTACTAATTTTGCAAGAGGCACCGATTCTGTTGGTGCAACTGCTGATCGATGGCTTGCTGATTGGCGCCATTTTTGCCCTGGCCGCCTATGGCATGGCATTGGTCTGGGGAGTGATGGACATCATCAACATCGCCCAGGGCGAATTTGTCATGCTCGGCGGTTACGTGACCTTTCTCCTCGCCACGGCCGGGGTGCACCCGCTCCTCACCGTACCGGCGGCGGCGGCAGCGCTCTTCATTCTCGGTTGGGTACTCTACCGGCTGGTCGTGTTCCGGATCGTGGACAAGGATATGTTCATCTCGATCCTGGCCACCTTTGGCATCAGCATCGTGTTGCAGCAACTCGCCAATGAACTGTTTGGCGCCGACGTTCGGACGGCAGAATCCGGCCTCGACACGCTGTTTTTCGCCGACGGGATGGTGACGGTGGCAGAGATCAAGATAGTCGCATTTGTCGCCGCCTTAGCCCTCGGCGCGGCCCTCTTCCTGTTTCTGAAGAAGTCCCGCCTCGGCCAGGCGATCCGTGCCACCGCGCAAAACGCGCGCGCCGCCCGGATCATGGGGGTCAATACGGACCGGGTCTATGCTATGACCTTTTCACTCAACGCGGCGATCTGTGGCGCGGCCGGGAGCCTCGTGGTGATGACGTGGCTGATTCACCCGTACCTCGGGCTCGCATATACGCTCCGATCGTTTATGATCGTAGTGGTTGCCGGTATGGGGAATCTTCTCGGCGTGGTCTTCGCCAGCCTCGGGCTGGGAGCGGCTGAGAATTTTGCCGGCTTTCTCCTCGGAACGGAATATCAGGCTGCGTTTGTCTTCTCGCTTTTGGTCGTTATTCTCCTATGGCGCAACATCCTTTTGATGCGTCAAAGGAAGCACCTGCAATGAGCGACACCGCGCGGAAATTTCTCCCGTATGCGTTGATCGGGTTGGCCGGGCTGCTCGTCCCGTACGTTGCCCCGGCGTACCTCATCCAGCTCGGGTTGCTCTGGATGATGATCCTCTTCGCCCTCACCTGGGATCTCTGTGGGGGACAAATGGGATACAACTCTTTCGGAAATATTCTGTTCTTTGGTATCGGCTGCTACGTTCCCGCCGTGGTACAACGGGAACTGTTTTTCGGCGTCAAGGAATACGGCTATAAGACCGGTGAGATTGCGAACCTCCCCCTTCCCCAGTACCTAACCGGATTCGGACTCGGCCTGGCACTTGCCGTGCTCATCGCTGTCACCGTGGGGGCCGTGCTGGGCTCGGGCATCCTGGGGCTCAGGGGACACTACTTTGCCATCTGCACCCTGGGTGTCGGGGTCGCCGCGGGAGAGATTGCGAGCGGCTCGGAGTATATCGGCGCCGGCTCGGGCATGCTCGCTCCGATTTATCCGGGTGAAACTGACGAACGCGGGATCTTCTTCTATTATTTGTTCTTCGTCCTATCCGTGATCTGCTTCTTCACGGTCAAGTGGCTCTATGCGGGCCGTTTCGGGCTCGCCATCAATGCGATC
>JBFHXD010000040.1:0-19053 GCA_041599135.1 Methylomirabilales bacterium (SeqCode) | reverse complement strand
AGTCCGACTCCTCCATCTGCTTGTAGGTCGGATTCGGTACGAGCCGCTCTCCCACGCGGCCGACCCGGACGGTCCCGATCGGCCCGAGGAAAGGAATGGATGAGATGGTCAGGGCCGCCGAGGCCCCCACCATGGCGAGGATGTCAGGATCGTTCTCTTGGTCCGCAGAAAGGACCGTCGCGATGATCTGGACATCGCGGCGGAAGCCCTTAGGGAAGAGCGGACGGATGGGCCGGTCAATCAATCGAGAGGCGATGGTTTCTTGATCCCGGGGTCGCCCTTCTCGCTTGAAAAACCCCCCGGGGATCATCCCGGCAGCATAGGCGCGCTCCTGGTAATCCACCGTCAGGGGGAAAAAGTCGATCCCCTCGCGGGGCTGCTTCGCGGCCACCGCCGTGACCAAGACCACCGTATCTCCATAGCGAACCCAAACCGCCCCGTCCGCCTGACGGGCCATCCGACCTGCCTCCAGGGAGAGCTGTCGTCCATCGATCTGTAGTTGCACGCATTCGGCCATCGCTGTTTACATCTCCTTGTCAACTTAAGTGAAAAAGCCCGCGAAAGATGACCTCGACGCTGCCATCTGCCGCGGGCACCACGCTGGAATCATCCGGATGATAGAAGACGGGATCGCTAGCGACGAATCCCCAGACGTTGGATAAGCTTCCGGTATCGCTCCACATCCTTACTCTTCAGATAGTCGAGGAGCTTCCGTCGACGGCCCACCATTCTTAAGAGACCCCGACGCGAATGGTGGTCCTTCTTATGGAGGACCAGATGTTGGCTTAAATATTCGATCCGTGTGGTCAGAAGGGCAACCTGGACTTCTGGCGAGCCGGTATCACGTTCATGCAGGTGAAATTCTCGCACTACCTCCTGTTTTCTGGCCAGATCCCTTGCCACGACCTTTACCCCTCTCGAGCCGGATGCTAGCACAAGACCCTATTCCTGTAAAGCCCAATCTACCGGATCCCCGACAGCGGGCTGGCTGAGGATTGCTCTTGTCCGCTGAATATCCCTTGCCACCTGCGCCTGCAACTCCTCCGGAGAAGCGAATCGGACCTCGTCTCGGATCCGTTCCCAGAAGGTAACCAGGATGGCCTGGCCATACGAGGGCGCCGCCTCCTGTGGTACATCCAGGAGATGGACCTCCACGCGGCGCGCTCGACCCCCAAAGGTTGGGGCCATCCCGACGTTGATCGCCGCATCGAACCCCCGCCCTCTAATGTAGGTCCGACCCGCGTAGACCCCATCAGGGATAAGGAAGTGCTCGGATGGGGCTAAGTTGGCCGTAGGAAACCCCAAGTCCTTCCCTCTCCCTGCGCCAGGAACAATTTCCCCAAACGTGGCGTAAGGTCGCGTGAGATACTGGGCAGCCTCACCCATCTTTCCTCGCTGTAACAGATCGCGAATATGGGCCGATTTCACAACCGTCCCGTCCATCGTAATCGGTGGAACCACCTCGACCTGAAATCCGAGGTCCTTCGCCATCCTGTGGAGAAATTCTGGCGTCCCTTTTCGCCCCCTGCCGAAGCCAAAATCGAACCCCATGCAGAGAAACTCCACCCGCAATTTCTTCCAAAGCACGTCCACGACGAAGGCTTCGGCCTCCATCTCGGCCAACCTTTCTGTAAAGGGAATGGCGATGACCACATCGACCCCAGCCCCCCTCAGAATGCGTTCCTTGATTGGGGACGGCGTAATAAGCTTTGGGGCCCGTCCTGGGTCAAGAATCTCGAGCGGGTGGTTCAGAAAGGTGAAGGCGATGCCGGTTCCCCCCACCTGCCGCGACCGCTCAACGACTGTGTGAATGATCCGCTGGTGACCAGCGTGGACCCCGTCAAAGGTCCCGATGGCAGCGGCCACGTGGGAAAAGTATTTCTCCCCCACGGCTTCGATGTCGCGAATGATCTGCATGGTCTTAATGGCTCTGAGGAGTACTGAAGACCCGGACGGGTGTCAGGACTGTCCGACGTGGGTCTACCCGGCTAAAGTCGACCGCGTCTACCGTGGCGGTGGCCAGCGACAAGAGTTGCCGCCGGTACCCCAAGACGCGGACCAGCGTACCCTTTTCGACCTCTGAGGGGACGCTTACCACTTGCGCCGCGGTGACTGGCGAGCCATGGAGAATGAGGTGAGTGGCTTCAGGCAAGACCCGCACGGCCGGGAGGTGGCCGAGGGCTTCCTCAATGGTGATGAGCGGTTCCTCCCCTCGTCCAGCCTTCACCAATTTCGTGAGATCGCTCAGGCTCAGGGCATCCTTTAGCTCGAAGCGCCCCGCCCGAATCCGCACCAAGCTGTACAGGTGGGCGCCACAGCCTAGTTTCCTACCGAGATCATCGCAGAGGGTTCGCGCATAGGTCCCTTTGCTGCAGTGAACCCAGAGCCCCACAAAGGGAGGACTGAAAGAGGTGAGGCGGATGGCGTAGATGTGGATCGTCACCGGTTCCCGAGGAACGTCCTCTCCGCGGCGGGCCACCTTGTACAGGCGTTCTCCCCGTACCCGTTTCGCGGAAAAGAGGGGCGGAACCTGCTGGATCCTCCCCACAAAACCCTTCAGGGCGGCTTCCACTTCTTCCTGGGTGACTCGGACTTCCGCCTCGCTGATGACCTTGCCATCGGCATCCTGCGTATCGGTGGTCACCCCCAGACGGACGACCATCTCGTACTCCTTGTCGGCGGTGGTGAGAAACTGGGCAATCTTTGTGGCTCGGCCCAGACAGACCGGGAGGACGCCGGTCCCCCGGGGGTCCAACGTTCCGGTATGCCCGACCTTTCGGACACGGTACAACCGCCGCACGGCATCCACCACATCATGGGACGTCATCCCCGCCGACTTATTAATGTTGAGCACCCCGTACATTTCTCGGCCCTCAGCCCTTTTCATCGGCAGACTCGCCTCCCGTGGCTGTACAAACTCGACGCACCTCTCCGAGGACCCGCTCCCGAACCTCAGGGATGGTGCCGACCAGGGTACAGCCGGCTGCGTTCTTATGCCCCCCTCCCTTGAATGCTTTTGCCACGGCCGCCACATCTACGTGCCCCTTCGAGCGAAGACTCACACGTACCACATCCTGATTTTCTTCCTTAAAGAGGAGGGCAACGGCGACTCCCCTGATCGAACGGGGGTAGTTGATCAAACCCTCCAAGGCATCCTTCCCAAGCCGCCCTTGCTTCAGCATCTGGTCCGTCACTTCCATCCACGCCACCGCCCCATCGGACGAGAACTGCATCTTCGTGAGGAGATTTCCCAGGAGCAGGAGCTCCTCGACCTCACGCTGTTCAAAGAGCATCTCTGCCACCTTTTGGGGAACCACCCCAGCTTCGATCAACGCTGCCGCCACCCGAAGGGCTCGTGGAGTCGTATTCGCATAGTGAAAGGAGCCGGTATCAGTCAGGATCGCGACATAGAGATTCGTGGCAACTTCCTGGGAGAGGGGAACGCCCATCTCCCCCACGAGATGATAGATCATTTCGCCAGTGGCCGCAGCCTCCGGATCCACCCAGTTATACGTTCCAAAGTGGGTGTTGCTGATGTGGTGGTCGACATTGATCACCACATCTCCCGCGGCCACCTCGCTGAGCAACCCCCCCAGTCGACCGGGATCCGTGGCATCCACCGCAAGATAGCAGTCAAACGGGCCGGACAGCCGATTTGCTTGGATCACTTCAGCCGCCCCCGGCAAGCCACGGAGGTTCTTGGGCACCGGATCTGCGTTAAAGGTGGTCACCTCTTTTCCCAGGGCCTTCAACATGAGATGGCATCCCAAGGCGGAGCCGATAGTATCCCCCTCCGGATTGATGTGCGAGAGGACGGCCACCGAGGAACTGCCTTTCAGCGCGGCGACGATCCTCTGAAGATCACTCTTCATCCGGCTTGATTTCTTTCTCTAGGGATTTGAGGATTTCGCGAATCCGGAAACCCTGCTCTAACGTCTCATCGACGGTGAAAGTCAGATCCGGAACGTACCGGAGGTGAAGGCGGCGTCCGAGTTCACCGCGCAGGTAGCCGCGAGCGCTCTCTAACCCCTCCAGGGTACGTTGCTGTTCCTCACCGCGCTCGTGCGTCACGAAATAGACCCGGGCATGACGGAGGTCGGGACTCACGCGCACCTCGGTGATAGTCACGAATCCGATCCGAGGATCCCTAATACTCCGCAAAAGGAGATCACTGATTTCCTCCTTCAACAGATCCCCAACGCGTGCTGCCCGCGACATCGCTCCCCCCCCAGGACATCTCCATCGATGTCAGGCAAATCCGTCGCCGTGGACGACAACATCAATGTCATAATCTACCAGGAGGGCCACCCCGTGTCGTTCGATGAGATCGACGATCTTATTCAGCATCTCGTCCACCATCTTGGCCTCGTTACTCACACAGGCCACGGCTAACGTCGCCCGCTGCCATTCCTCGAGATAGCCCACTTCGGCGATGGAGACGTTGAACCGACTCCGCACCCGGTCCTTGATGCTGCGCAGGATTTGCCTCTTGCCCTTTAAGGAAGAACTCTCAGGGATCCTGAGCTCTAGCCGACAGGTTCCAACGACCATCATCATCTCCATGTCCGGTACCGCGTGGCCCGTTCACCGAGATTGGTGCATGGGGCGCCGTCAATTATGGGTCGGTTGCAGCTTGGGAGCGACTGGGAGAAGCTCGTACACCTCGATGACGTCTCCCACCTTGATATCGCTAAAGTTCAGAAGCCCGATGCCACACTCATAGCCGCTCTGCACCTCGCGCACGTCTTCCTTGAATCGGCGGAGCGAAGCGATCTTCCCTTGATGGGTGACCCGGCCATCCCGGATGAGGCGCATGGCGCTATCGCGAAGGACCTTTCCCTCGCTGACATAGCAGCCGGCAACCGTTCCAAGTTTCGGGACGTTGAATGTTGCCCGGACCTCGGCCCGACCCGAGCCCCTCTCGACATAGGTGGGTTCTAGCATCCCCTCCATCGCCTTCCTGATCTCGCCGACCGCATCATAGATCACCGTGTAGAGCCGCATCTCGACGCCCGTCTGCTCGGCGAGCCGCTGGGCCTTCGGGTCGGGGCGAACATTAAAACCCAGAATGATCGCATTCGAGGCAGAGGCAAGCATGACATCTGACTCGCTCACCCCTCCCACGCCTGAGTGGATCACCCTCAACTTGATTTCCGGGGAACTCAACCGCTCCAGTGACTCCCTGAGCGGCTCGATGGAGCCCTGGACGTCCCCTTTGAGGACCAGACGGAGATCCTTTACCTCCCCCTCCCTGATTCGATCGTGCAGGTCCTCGAGCGTCAGGCGGCGTTGGGCGGCAAATACATCGTCCCGCTGCTGCTGTTGCCGGATCATGGCTACCTGCCGGGCCTTCCGCTCGTCAGTGACGGTGCCGAAGGCATCCCCGGGGCCCGGAACACCGGAGAGACCCAAGATCTCTACTGGGGTCGCAGGGCCGACCTCTTGAACCTTTCGTCCTTTGTCGTTGATCAAGGCTCGGACACGCCCATACCGACTGCCGACCACGAAGACATCCCCGACCCTGAGCGTCCCCTGTTGAACGAGCACGGTGGCTACCGGACCCCGGCCCCGGTCGAGCTTCGCCTCGACCACCACTCCTCTCGCCGGTTTGAAAGGATTCGCCTTCAGCTCCATGATCTCTGCCTGCAGGAGGAGCATTTCCAAGAGGTCCTCGATACCGAGCCGATCTTTGGCAGAGATTTCGACAAAGATGGTTTGTCCTCCCCATTCCTCCGGGATGAGCCCATATTCGGACAGCTGCTGCTTTACCCGGTTGGGGTCTGCGTCCGGCTTATCGATCTTGTTAATGGCGACCAGAATCGGAACATTCGCATCCTTAGCATGGTTGATGGCCTCAACGGTCTGGGGCATCACCCCGTCATCCGCGGCCACGACCAATACCACCACGTCGGTCACATGGGCCCCCCGCGCCCGCATCGAGGTAAAGGCTTCATGCCCAGGAGTATCCAGAAAGACCACGCGACCACCGGGAAACTTTTCCGAAGCGTCCGGGGGGAGCTCCACCTCATACGCACCGATATGCTGTGTGATTCCTCCCATCTCCTCCCCAATGACATCGGTTTGTCGGATGGCATCCAGCAGAGAGGTTTTTCCGTGGTCGACATGCCCCATGACCGTCACCACGGGCGGCCTGAAGCGGAGTTGAGTCGGGTCCTCAACTTCCGCGACAACCTCTTCCACCTCTTCAACCGGAGCCATTTCCACACCAAAGCCCATTTTGGCCGCGACCTGCTTGACCATCTCAGGGTTCAGGTTTTGATTGACGGTGGCCATGATCCCCAGTTTCATCAACTTTTTGATGATCTCACTGGGGCTGGTACCAAGTTTCTCGCTGAACTCCTTTACGGTAATCGTCTCAGGAATCTTGACTACCTTGACAAGGGGGGGGCTCACCGGTTCCGTGACCTCGGGTGCCTTCGGCGGGGCCGGAACGGTCGGCGCTGCCGGTTCTGGCGTCACTCGGGGCGGCGGTTCCGCCACCGGAGCCTTCTTTTCTATTACAGGAGCCCCTGGGGGACGAACCCCAACCCGAGGACGCTTTACCTCCGAAGGAGGCGCGGGTGGTGCGGCCGGCTTGGGCGGCGCGGCAGCAGGCTTGGGGGGTGCGGCCGGCTTGGGCGGCGCCGTGGCAGGGCTGGGCTTCACAGCCACCGTCTCTTTCCCTCGGACCGCGGGTCGAGGAGAGACCTCCTCTTTCGGACGCCTCTCCGGTGCAGGGGGAGTTTTCGGCTTGGGCTCCACCTCAGGGGCCGCAACCTTCGGAGGTGGGGGAGTGGGCTTGGAAGGTGCCGCGGCCGGCTTCGCCGTGACCTTAGGAACCGGTGCCCGCTTCGCCTCAACTCCCACCTTCTTCTGCTTGGCTACCTCAGCCTTCGGGGCGGCTTTCTCCCTCGTCACCTTCTTGGCGACCTTTTTCTCGCGGACGCCCGCCTTAGACACGGCTGCTCGAGCCGCCGCCACCTCCACCGAGCTACTGTGACTCTTTACAGCGATTCCTGCCTTGGCCAGGCGGTCGATGACTTCTGTGTTAGACAGGCCGAGCTCGTTGGCCAGTTCGTACACCCGGATCTTAGCCACGCTTACCACCTCCCCTTCCCCGCTGCTTCTCCGGCCGCCGCGCCTTGTCGTCTACTGTAACCAAGTATCGCACGGCCTGGAGAATGCCATTGGCAAATCCATCATCCATAAGTCCAACTACCTCTCGTGGACGATCACCGAGCGTTGCCCCAAGCTCTTCGCGGGAGAACACGGTGACGACAGGGACTTCCCACTCCTTCGCCGCGACCCGAAATCGCTTTTCCTCCCGGAGCAAGATATCCCGACTTAACAGGAGGAGTCGTACTCGACCCGCACGAAGGGCCTGCCAAACCACCCTGGAGCCTACTACGACTCTCCCCGCCCTTCGGGCCAGGCCCAGGAGCCTCTGGGCCTTTCCAAGGACTGCCTGATGGATCAACTCCCGAAGCCCCTCGACACATAATGGGCCGAGCTCCGCGCCAAGGGCTCGCTGTAACGTCTTTCGTTTCACCGTCTGCTCGAGGCAGCCGGCGTCAGGACACAGATACGCTCCCCGCCCCTCCCCACTCTTGAGATGGACGCGGAGTCCAGCGGGATCGCTAGTTAACCGAACCAGTTCCGCCTGTCCTCGTCTCCGCCCACAACCCACACAGGTCCGCTCAGGAGTTGTCCCTACCGCCGCGGACACAGCACCCATCTATGTGATTTCCGGGTCAACGGCCTCTTCCTCCACGACGGCTTCCTCTGCAACTGCTTCTTCTGCAGCCGCTTCCTCCTCCTCCTGGATGGCCTCCTCTTCGAGAGGGACATCCTCCGGCGGGGGACGGGACGAGATTTCCTGAATGCCCGCGACGATTTTCTCGGCGGTCTTGGGTCCGATCCCTTTCACGGCTACCAGATCATCCACGGATGCCTGCATCAATCGCTCAAGCGTGTCAAAGCCGGCCTCAACCAAGCGTCCCGCCGTGCTCAGACCAATCCCGGAGACCGCCGCCAACTCGTCGAGAGTTGCCCGAACTTCAACCGCCTTTTCCTCTGCCTCCCGAGCCAGCTCGGTTCGACTCTTGATGTCCACCTTCCATCCAACGAGCTTCGCCGCCAGCCGAGCATTTTGCCCGCGTCTCCCGATAGCAAGGGACAGCTGCTCGTCCACCACGATGACGTGGAGTGCGTGGGTCGCTTCGTCTGCCGTGACGGACTGCACCGCAGCGGGGGCCAGTGCATTTCGCACAAAATTAGCCGGATTTTCCTGCCAGGGGATGATATCGATTTTCTCTCCTCCCAACTCCCGGACAATCACCTGCACGCGAGAACCCCGGTATCCCACGCAGGCTCCCACGGGGTCGACGTTGCTGTCACGGGACAGGACAGCGATCTTGGCACGCTCCCCCGGCTCCCGGGCTATCCCCTTGATTTCAACAATCCCCTCCTCGATCTCCGGAACCTCGATCTCAAAGAGCCTCAACAGCATCCCCGGATGACTGCGCGACAGGAGGACGGTCGCTCCCCGAGTTCCCTTCTTCACCTCTACGATATAAGCTCGGATCCGGTCACCGGGGCGGTACTCCTCTCGTGGAAGCTGTTCTCGGGGGGGCAGAATGGCTTCAGCCTTGCCCACGTTGACGATGACATTCCCCTTCACCACCCGCTGGACGATCCCGGTGATCAGTTCTCCTTCGCGGTTTTTAAAACTCTGGAAGACGCTGTCTCGTTCTGCCTCCCGAACCCGTTGGATGATCACCTGCTTGGCGGTTTGGGCGGCGATCCGGCCAAACCCGGGAGGTTGGACCTCAACCCGGAACTCATCCCCCAGCTCAAGACCCGGCTGGTGTCGGTGGACCTCTTCCAGCGTAATCTCGGTCCGGGGATTGGTGATCTCGTCCACGACCTTTTTCACACTGTACAGGATAAACCGCCCGGAGGCCTGATCAAAATCGACCCGGAGCTCTGACAGAGTCCCCAAGGTTTTTCGAGATGCGGACAAAATCGCTGCCCCAACGGCATCGATCAACACGTCTCGTTCAATCCCTTTTTCTCGTCCGATCTGCTCGATGACCTGAATTAAATCTAGTGCCATTCGTCTCCTCTCGCCCAGTTCAGGGTTCAGAGTTCAGGGTAACAACCCACGGCGGAAACTCCTCCCAGCCGTGAACTATGAACCATCAATTATTCAGAGTTCGACCTCAAGCCGGGCCTTCGCGATTGCGTCAAAGGGAAGGAGAAGGGTCGGTCCCTCCCCCTGCCGCAAGATGACCATCCCCTCCCGGCATCCCTCCAAGCGGCCACGGAACCGCCGCTGCCCGCCGATAGGGGCTGCGGTCTCAAGCCGGGCCAAGCGGCCAGCAAATCGTGTGAAATCCTGTGGCGTCTTGAGCACACGGTCCAATCCGGGTGACGAGACCTCCAAGCTGTAGGGATGGTCGATGAGATCCTCCACGTCCAGGAGGTCAGAGAGCTGCTGACTGATCTCTTGGCAGTCCGCCACGCTAATCCCCTCCGGCCGGTCTAGGTACACGCGAAGCACCCAACCCCGGCCTTCTCGACGAAATTCCACGTCCACGAGCATCATCCCAAGGCCCTCTATTACCGGAAGGGCAACGGTCCGGGCTCGCTCCACAACCAGATCGACCGTCGACATCGTTCCCCTCCATAGAAAATAAGAAAGTGGGCCAGGGCCCACTTTTGTCGCATCAAATATAGTACAGCATTACACAAGAGGCAAGGGGAATTTTGTTAGTCCTCTTTCTCTTCCCGTTTTGCCTCGGCCACGAGCTTTTCCTGGATGTGGGCTGGCACTTCCTCGAAATGCGAAAACTCCATGGTGTAGTCCCCCCGGTCCGCGGTCAGGGAGCGAAGTTGTGGGGCGTACTCAAGCATCTCCGCGAGAGGAACAACCGCCTTGATGACCTGGCTCTTCCCCCCGGCCTCTACCCCCATGACCCGCCCTCGGCGAGAATTGAGGTCGCCCATTACATCCCCGATCGCATCATCGGGGGCGCTCACCTCGACCGCCATAAGCGGCTCCAGCAGCATCGGAGTGGCCTGCTGCACCGCCTTCTTCAAGGCGAGAGAGCCGGCGATCTTAAAGGCCATCTCTGAGGAGTCGACCGAATGATACGAGCCATCATAGAGGGTCACCTTGACGTCGGTGACAGGGTAGCCAGCTAACACCCCTCCGTCCATCGCCTCCACGACTCCCTTCTCCACGGCCGGAATGTATTGTCTGGGAATCACCCCCCCAACAATCTGATTGACAAACTCGTATCTTTCGCCCCGCGGCAGGGGCTCGAGTTTGATCCAGCAATCGCCGTATTGTCCCCGGCCCCCGGTCTGTTTTTTGTATTTGCCCTGCACGGAAACGGCCCCGCGGATCGTCTCCTTATACGGTACCCGAGGGGTCTTCATGAGGACGTCGACCCCGAACCTCCGCTTGAGTCGGTCCACCGCCACTTCTAAGTGTACCTTTCCCATTCCAGAGATAAGGGTCTCCTTCGTCTGCTGGTCCCGACCCCTCTTGAGGCTCGGGTCCTCTTCCAGGAGGCGGCTGAGGGCTCCAGACATCTTTTCCTCATCTCCCTTGGATTTGGGAGCAATGGCATAAGAAATCAAGGGGGTAGGCAAAGGCAGAGGGTCAAGGAGAATCGGAGATTTTTCGTCTGCCAAGGTATCTCCCGTGCCGGTCTCCTTCAGCTTTACCACCGCTCCGATGTCCCCCGGGCCCACATTGTCGATGGGGGTCTGGTGCCTTCCCCGCAGGAGGGAAAGCTGTCCTATACGCTCCCTTGTCTCTTTCATCGCGTTATAGACACTGCTATCGGCCGTGAGTCGACCGGCATACACCCGAAACACGCTGATCTTTCCGGCGTAGGGATCCCCGATGGTCTTGAAGACCAACGCGGTCAGTGGGGCATCTGGTCGGGTTTCCCGTGTGACCCGTTCCGCGGATTTCGTGTCTTTCCCCTCCACCGGCGGCCGATCCAAGGGGGAGGGGCAACACTCGACCAGCACATCGAGCAGCGGCTGCACACCAATGTTCTTTGTCGCTGACCCGCAGATGACCGGAAAGAGTTTCCTGTTCACGATAGCCCGGCGCAGACCTGTCCGCAGGTCTTCGGGGCTCAGACTGCCACTCTCGAGATAGCGCTCGAGGAGGCTATCGTCGGACTCCGCGACCGCCTCGACGAGCGCATGTCGGGACTCTTCCGCCCGGTCCTTTAACTCGGCCGGGATCTCCTCCTCCTTGTACTTTCCCGATCCGTCGGTCTGGTACGTGTACGCCTTCATTGCGAGAAGATCCACAACCCCTCGGAAGCCGGCCTCAGCCCCCACCGGGATCTGCAAGCGAATGGCGGCGGGATTCAAGCCTTTTCGTATGTCCTCGACCGTACGCAAAAGGTCTGCCCGTTCCCGATCCATCTTGTTTGCAAAGAAGAGCACGGGAAGGCCATATTCCTCCGCATATCCCCAGACCTTTTCTGTCTGGACCTTGATCCCATCCACCGCACTCACTAAGATGAGGGCGATATCTGCCACGCGGAGACAGATCCGGGTGTCGGGGAGGAAGTTCGAGAAGCCGGGGGTATCGATCAGGTTCAACTTCACTCCCTTCCACTCGCAGAAGGCGACGGCCGTGCTAATACTACTCCCCCGTTTGATCTCAGCCTCGTCAAAGTCGGTAGTGGTATTTCCCTCCTCTACGCGTCCGAGGCGGTTCACCGCCCCGGTGTCAAAGAGGATCGCCTCCGTCAAGGAGGTTTTTCCCTCCTGTGAATGGGCAACGATCCCCACATTCCGGATCTGCGTAATTTCATAGCCTTTCATGGGAACCCCCCGATGTCATACAAGCGGACGTAGGCGAGAAATCTCCGCGTTTCTAGGTAACATGCCGCCCGTCGCGGTGTAAAGGGAAAAATCAAAACCACGTTTGCCTTGACGCGCACGACTCCGCCTGTTAGCCTTGTCCACGTCGGGTACCGACAACGCAGGACGACCGACGAAATGAGGGGGTACGAAACCGAGCGCAGCGGTACCCCTCTGAGGACAGGAGGAGACCATGGGAGAACTCATCCACACCTCAAAGACCAAGATCTTCAAGGACAAGGGCCCGGTCCGGCGTGCCTATATTGAATCCTTTACCGAGCCGGTCCGCTACGGGGTCCACGGTGGCATTAAGAAATTCTACGGCGTGGAGCCTGAAGAGGACTTGCCGACGACCCTCGATCACGTGATTGCCGCGGTCGCCGGCTGAATGACGGGGACGCTAGCCGTGGCGCTAGCGGCGCGAAAGATACCGACCCAGCCGGACAAGCTTTGGTCGGAGGTTGAGGGCACTATTGAAAATGTCGATGGACACCCGCTGATTACCAAGATCGCCGTGCGCTATCACGTGAAGGTCCCGCAGGGCAAGCGCGCGGACGCCGAGCGCGCGATCGAAATCCACGAAAAGGGGTGTCCTGCCTCTCAGAGCGTCCGGCGGGGAATCGCCATCGAGTACAGCGGGATGGTCGAGGAGGGGTAATTCCTCGGACCCGTGGGTGGCTGACCCGCAAGATAGCAAAGAAAACGTGTGGGCAAAAGAGAAGCCCCGAGGTTTCCTTGACCTCGGGGCTGTGTTGTTCCGCAGTCCTTAACGAGCCGCGGCCTCTTGTTCCTTCTTTTTCGCCTTCTTCCCGCGTTTCGCCGACCCAATGGGACCTTGCTCGGTGCCGACCAGTTCCACGGCCGCGAGGGGGGCCCCATCCCCTACCCGATACTCGAGCTTTGTAATGCGGGTGTAGCCTCCGTTCCGCCCTTCATACCGCTCTCCGATGGTCTCAAAGAGTTTCTTCAACACCCGCTCATCCTGAATTACTTCTGCTGCCTGTCGGCGGGCGTGTAGATCCTTTCGCTTGGCCAGCGTGATCATCCGTTCCGCGATCTTTCGAAGCTCTTTCGCCTTGGCCGCGGTCGTGATGATTTTTTCATAGAGGAGTAAAGACGTCGTGAGGTTCCGCAACAGGGCCTCTCGGTGAGCCGAGGTCCGTCCGAGCTTCCGTCGAAGCTTCCGGTGCCGCATGCGCTATCCTCTCAACTGTTGTCGGTCTTCTTTTTGGCCGACCAAGGACCACCCGGAATGTCGTCCAGCTTCATTCCGAACTGGAGGTCCATTCCCGACAAGATTTCTTTAATCTCGTTTAAAGACTTGCGTCCGAAGTTTTTCGTCTTGAGCATCTCCGCTTCGGTCTTCTGAACCAGCTGCCAGATATATTGAATATCGGAATTCTTGAGACAGTTGGCCGAGCGGACAGACAGCTCCAGCTCATCTACGCTTCGCGCCAGGTACTCGATGAGGCGTTCCTTCTCTGCATCCGCCACCCGTTCTGGCTCTTCATCCCCTTCGTCGAAGGTGCTGAAGATGTTGAGATGGTCTTTGAGGATCCGGGCCGCGGAGACCACGGCCTCTTTCGGCAGAATACTTCCATCGGTCCAGACCTCTAGGGTCAGCTTGTTATAATCCGTGGCGTGTCCCACCCGGGTATCTTCTACCTGATAGTTGACTCGAACGATAGGGGAGAAGACGGAATCGACGGCGATCACATCCACCGGTTGGTTCTCCCGCTTGTTCCGCTCCGCCGGGGCATACCCCCGACCCCGGGCCACTTCAACCTCCATCTGCAGTTGCCCATCTTTGTCGAGCGTTGCGATATAAAGGTTGGGATTCAGGATCTCCACATCGGCGTCAGCCACCATCTGGGACGCCCGGATCTCTCCATGGCCGGTGGCCTTCAGATGCAAAGTCCTCGGCCCGTCCACCGCCATTTTCACCCGGAGGCCCTTCACATTCAGAATCAGATCTGTCACGTCCTCCTTGACACCAGGAATGGTGGAAAACTCATGGTAGACACTCCCGATTCTCACGGTGGTCACCGCCGCCCCCTCGATTGAGGAGAGGAGCACCCGACGCAGGGAGTTCCCCAAGGTCTGGCCAAATCCCCGTTCCAACGGTTCGGCGATGAACTTCCCATAGGTACTCGTTAAGGTCTCCAGCTCGCACTCCAGGCCCTTGGGTTTGTGAAATCCTTTCACTTTTTGCAACATCAACGACAACCTCCGTGCCCCCGCCCCTAGGGGGACTTGGCGCTTCGCGCCGTTATTTAGAATACAGGGCCACCACCAGCTGCTCTTGGACCGGGATGACGATTTCTTCCCGAGCAGGGATGGCCCGCACCACACCGCGCATCGCCTGAGGGTCCAACTCGAGCCAGGCAGGCAGCCCCCGCTTCTTGACCCCCTCCAAGGCCGCCTGGATCCCGAGCAGCTCACGAGCCTTCTCTGAAACCTGCACCTGGTCCCCGGGCCGGACCAGATAGGAAGGAATATCCACCCGCCGACCATTCACGAGGAGATGGCCATGTCTGACAATCTGACGGCCCTCAGCCCGAGATGAGGCAAAGCCCAAACGGTAGACCACGTTATCCAGTCGCCGCTCCAGCAACCGGAGCAGGTTCTCCCCCGTGATCCCCTTCTGTCGCTCGGCCATATGGAAATAGTTCCGGAATTGCCGCTCGAAGATGCTATAGACCCGTTTCATCTTCTGTTTTTCACGCAGCTGAAGCCCATAGTCAGTCACCTTCACCCGCCGTTGCCCATGCTCACCCGGGGGATAGTTCCGCTTCTCGATGGCACACTTGGGACTGAAGCACCGGTCCCCTTTCAGGAACAGTTTTAATCCTTCCCGCCGACAGAGTTTACAGACAGAACCGGTATATCGTGCCACAGTTGAGACTCCTCCTCATACCCGGCGACGCTTCGGGGGACGGCAGCCATTGTGAGGAATGGGCGTCACATCTTTAATTGCCGTGATCTCGAGCCCCGCCGCCTGCATTGCTCGGATAGCCGCCTCCCGGCCAGCCCCCGGCCCCTTGACATAGACTTTCACCTCTTTCATCCCATGGGACATGGCCTTCTGGGCCGCATTCTCCGAGGCGGTCTGGGCAGCAAAGGGTGTACTCTTTCGTGACCCCTTGAAGCCTACACTGCCTGCGCTCGCCCAGCTCACCACATTCCCCTGCGGATCGGTAATGGTCACGATAGTATTATTAAAGGTAGCCTGGACATGGGCGACCCCCTGTGTGATGTTCTTGGCGTCCCGCTTGGGGACGGCCCGCGGTCCTCCGCGACGTCGCGCTGCCGCCATTCCTCCCTCCTATCTCTTTCGCCGAGCCCCAACCGTCCGGCGAGGTCCCTTCCGGGTCCGGGCATTCGTATGCGTCCGCTGCCCCCGGACCGGGAGTCCCCGTCGATGTCTGAGGCCTCGGTAGCTGCCGATGTCAATCAGCCGCTTGACATTCATGCTTACATCTCGACGGAGATCTCCTTCGACCTTGTACTGGCCTTCCAGGACTCGACGAATGCGATTCACTTCGTCCTCGGTCAAGTTCTTCACCCGGACATCCGGGCTGACATTGGCCTCACTGAGGATCCTGCGAGAGGATGGCCGGCCGACCCCATAGATGTACGTGAGAGCCACCTCCAGCCGTTTCTCCCGAGGAAGATCTACCCCTGCAATGCGTGCCATCTCACCTCCGTGGTCCAATGACCGTCTGAATTCGGTCATCGGTCATCGATCTGCGTCAGCCCTGGCGCTGTTTGTGTCGCGGGTTTTCGCAGACGATCCGAACAACGCCTTTCCGCTTGATGATCTTGCACTTCTCACAAATCGGTTTGACCGACGCCCGCACTTTCACTTCAGCCTCCAGCTGTCAGCCCCCAGCTGTCAGCAATTACTGTCGCGGGTCAAAGCTGACCGGTGACAGCTGACAACTACTTGTGGCGATAGATGATGCGGCCTCGGCTCAGATCGTAGGGACTCAGCTCTACAATGACCTTATCCCCTGGGAGAATCCGGATGAAATGCATCCGCATCTTCCCCGAAATGTGGGCCAGGACCTTGTGGCCCGCCTCGAGCTCCACCCGAAACATCGCGTTCGGCAGGGGCTCGACGACGGTCCCCTCGACCTCAATCGCCTCTTCCTTCTTTTTTGACTGTCCGGCGTCCTTTTTTGCCTCTCCGGACCCCTTTTTACCCATTGACCAGCTACCAACCTTCCCCCGATTCGGAGCGTGTGAGAATCTCGGGCCCCTCTTCGGTGATGACAACCGTGTGTTCAAAGTGCGCAGACAGCGAGGAATCTTGGCTTACAGCGGTCCATCGGTCCTCGAGGATGGCCACCTCGTGCGTCCCCGCATTTACCATGGGTTCAATGGCCAATACCATGCCGGGCTTGAGGAGCGGCCCGCGGCCCGGCGGCCCAAAGTTGGGGATCTGAGGCTCTTCATGGAGCGTCCGGCCAATGCCGTGCCCCACGAACACCCGAACCACCGAGAAACCATGGGACTCCACATGCTGCTGAATCGCATGGGAAATGTCTGTCAGGTGGTGCCCCGGCACCGCAGCCGCGATCCCCCGGTGTAACGCTTCCTGGGTGACTTGGAGCAATCGCTCCGCTTCTGGGGAAATCTCCCCGACCGGAACGGTGATCGCCGCATCCCCGTAATAGCCATCCACGATGGCCCCCAGGTCCAAACTCAGTATGTCTCCCTCCTGAAGCCGGCGCTCAGAGGGAAGACCGTGAACCACCTCCTCATTCACCGACGTGCACAGCGTAAAGGAATACCCTCGGTACCCCTTGAAGGCAGGCTGCGCTCCCCGTTCAAGGAGAAAGGCCTCGGCGAAACGGTCCAAGTCTGCTGTCTTCACGCCAGGTTGGCTCTCCTCCCGGAGGGCCAACAACGCGTTCGCAACCAGCCGGCTGGCTTGTCCGATGCGATCCACCTCCCACGGTGCCTTGTACTCAATGGGACTCCGAAGCGGCAGCTTAACCGTCTCACCTTTCCAGGACCCTCGAGATCCGTGCAAAGATCTCCCCCGTCTCTCCCATTCCCTCGACTGTTTTCAACAGCCCCTGGGTCTTATAATATCCGATCAGCGGCTCGGTCTGTTCCCGATAGACCTGAAGGCGCCGACGAATCGTCTCTTCCCGATCATCCTCCCGCTGGATAAGATTCCCACCGCACTTATCACAGATGCCACTTACCCGCGGAGGATGAAACCCCGCATGGAAAGGCTCCCCGCACCCCTCGCAGGTCCGCCGTCCGGCGAGGCGCCGGACCAATTCCTCCTCACTCACCTCGAGACTCACCACGGTAGGGAGTGGCGTCCCGAGCTCCTTCAGTATGCGCGTCAGCGCCTCTGCCTGCGTGACGGTTCGGGGGAAACCGTCGAGAAGATACCCTGACTGACAATCAGATTCGGTCAGGCGGTCGCGCACGATTCCGATCACGACCTCGTCCGGGGCCAACACCCCCCGGTCCATGTACGACTTGGCCTCTTTCCCGAGAGGAGTCCCCGCAGCCACAGCGGCCCGCAGGATATCCCCCGTGGAAATCTGGGGAACCCGATACCGCTCGGTGAGTATCTTGGCTTGGGTCCCCTTGCCCGCCCCGGGAGGGCCGAGGAGGATGACTCGCATGCTTAAATTCCTAGTTTATCGAAAATGATCACCGCCTTCAAGGCTTAGAATGTTCGTCCCTTCATTTTCCCCTTCTTAAGGAATCCTTCATAGTGGCGCATCAACAGATGTGCCTCGATCTGCTGCGCGGTATCCAGGGCCACGCCAACCACAATGAGGAGGGAGGTCCCGCCGAAGAAGAAGGGAACATTCGCCCAGATAATCAGGAGTTCCGGGAAGATCGAGATCAAGGCCAGGTAAATCGCGCCCACAAAAGTGACCCGGTCGAGCACTTTTTCAACATACTCCGCCGTCTTTTGTCCCGGGCGGATTCCCGGAACGAAGCCCCCGTATTTTTTCAAGTTCTCCGCCACATCGGCAGGGTTAAAGATGATGGCGGTATAGAAGTACGTGAAGAAAATGATACTCCCCCCGTAGAGTGCGAAGTAGCTGATTGATCCCGGGGAGAGCACCTGCGCCACCGACTGCATCCACGGATGCGAAATGAACTGGGCCACCGTCGCAGGCAACACGATAATGGAGGCGGCGAAGATGACAGGAATCACGCCAGCCGTGTTGACCCGCAGGGGGATATGCGTGGCCTGTCCTCCATAGACCCTCCGGCCCACGACCCGCTTGGCGTACTGGACCGGAATGGGCCGCTGGCCCAACGTCATAATGACGACCGCTGCCACCACCAGGACCATGACGATCAAGATAAAGAGAAACACGTAGGCCTTCATCTCACCGGTCCGAAGCAGCTGATACGAGCTATACACAGCCGAAGGAAAGTTCACGATGATCCCGGCAAAGATGAGGAGCGAGATCCCATTGCCGATTCCTCGCTCCGAAATCTGCTCGCCCAACCACATGAGGAGAACGCTGCCGGCGGTCAACGTCAGGGTGGTCATGATGCGAAAGTTCCAGCCGGGATTGGGGACGACGAGCTGTCCCCCTTCCGCGGTCACCCCTTCAAGCCCGATCGCAATCCCCATCCCCTGAATCATGGCAATGAGGACCGTCCCGTACCGCGTATATTGGGTAATCTTTTTGCGTCCCTCGGCCCCCTCCTTTTGGAGCCGCTCGATGGCCGGCACGACCACCGCCAACAGTTGGAGAATGATCGAGGCATCGATATAGGGCATGATTCCTAGGGCGAAGATGCTGGCGCGCCGGAGTGCCCCACCCGAGAAGAGATCAAAGAAACCAAAGAGCGTCCCGCCAGCCCTGGAGAAGATATCACCCAATGCTGTCGCGTCGATACCAGGGGTCGGGATGTGCGCTCCGAGGCGGTAGACGATGAGGATCAGGCCAGTGAAAAGGAGGCGCTTCTTGAGTTCGGGGACTTTGAAGACGTTGACAAATTCGCTCATGACCCCTCGAGCACCTTGGCCGCCCCCCCTGCGGCGTTGATCTTGCGGAGGGCAGACTCAGAAAAGCAGTGCGCCTCCACCGTAAGGGGATGCGAAAGATTTCCATCTCCCAGGACCTTGACCCCGTCCTTGACCTTTCTGATGAGACCTCT
>JBFHXD010000039.1:0-19068 GCA_041599135.1 Methylomirabilales bacterium (SeqCode) | reverse complement strand
TCAAGATTTCCGACGTCTCGGACACTGCCTCGGTTGTTCTGAAAGACGCAGAGGGAACCACCACGACCAGCTCCATCATTTTCGGGGTGGCGCGAGATGTGCCCTTGGCGCCCAACGAGGCGTACCGGCTCGGCCTGAATGGTGAGGTGGCGGGGGGATTCTTGGGGGGGGAGAACGATTTTTACAAACCCATTCTGAACGCCCACTACCGCTTCCCCATGTGGGAAGACCTCGAGATGGTTGGTTTTGTTCAGGGGCGCGGCGGCTTTGTCAAAACCTTTGGAGATACCGACGAGGTCCCGCTCCAGGAACGGTTCTTTCTCGGCGGAGCAAATTCCTTTCGTGGAAGTAGCTTCCGGGAGCTGAGCCCGCGAGACCCCGTAACCGGAGACCGGATTGGAGGGGATAAGTTTGCTCTTTTTACTGCGGAGGTGGAATTCCCCCTTCTTAAGGAGTTCGTCAAACTGACGGGGGCACTCTTCGGCGACGCCGCGAATGTCTTCGCCCAGGGCCAAGACTTCGAATTGGAACTGTTTTATGCGTTTGGGGTTGGCATTGGGGTGGTGACGCCCTTTGGCCCAGTCCGGGTCGATCTCGCATATAACCCCGATGCGACCGCAAAAACTGGAAACGAGACATTCCTGTTCCATTTCAATGCAGGACGGGGCCAATAATTTCGGCAAGGGAGGAGACGGGGTATCATGAGACGAGGATTTCCTAAGGCACTGACCATGCTCGTGCTCGTCGGCATTTTCGGGGGAGCTTCGGCGATCCCGGTGGGCGCCCAAACGGCCAAGATCGGTTTTGTCAACCTCCAGCGAGTCGTGGTGGGGTCCAAGAGAGGAAAAGAGGTTCTGGCAGCGCTACAGGCAGAAAAGGATACGAAACAGCGGGACATTGAGGCTGAGGAAAAGAAAATTCGCCAGATGGAGGTGGATCTGGAGAAGCAGCGTTCCGTGTTGAGTGAGGACGCCAAGAAGGAGAGGGAACGGTCGATCCGGGATCGGACCCGGGACCTGCGTCGGACGGTCGAAGATCTGAACCGCTCTTTTGCGGAGCGGGAACAAGACGTTCAGCAACAGCTCCTTCGGGAGGTAACCGCGGTAGTCAGGACCTACGGGAAGGAAGGGGGATACCAGATGATTTTGGAGGTGCGGGCCGCCGGGGTGATGTACGGCAGTGAGGGGGCCGATCTGAGCGATGAGGTGATCGCTGCCTATGATGCCAGCATGGGCAAAAAATAGCTTATTTCCTTGATTTGCATGCCTTTTCATGGTAACAAGGCACAATTATGTAGAGGTCCTTTAGGTCCGAGTACCTCTGGCCCTTCGGGGGGTCATGAGTCAGAGGACAGCCGATGAGTGATGCTGGAATGGATATTCTCGAAATTCAAAAGCACATTCCGCACCGCTATCCCTTTCTGCTCGTGGATCGGATCCTGGAGGTGGAGAAGGGTCACCGCATCGTGGGGATCAAGAATGTCACCATGAACGAGCCATTTTTTGCGGGCCACTTTCCTGGGCGTCCCATCATGCCGGGAGTCCTCCTGATCGAGGGCATGGCGCAGGTGGGAGGGGTTCTCTGGAGCGTGACCGTCGATGAGCCACAGGCGGAGGGCCCTCAATTGATGTATTTTGCCGCGATCGACAACGTTAAGTTCCGACGGCCGGTGTTTCCGGGCGACCAAATTCGGTATGAGCTCAAGATGGTCAGTCTAAGAAGTCGATTCTGCAAGATGCGGGGCTTTGCCTACGTGGATGGGCAACTGGTCGTGGAAGCGGATCTGGTCGCGATGCGAGTGGAACCGGACCGATGAGCACGGAGGCGAGAAAGAAGAAACGCGGTCGGCCAGGAACTCGAGGCGAAGGATCGGTGCGCCTGCATCCCACGGCCGTCGTGGCCCCGGGAGCGCATCTTTCCGAGGGTGTGACGGTTGGCCCCGCGACGGTCATCGGGGAACATGTGAGCATTGGAGAGGGGACAACCATTGGCTCTCATGCAGTCATCGACGGATGGACGGAGATCGGTCGCGGGTGCCGTATCTTTCCCCATGCCGTTCTCGGCACGGAGCCCCAGGATCTCAAGTTCCAGGGAGAAAAAAGCTATCTTTTTATTGGTGATCACACCGTCATCCGAGAATTCGCCACCATTAACCGAGGCACGGCGAGTGGTGGGGGGAAGACGATAGTGGGCAATCACACCTTGATTATGGCGTATGCCCACGTCGCACACGACTGCTTTTTAGGTGACCATGTCATTCTCGCCAACGCTGCGACCCTGGGAGGCCACGTGACCATTGAGGATTACGCGATTGTGGGTGGCCTCTGCGGTGTGCATCAGTTTTGCCGAATCGGCAAGTATGCGCTGGTCGGAGGCTGCTCGGCTGTCAATCAGGATATCCCGCCTTTCATCAAGGCCCAGGGGAACCGCCCCGAGTTGTATGGTCTCAACCTCGTGGGGCTCAAGCGGCACGACTTCTCGAAGGACACGCTCCAAAAGCTGCGACGAGCCTACCGCCTCCTCTTTCAGTCTGGCCTCAACACCTCTGAGGGCATGGCACGGGTGGAAGAGGAAATTCGGGATTGTCCCGAAGTCACCTATCTCGTGCAATTCATCAAGTTCTCCCAGCGGGGAATCACCCGATGAGATTACTCGCCATGAGCCAGCCATCCGTCAGCAAAATACCCACCCCCACCGCAGACCGGTGCTGACCACTGAATTGTTGAGGTTGTCGCATTGAACCGGATCGGGATTATTGCTGGTTCCGGTCCCCTCCCTATGATGGCTGCCCGTGAGGCCAAGGCAGGAGGCTGCGAGGTGGTCGTGGTCGCGATCCGGGAAGAAGCCGATCCCGCCGTGAAAGACGTCGCGGACCGCATCCACTGGATTGGTGTGGGTCAACTCGGGGGGCTCATCCGCGCGTTCAAACGGGAGAGGGTGACCGAGGCAATCATGGTCGGGAAGGTTCGGATGAGTCACCTCTTCACCCGTGTCCGCCCCGACGTCCGGGGAACCCTCCTCCTCTTTCGCACGAAGGACCGCCGAGGAGACACCATCATGGAGGCGGTCGCCCAGGAGCTCGAGCGGGAGGGCATCTCACTCCTCGACTGTACACGGTTTCTCACGCCGGTGCTGGTGGAGCCCGGGGTCCTCACCCGGCGAGCTCCGACGGCGCGCGAATGGGACGATATTCGGTTCGGCCAAGAGGTAGCGCGGACCGTGGCCCAGTGCAAGATCGGACAGACGGTGGTCGTCAAGAACGGCACGGTGCTCGCCGTGGAAGCCATCGAGGGGACCGACGCGGCGGTGAGGCGGGGGGCGAAGCTCGGGAAGGGAGGCGTGGTCGTTGTCAAGGTCTGCCGTCCCGATCACGATTTGCGTTTTGATGTACCGGTGGTGGGTCCAACGACCCTTGCCGTCCTGCAAGAAGTTGGGGGGACAGTTCTCGCGGTCGAGGCGAAACGGACGCTGCTCCTTGATCGCGAGCAAGCCCTCGCGCTCGCGGATGAGGCGGGCATTGCCGTTGTCGCCGACTGAGTTGATGACCGAGGATCGCAAAGATCTCGGAGGGACCTTCCTCGGCCGCGCCATATTCTCAGAGGACTTGATGCGCAGAGGCCACGTTCCGCACACTGGCGCGTTGTATTTCGCCGATGCGGGCCACCCCCGCCTGCGCTCCGCTCCGGCGACGGGACCCCGGCCAGACGCAAGCCAGATGTCGCTGGCCTCGGAAGGAACTTCCTCCTCGCTCTTTGCAACGTCGAACGTTCAACATTGGACCTTGGACCATGAGTGGTGAGCGGAAATTACGGGTGGGTGTCATCGGTGTGGGGCATGTGGGCAAGCATCATGCCCGGATCTACCGTGAACTTCCTGGGGTTGCGCTGGCGGGGATCGCCGACATTCATTCTGCGCGGCTTCAAGAGGTGCGAGCAATCGTGGAGGCCCCGGCCTTTCAGGATTACCGGGAGCTGATGGGCCAGGTTGACGGCGTGAGCGTTGCCGTCCCCACGCATCTGCATGCGGCGATTGTCCGTGACTGTCTGGAGCGGGGCGTCGACGTCCTCGTCGAAAAGCCGCTGGCCGAGACCCTGCAGGAGGCGGAAGAGCTGACCGACCTGGCAAAGCGGCAGGGCAGGATTCTCCAGGTGGGACATGTGGAGCGCTTCAACGGGGGCGTTCGAGCCCTTCACCGGATTGTTAAGGTACCGGGGTTCATTGAGTGTCACCGCCTCAGCCCTTTCCCGCAGCGCGGGACCGACGTTGACGTGATCCTCGACCTCATGATCCACGATATTGACATCATTTTAAGCCTGGTGAAGTCTCCTGTCAGTCAGGTGAGTGCCGTCGGTGTGCCAGTCCTCAGCAATCGGGTGGACATTGCCAACGCCCGGCTTGAATTCTCCTCCGGGTGTGTAGCCAACGTGACCGCCAGCCGGGTGAGTGTCGAGCGCCTCCGCAAGATCCGCATCTTTCAACCGGATACTTACATTTCCCTCGACTACGCGAGTCAAGAGATTACCCTCTTCCGTCGCCTGCCGGGAGACCCTGCATCCCACCCACCCCAGCCGCCACAGATCGTCCGGGAGGAGGTGGTCGTCGAAAAAGAAGAACCCCTCCGACTGGAACTCATGAGCTTCCTTAGTTGCGTTCGAGAACGGACGCGGCCGGAAGTCTCGGGGGAGGAGGCGGTTGAGGCGCTCCGGGTTGCCTCGCAAGTCCTCGCCAAAATGTAATTCGATGTCCACGGTGCAAAGTCCCAATTCCAATGTCATCAAAAACATCGAGGAGTGTCGAGGGATCCCGACGTTGGACGTTGGGCAAGAGACGATGGGAGACAAAATTTTCATTGTAGCCGGGGAGGCTTCAGGGGATCTGCATGGAGCCGACCTGGCCCGAGCGCTGCGGAGCCTTGACCCCCAGGTGATCCTTTTGGGCATGGGGGGGGAACAGATGAGGCGCGTGGGCGTGAGGGTCTTGGTCGACGCCAGAGATTTGGCGGCCGTCGGGTTCACCGAGGTGTTTTCTCGGCTTGGGGCGGTGGTCCGCGCTTTTCGTCAGCTCCGCAGGGCTCTGGCCGTCGAACGTCCCGGTCTGCTCCTCCTCATTGACTTCCCCGACTTCAACTTTTGGCTGGCTCGAGCGTCCCGGCGGATGGGCATTCCGATCCTCTACTACATCAGTCCTCAAGTCTGGGCCTGGCGCCGGGGAAGAATCCGGACCCTGAAACGTTTAGTGAAAAAAATACTGGTGATCTTTCACTTCGAGGAACCGCTCTATCGCGAGGCAGGCGTACCCGTCAGTTTTGTAGGACATCCCATGCTCGATCGGCTTCGAGACATCCCCACCAGAGAAGAGGCCCGGAGCCAGCTGGGATGCGCTGCGACGGATGTGGTCGTCGGCCTGCTTCCCGGGAGCCGGGAGGGTGAGATCATGCACCACCTCCCCGTGCTCAGATCGGCGGTGGACCGGATGGCGCTTGCAGAACCAGGGATCCGATTTCTCCTGGCCGTGGCCGATTCCCTTCCTCCTCACCTCGTGGAAACGCTGCTCGAAGGGACCAATACCCGTATTCAGCTTCTGTCCGGACAAACCTATCAGGTCATGCGTGCGGCAGACTTGTTGATCACCGCATCGGGGACGGCAACACTCGAAGCAGGGCTCCTCGGAACCCCCATGGTTATTATATATCGGGTCTCGCGACTCACGTATTGGGCCGGGAAGCTCTTGGTAGATGTTCCCTTCATCGGAATGGTAAACTTGGTTGCTGGACAGCAAGTCGTTCCCGAGCTCATTCAGCATGATGTGACCCCCAACCGGGTGGCCAGGACCGCCTTGGAGCTCCTGCAAAATCCCGGAGCCCTCGGCACGATGCGCGAAAGGCTGCAAGCGGTTCGCGGGAAGTTGGGGGAGGCGGGAGCCTCTCTCCGCGCCGCCCGAGAGGTGCTGGAAACGCTGCAAGAGACGGAGGCCCAGCGTTCGTGATGGGACGAGTCTGGAAGCGGTACCGCACGCATCCCGTTGTCCTTGCTGTGCTCACCCGGCTGGCGGCGGTCCTGATGCGCGGTCTGTTCCGGTCTCTGGGGGTAACCTATGTGAGACGCGAGGTCCTCGACCGGCTTATTCAGCAAGAGGGGAAGCGAGTCCTGGTGGCCTTCTGGCATGGTCGACTCCTCATGATGCCGTTTGGACCCTTCGGCAATCCCCATGTTCCCTGGGCTATTATGGTCAGCCGCCACCCGGATGGGGAGTATATCAGTCGGGTGGCAGAGCACCTTGGGATTTATTCGGTTCGGGGATCGACTCGCCGTGGCGGCCCCCAGGCCCTTTTGGGGATGGTCCGAGCCTCCCGCAGGGGGTATCATCTGGGTATCACTCCGGACGGGCCTCTCGGTCCAAGAGAGCAGGTCAAGCGCGGGACCATCGAGCTCGCCCGCCTGACAGACACCCCGATCATCCCCGTTGCCTTTGCCGCTTCACGGGGGAAGTTCCTGCGGAGCTGGGACCGGTTTCTGGTTCCGTATCCTTTTGGGCGCGGGGTCTTCGTGTGCGGAGACCCGATCGTCGTATCACCCAAAGCGGGGGACGACGAAGTGGAAAAGGCGCGAGCCGTCCTCGAAGAACGCCTTCACCACATCACGGCGTTGGCGGATGCCTATGTTAAACAATAGCAGTCAGCCATCAGCAATCTGCGTGAGACATGGAGAAACCGTTTCCAGATGATGGCTGAGAGGTTCTCGAGCCGATGAGAACCCTGTACAGTATTGGACTCTTCTTTGCCATGCTTCCCTACCTGCCTGGCTACCTCCGCCGCATGAGCCGGAGCGGTCCATTCGGTCTCGGGCTCACGGAGCGGCTGGGCCGATACCCGGAGGCACTCACCGCCCGGCTCTATGGAAAGCATCCCCTCTGGCTGCATTCGGTCTCGGTCGGAGAGGCGGTCGTAGGAAGTATTCTGGTTTCAAGACTCCTCGCGCGGCGTCCTGGACTTCCCATCCTCGTTTCGACAGTCACCCCGACAGGGCGAAAGATAGCAGAGGAACGGATTCCTCGAGCAGAAGCGTTCACCTACTGGCCCCTCGACTTCCCCGGATCGGTGAGCCGGGCCCTCACCGCCGTTGCTCCCCGGCTTGTCCTGCTCACGGAGGGGGAGATATGGCCAAACTTCCTTGATGCCTGCCACCTCCGACACGTTCCAGTCTTGCTGGTTAATGGTCGGATTTCGCATCGCTCTTTCCAGGGCTATCAGTTCGTCAAGCCGCTCTTCCGACGGGTCTTGGATCAGATCTCCCTCTTCTGTATGCGAGGGGAGATCGATGCCGAAAGGATTGTTGCGTTGGGAGCCGATCCTCAGCGAGTCGTCGTCACCGGGAACATTAAGTATGATGACGAAGAGGCGAATGGTCATTTCCCTCCCCATCTCGACCCGGTTGCGCGTCTGATGAACGGTCGGCCGGTCTGGGTGGCAGGGAGTACCCACCGGGGGGAAGAAGGTTTGATCCTACAAGCCTTTCGAAAGGTCAGGAGCGAAGTCCCCGATTCGGTGCTGATGCTTGCGCCACGTCATCCGGAACGGGTGCCCGAGGTGGAAACACTCCTTCGGGAGGCCGCTATTCCCTTTGTCCGTCGCACGCGACTCTTAGAAAACAGGGCAGAGCTTCCACCGGTCATCGTGGTAGACACGATGGGAGAGCTCGGTCACCTGTATGCCATCGCCACGGTGGTGTTCGTGGGGGGAAGTCTGGTCCCGGTGGGTGGGCACAATATCCTCGAGCCCGCGAGGTATCGGCGGCCCATCCTGTTTGGTCCCCACATGGATAATTTTACCGAAGTGGCTGACGCATTCCTCGAAGGAGGGATGTCTCACCAGGTTCGCGATACCGAAGAACTGGGCGCGCGGGTTCTGGAGCTCCTTCGGGATCCGGCCGCTGCAAGCCAGATGGGGGAATCTGCCTATCGGGTCCTGGACAAGAACCGGGGAGCGGCGGAACGCACCGTTGCGCTGGTCGAAAGGTTTCTGTGAATCCGACCGTCTACCGACACTATCGACACTGGATCGCCGGTACCGGCTCGTGTGGTGCCCCGGTGCGGGGTCTCCTGCATGTGGCCTCCTGGATCTACGGCCTCGGTGTCATCGGACGCCTCGGCCTGTATCGCACAGGGCTGCTCAGGCGAGCGCGCCTCCCCGCCCGAGTCGTGAGCATTGGAAATTTGACCGCCGGGGGGACCGGGAAAACGCCGTGTGTCATCCTTCTCGTGAAAGAGGTCAGCAACAGAGGCCTTCGCCCAGCAGTCGTGGTGAGGGGGTACGGGGGGAAGCGCGAGGGACAGACGGTCGTTGTTTCAGATGGTGAGAAGATCCGCATGGACTATCCTGAGGTCGGGGATGAGGCGTTGCTCCTCGCGCGCACGCTTCCCGGGATTCCCGTTCTTATGGCCGCTGATCGGGTCGAAGCGTGCCACGTTGCGATTCGTGAATTCGGGGCTCAGGTCATTGTGCTCGATGATGCCTTCCAACATCTCCGGGTCGAGCGGGATTTGGACATCCTCCTCCTCGATCGAGAAAATCCCTTCGGGTACGGCTATCTTCTTCCTCGAGGGCTCCTGCGGGAGCCAGTGCGAGGCCTCAAGCGGGCAACCCTCGTTGTGATGACGGGCGCGAGTGACGCTGGAGAAGATGGAGCAGTCTCACACGTCGTTCGCCATGCCGGATCGGCGCCGGTGCTTCACGCGGTATTTACTCCCACACGTTTGACCAACACGGAGACCGGAGAGACGGTCACCGAGGAAAGTCTGCACACGCAAGAGGTCGTTGCGTTCTCGGGGATTGCAAACCCGCCAGCGTTTGAGCAGACCCTGCGGTCGCTCGGGATTTTTCCCAAGCATCATTGCATTTTTCCTGATCATCACCCATATGATGCATCGGACCTGGCGGAAGTGTACCAGCGGATGCAGAAGGTGGGTGCGAAGATCGCCTTGACGACGGAAAAGGACGCGATTCGTCTTGAGAGCATGATGTCCCCCTTTCCGGTATTCACGCTCGGAATTCAGCTCGTCCTCACGGGTGGCCACGCCGAGCTCAAGCGATGCTTAGATGGCTTGTTTCCTTAGAGGAACCCTGTTGGGTATGGATATACTGTGAGGGTTATCGCACGCAAAGTGTGTGATCCGGCTCAGGTCCACCGTGTCCTGGTCCGGGGCGTGAACTGGGTCGGGGATGCGGTGATGACCACGCCCGCCATCGCCGGGATTCGGAAGACCTTCCCGGGCGCCAAGGTCTCTCTTTTGGTAAAGCCGTGGGTGGCCGGGATCTTTGAAGGGAACCCTGATATCGACGAGATCCTTCTCTACGATCGGGAAGGCCGTCACAGAGGGGTGATCGGATTGCTTCGCCTGGCCCGCGAGCTTCGGGGCTACCGGTTTGACCTGGCGATCCTGCTACAGAATGCCTTCGAAGCAGCGCTCCTCACATTCCTGGCCCGAATCCCGCACCGGGTTGGCTACAACACACAGGGAAGAGGCTTTCTCCTGACCACGTCGGTCGTCCAAGATGGATCGACCAGAACGCTGCACCACGTGGAGTATTACCAAGCGCTCCTCAAGGCGTCCGGCTGGGACCACGGAGACCAACAGCCAGCCCTGTACATAAACAGTGGGGCAGAGGGAAAGGCTGCGGCCCTTCTCGAACAAGAGGGCGTACGGTCGGAGGATTTTGTCATCGCCTTTAATCCGGGCTCGACCTATGGGACTGCCAAGCGCTGGCCCGCAGACCGGTACGCCGCCTTGGCTGATCGCCTGGTCGAAGAGCTGAGAGTGAGGATATTGCTGATTGGCGTTCGAGCCGACGGAGTTGTGGCGAAGACAGTTCGATCCCTGGCCCGCCGCCCAGACCACGTCATCGATCTCACCGGTCGGACGGACATTCCGCTCCTCGCGGCTGTCCTCAAACGCTGCGCCGTATTTGTGACCAACGACACCGGAGCCATGCACATCGGAGCAGCGGTTGGCATTCCCATCGTGGTGATCTTTGGACCTACTGATCCGAAGACCACGTCCCCTGTGGGAAGGCATGTCCTCCTCAGACACCCAGTCCCGTGTAGCCCATGCCTCCTGAGAGAGTGTCCTATTGATCACCGATGTATGACGGGCATTTCTGTTGATCACGTTGTATCTTCAGTTTTAGATAGTTACAAATTTGTACATAAAGCAAAACTTTAAGTATTCAGGTTACGATGGAAGGCGCACCGGCAGTCTTTTTGGACCGGGACGGAACCATAAACGACGACCCCGGGTATCTCACCGATCCCTCCGATGTTCGCCTCCTTCCAGGCGTGGGGGAGGCGCTCCGGCTGCTTCAAGAGCAAGGCTTCATTCTGGTCGTCGTGAGCAACCAGTCAGGGGTCGCCCGGGGGTTTCTGACCGAAGCGGAGCTGGCGCAGGTCCAGATGAGGCTTGAGGCGCTTCTCAGCGCTGAGGGAGTCACGCTGACCGGAGCGTATTACTGCCCCCATCATCCGGCGGGTGCTCCCCCCTATCGTCAGATATGCGATTGTCGCAAGCCACAGGGAGGGTTGGTTGAACGGGCTGCCAGAGAGCACGGGATTGATCTGAGCCGCTCCTATGTGGTTGGGGATAAACAGATCGATGTCGAACTTGCCCGGCACATGGGAATGCCAGCCGTCCTTGTCCTCACGGGACAGGGGCGGGACAACCTGAAACCGGGACTGATTCAACCGGATTACGTTGCCCCTGACCTTCCGGCCGCAGCTCGGTGGATTCTTCAGCGGCACTGCGCATGAGTCGCAATGGTATGCGGGCCATGAAACACGTAGTGTTGACCGTGAGTTCTGGACTGTGAACTGTGAACGAGGGTGAACCGTGATACGGCCAGCGGCGGTCGCAGGCATGTTTTACCCTGGCGGCACAAAGGTGCTGCGCCGTGATGTGGAGGACCTGCTCGCTGGCGGAGAGGAGGAGGTAGAGGCATTGGGGGCCGTCGTCCCCCATGCCGGCTACCTGTATTCTGGCAGGGTGGCCGGGGCGGTTTACGCCCGGGTGCAATCTCCCGAGACCTATGTGATTATTGGCCCGAACCATACCGGACTCGGAGCGGGAGCAGCCATCATGACCGCTGGAACGTGGGAGACCCCTTTGGGGGAGGAGACGATTGACACGGAGCTCGCCCGGGCCATCCTCGATCGGTCCCGCGTCCTGGAGGAGGATGAGAAGGCTCATCGAAAAGAACACTCGATTGAGGTCCAACTCCCTTTCCTTCAAGTGCGGTTCCCAAGCGTGCCATTTGTCCCCATCTGTCTGTACAGCCATGAATATGGCGCGTGCCAGGATGTGGGGCAGGCCGTGGCGGCGGCGATCCAGGCATTAGGAAAGCGGGTGCTCCTGATTGCCAGCACCGACATGAGCCATTACATCTCCCAAGCGCTGGCCGAGCGCAAGGATCGGATGGCCATCGAGGCGATCCTGGATTTGGACCCCGAACGCCTACACCACACGGTCCTCCGCGAGCGCATCAATATGTGCGGCTTTCATCCGACGACCGCGATGTTGGTTGCTGCAAAGGCGTTGGGGGGAAGCAGAGCGGAGCTGATTCGTTACGCCACCTCGGGTGATGTCACCAAGGATTACGAGTCCGTGGTCGGCTACGCCGGCCTGATCATACGATAGGCACCCATCTTGCGAGTAGGAGCGTACTGGTCGCAGTGTCGCTAGTCCCAGCACCACTATCCTTCACAGTAATCCTCGCGGTTATTACTCCCCTGTCAAAGAAGATTGAAGAATGAGATCTTACCTGAAAAGACTGCTGTTCGTCTTCGGTGTAGGACTGATCATAGTTGTTTCCGTGGTGTTGATAAGGACATTGCGCTTTACCTCCCGGCAGGTAGAGGTCGATCCGCAGCCGCGGGTGGCGATTGATGGAGAAAAAATCGCCGAACACCTGGCAAAGGCGATCCAGTTTCGGACCGTCTCGCATGGGGATGCAGCACAATTCGATGGCGATGCGTTCTTGGCCTTCCATCAATATCTCGAACAGACGTTTCCCAAGGTTCATTCCACGCTCATAAAAGAAGTCGTGGGAAATCACAGTCTTCTTTTTACCTGGAATGGACAAACAGAAGGTTTAAAGCCGATTCTCCTTATGGGTCATATGGACGTCGTGCCTGTCGAACCTGGAACAGAAGAAAATTGGACCCATCCTCCTTTTGGAGGACGCATCGTGGATGGTTACGTGTGGGGCAGAGGGACCATCGATGACAAGGTCAGCATTCTCGGGATGCTGGAAGCTGTTGAAATGCTTTTAGCACAAGGATTCCATCCTTCGCGTACCATGTACCTCGCCTTCGGCCATGATGAAGAGATTGGTGGATTACTGGGGGCGGCCACCATTGCCCGTCTCTTGCTTTCGAGGGGGATCGAGCTCGAGTACATTCTTGATGAGGGAGGGGCCATCACCTACGGAATAGTGCCGGGGGTTTCTGCTCCTGTTGCTTTAATAGGGATCGCCGAGAAAGGCTATCTGAGTATCGAGCTTACCGTTCACAGTCCAGGAGGACACTCTTCGATGCCTCCAAAACAGACGGCGATTGGCATCCTCAGTACCGCCATACAGAATCTCGAGCGGAATCAGTTCCCCGCAGAAATCACAGGGGCGACGGGACAACTGTTTGCCTATCTGGGTCCGGAGATGCCCCTGACCGAACGGATCGTGTTCGCGAACCTCTGGCTATTTGGCTGGCTGGTTGAACGCCACCTTGTGGCCTCCTCCCTGACAAATGCACTCGTCCGGACGACCACGGCAGCGACGATGTTTGCCAGTGGGGTCAAAGAAAATGTGTTACCGGCTCAGGCAAAGGCCGTGGTCAATTTTCGCATTCTTCCCGGAGAGAGTGTCCAGAGTGTGATCGATCATGTCCGCGAGTCTATTGGAGATCCGCGGGTCACGATTACACCCTTGAAGAAAGTGCTGAGTGAACCGTCTGCCGTATCGGCCACGGAGGCTTCCAGCTTTGAGAACATTCATCGGACAATTCGGCAGATTTTTCCGGATGTCATCGTCGCTCCCTGGCTCGTTGTCGGAGCAACGGACTCCAGACATTACGCCCAATTGAGCCACAATATTTACCGCTTCATTCCGATACAAATGCGGCCAGAAGATACGCGGAGATTTCACGGAACGAATGAGCGTATTGCGGTCGAAAACTACGAAGACTGCGTCAGATTCTTTATGCAACTCATCCGAAATTCCCAATCGTAGTCCATTTCCGTCCGGATGTTTAGTGTGACAAAGAGCAATCATGCCGCCTTGCCATCCTGGCTCAAGCTCATCCAAGATGGGTTTTTAATTTGGGTGCTGTTGGGTGCATGGTGGGGTTACGTTGCCCCTGAGATGGCCGCGCCGGGCAAGCCGTGGATCCCAGAAGCGCTCGGGGCGATCATGCTCGGGATGGGGCTTACGCTGACGAAGGAGGACCTGAACAATCTCCGTTTTGCAGGCAAACCCCTGATCATCGGGGTCGTGCTGCAGTACTTGGTGATGCCCCTCGCCGGATGGCTTGTGGCCGTGGCTCTCGGATTGCCCAAGCTCCTCGCTCTCGGCGTTATCCTCGTGGGGGCCTGTCCCGGTGGGACAGCCTCGAACGTCGTCGCCTTTCTTGCACGGGGCGATGTGGCGCTTTCCGTCGCCATGACCACCGCCTCGACCCTGCTGAGTCCCGTGATGACACCGCTGTGGGTGTGGCTGCTGGCCTCTGCATGGGTGCCGATCCACCCCGGGCCGTTGTTTTGGACTGTGACCCAGATCGTGCTGATACCCGTGATCCTCGGCGCCCTCATCCGTCGGTTCTGGACACCCGGCCCATGGATTTTAGAGGGCATACTTCCCCTGTTTTCTATTGCGGTCATCGCGTGGATCGTCGGGGTCATTGTGGCACTGGAGCACGACCGCATCGGTTCGGCGGGAGTTGTGCTCATTGCCGTCATCGCGCACAACGCGATGGGTCTCATTTTCGGGTACCTCGGCGCTCGGCAGGCGAATATCTCTGTGTCCCGGCGGCGCACCGTTTCCATCGAAGTAGGCATGCAGAACTCTGGGCTTGCGGTTGCCCTCGCTGTTGCCCATTTCGGTCCCGTGGCAGCCGTTCCCGGGGCCCTCTTCAGCGTCTGGCATAACGTCACTGGCCCGCTCCTCGCCGCGATCTGGCGCCGCCGCCCGCCGGGTGTCGAGAAATCAACGGCGGTTGGTTGATCAGCAGACGTGGATGATGCGGCCTTGCGCTCAGACAGTGCCTTTGTTACCCTGCGTTGGTGTCTTATTCCTTGGCTGCGTGAGGTTGATCCGACCAAGGTCACAGAACGGATAAGAGGAGGTGTGAAAGCTCGATGTTGGTCGTCCGAATGAGCATCACCGGTGGCCTCATCATCGCCATTGCCGGATCGGTCTGGGCGGGCGGCTCGAACTATGGGATTATCCCTGGGGCGAGGCCGAATATCGAAGGCAAGATCTCCGAGTGGAGGGTGCCGACACCGATGTTCGCACGCGATCCCGCCCCGGGGCCCGACGGGATGATCTACATCACCGTCATGTATGGGGACAAGATCGCACGCTTTGACCCCCTTTTGGAGACGTTCACAGAGTGGAAACTGCCCGCACGAGCGAGGCCCCACGGCCTCCTCGTGAGTTCGGATGGCCAGGTCTGGTATACGGGGAACGGCAATGGGACGATTGGCCAGCTGGACCCAACCACGGGAAGGGTGGTCGAGCACAGGCTCCCGTCAGGCGGCGATCCGCACACGCTCGTCATCGATGAACACGGTGTCATCTGGTTTACCGTGCAGCACGGCGATCGGATCGGCCGACTGGACACCCGTACCGGAATGATTACCGAGTACGAGGTTTCCGGTCGTCCGTATGGACTGGCGCTTGATCGGGGAGGCAATGTCTGGTTTTGCGAGATCGGCGCCGGGAAGCTGGGCAAACTGGATCCGAACACGGGGAAGATCACCGAACTGGTCCTCGAAAAGTCGTGGGCGCCACGCCGCATGGCCGCATCGCCCGACGGCTCACTCTGGGTCACCCTCTTTGGCAAAGGTTCCCTGCTCCATGTAGACCCTATTGGTAGAAAGGTGATCAGGGAGTACCCGTTGCCCGCTGGCCCGAGCGGAGGTCCGTACGCCGTCACCGTCGACGGGGCCGGCATCGTATGGGCCAACGAGTTCTATACCAACACGGTTGTGCGATTGGACCCCCAGACGGGGCGGCTCCAGGTGTTCACCTTACCTTCCAAGGGTCTCGGCATCCGCAAGATCGTGGTGGATGCCCAGGGGCGACTCTGGTACATGGGTAGCCACAACGGTCATCTCGGTGTCATCGAGTAGAGGGTGACGAAGGGCAGAGGATGCAAATTCGGCGCCGGGACAGGTTACCCTCCCATGTGCTCATGCTCGGACTTCTCGTCATGCTCGCCAGGGCAAGTGATTTTCCCGCTATGGCCGGGGAGGCCGACGTCCTCGCTGTGGAAGTGGCGAAGACATCCAGTGGGGCCACTGTCTTCATTGTGACCGTGCGGCATGAAGATGTCGGCTGGGATCACTATGCGGACCGTTGGGAAATCCTTGGTCCCGATGGCACGATTCTCGCAACTCGGGTTCTTCGACATCCACATGTGGAGGAGCAACCCCTCACCCGCTCGTTACGGGTTTTCGCGATTCCCGAAGGCATCACACGCGTCCGTGTTCGCGCCCACGATAAGGTGCATGGCTTTGGCGGTCTCGAGAAGGAGGTTGCGTTACCAAATTGAAAATGATTTAAATATTAAACAGTTACAATATCTCCTTAAAGTACTTTATAAGATATAAGAAACCCTGTTTTTCCTTGAACAGATACAGGTAAAAGAAAAATGCTCCACTTCTTGACCAACCAGCCACGGTTCGTCCGCATTAACATGGAGCTCGTGGTCGCCCTGCTCCTGGTTGGTGTTTTAGGCTTGATAGCCATGCGGAAGATCGAAGACATGAAAGAGGAGGATCTGCGCGCCCAGGCGCAGGCGATCGTGGAAGCAGGCCGGGTAGCAGTGTCTTTGGATTTTGCGCAACAGCTCGTGAACAGCGGTACCTACAGTCCACCCTTCACCGGAGCGGGTGGTACTATCATGACGGCCGAGGATCGAGCGGCCCTCGAGGCCATGTTCGAGTCAAATCCCATCTACCCACCCGCCGGCGCCTACGACGTCCCGGCAGGTACGGGATTTCGGTGGTATCTGGTGAGCGGTGGTAACTCAAAACCCCCGAGTGTTCCCGTCATCACCGCGATCACGGACGGGGCTTGCCCTGCCGGCGATAGTCTCGCGAGCCTACCCACGGCTAACGATGACTGTGACGTTCGTAAGTTCTGACTCGAGGTGACCACCGAAATACTTCCGACGTTTGGCTGGCCGATGTCTCCACGGTTTGACCGGCACCCGCTCCAAGAGAGTCAGCGTAAATAGAAAACGAGCCGGTGAGAGGCGGGTAGGCGACGATGGCGTACGAGAACGAGCGTCAGGTGGCTATTGAAGCCGTTCTCAAGGCATGCCGCCTCTGTCAGGTGGTGCGGGCGGCCCTCGTGTCTGAAGAGACCATGGCCAAAGAAGACAGGTCACCGGTCACCGTAGCCGACTTCGGCTCGCAGGCCGTGATCTGTTGGGATTTACTCAAAGCCTTTCCCGACGAGCCGATCGCCGCAGAAGAGGATGCCATCGGCCTGCGGACGTCGGCGGGGGACGCGCTCAAGGCCAAGGTTACTCACCATGTCAACGCCATCATTCCGGGGCTGACCGATGACGAGATTCTGGCGAGCATCGACCGCGGCACCTGGGGGGGCGGACCGACAGGGCGGTACTGGGTCCTCGATCCCATCGATGGGACCAAAGGATTCCTCCGGGGCGACCAATATGCCGTTGCCCTCGCGCTGATTGAAGAAGGCGAGATCGTTCTCGGTGTGCTCGGTTGCCCAAACCTTCCAGTCGACGCGAGCCATCCTGACGGGCCCAGGGGCAGCCTCTTCGTTGCCCTCAAGGGCCAAGGCGCGAGCATGCGACCGGTCAACGATCCCACCTCCGAGATCCGGATCAGGGTGGCCGAGGTTGCTGACCCGGTTGAGGCGTCCTACTGCGAATCGGTTGAGGAGGATCATTCCTCGCACAACCGTGCGGCACGCATCGCAGCAATTCTGGGTGTGACGAAACCGCCGCTGAGGATCGACAGCCAGTGTAAGTATGGGATAGTGGCCCGCGGGGACGTTGTCACCTATGTGCGCCTTCCCCAGGCCGGCTATGAGGAAAAGATATGGGATCACGCGGCGGGGTCAATTATCGTGCAGGAGGCCGGGGGAGAGGTGACCGACGTCTACGGTCATCCACTTGACTTCTCGCGCGGCCGAACCCTGCATCACTGCGTCGGCATCGTCGCCACCAACGGCAAGCTTCACGCGCGGGTCCTTGCCGCTGTTCAGCAGGCGATGGAATCTCACTGACATCACGGCTTGCCGGCCGTTAGAGCACACTGGCGATCGCGTCGCAGAGCGTGGGCATTTTTCCCTCTGTCATACCAGAAACATTCATCCGTCCAGAGTCAACGATATAGATTGAGTACTTGTCGCGAAGCGTCTGGATCTGCTCCTTGCTCAAGCCGGACATGGAAAACATGCCCTTCTGCTCCCGGACAAAGGAAAAGTCTTGCGGAACGCCTTTCGCCTTCATGGATTCGACAAACAGCTCGCGCATCCTGTTAATGCGATCACGCATCTCTCGGAGCTCCTCCTGCCAGATGGATCGCAATTTCGCATCGCGAAGAATCGTGGTCACGATGGTTCCCCCGTGGGCCGGAGGATTCGAGTAGTGCGCCCGGATACTTACCTTGACATGGCTAAGAACGGCCTCTGCCTCCTTCTGGGATTTTGCCAATACCGTCAAAGCCCCCACGCGCTCGTTGTACAGGCCAAAGTTCTTGGAAAAGCTGCTACAGATCATCATCTCGCAGCCCGGGCGGCAGAGTTCTTGTAACCCAAGGGTGTCCTCCTCGAGCCCGTCACCCAAGCCATTGTAGGCCAGGTCCACCAGGGGAAAGATCTTGCGCTCGGTCAACAGAGCAGCAATCCGCGCCCACTGCTCGCGATCCGGGTCGAGCCCTGTGGGGTTGTGGCAACATCCGTGCAAGACAACCACGTCCCCGGCAGGAATGGCCTTGAGGGCCTGAAAAAACTTGTCAAAATCCAGCTGGTTGTTTACCTGATCAAAGTAGGAATAGCTTCTGACCTTGAGGTTGGCTGATCGGAAGATGTTGGGATGGTTTGGCCAGGTGGGGTGACTCAGCCAGATTGTTGAGCTGGGGGAGTGCTGCTTCACGTAGTCGGCCGCGAGCCGCAGGGCTGCCGTCCCTCCGGGCGTGTGCACGGTCGCGCCGCGTTGCGATGCGAGGATCTCGTGGCCGCGTCCGAATAGCATCTCCTGGACCGCTTCCCCGAACTCAGCCGCTCCCTGAATCGGTTTGTAGCTTTTCGTCGTCTCCTCTTTGAGAATACGTTCTTCCGCCGTCTTGACCGACGCGAGGATTGGGGTCTTCCCAGAGGAGTCGGTGTAGATACCGGAGCTGAGATTGATCTTTGCGGGATTCGTATCCTCTATGAACGCCTGCATGACCCCGAAGATCGGGTCCGGGGGAGCCATGCCGAGAGATTCAAACATTACGGTACCCTGCCTTCCGTTGCTCACCACAGCATGTGGCGGATAAAGGGAGAGCCCGAGCAGTATAAACAACGAGGGGGGCCTTCGACAAGCCGTGAGTGAGGAGCTGTCAGCACGGTCGAGTGCCTCTGGGACAATCCCTCGAAGGGTCACCTCGCCGTCACTGGTGACCATTTCGCCCGACTCCCCGGCGTCAAGAAAAGTCTTTGCGTCGGCCATGGCTCTGCTAGACTAAGAGAGCATCCCAGCGAGGCACGCACGGGCACAGATATCAGTCCGCCCACGGGTCTCGAGCCCCAAACACCCTCTGGATCGGCGAAAAAACCAGCCTTTG
>JBFHXD010000038.1:0-19195 GCA_041599135.1 Methylomirabilales bacterium (SeqCode) | reverse complement strand
CCCGGCGGAACAATTCCACGGATTGGTGATTCTGTTGAGACAGCACCTTCAGCCCCTCGCTCCAAGCCTCTCGCGGCGACCCTGAGCGGCGGCGTACGGCCTGGGTCCCTCCGTGTTCACGATCCCTGCAAAGAGATTAGGCAGGGATCGCGCCTCGGATTCCCAGGCCGCCGCCAGCCGAGGGGCCCCGCCGCTTCCGGCAATGTCGCTCGAGGCCTGCAGGTGCTGCCCAAGAACAAAACAAAGTTCCTCGGGGGAACGGGGTCTCGTGGGGAGGGCGAGGAGAGCTGGGCCTGGACTCGGCGGAACCCCCTCCTCGCTCTTCGCGACATCGGACGTCGGACCTCGGAACACAAGGCGTGAACGATGAACTATAAGCTCTCAAATCTAGACTCTTAACTCTAAGCTCTGAACTCTCGACTATGCTCTTAGCCATTGACATTGGGAACACAAACACGGTGCTGGGGCTCTTCCGAGACCGCGAGCTCGTCCACCACTGGCGCATAGCCACTCGACGGGATGGGACGGCCGACGAGTACGGGATCCTGGTGAAAAATCTCTTCGAGGTAGTGGAAATCCCTCGATCGGTGGTCGCCGGCGTGATTATCGCTTCGGTCGTCCCACCGCTGCAACCCGTCTTTGAAGAGTTGGCCAGCAGCTACTTCCAGGTGACCCCCTTGGTGGTCGGGCCTGGCATTCGAACCGGGATGCCGATCCTGTACGACAGTCCCCGAGAGGTGGGCGCTGACCGCATCGTCAACGCCGTGGCGGCCTACGAAATCTACGGCGGTCCCGCCATTGTAGTGGATTTTGGGACCGCCACCACGTTTGATGCGGTTTCGTCAAAGGGAGAATACCTCGGCGGAGTGATCGCGCCAGGGGTCGGAATTTCGGCCGAGGCCCTGTTCGAACGGGCCGCCAAGTTGCCACGGGTCGAAATCGTGCGCCCCAAAGGGGTGATTGGAAAGACTACGGTGGGAAGCATACAATCCGGTCTGTTCTATGGATATCTTGGTCTGGTGGACGAAATCGTGCGCCGGATGGCCAAGGAGATGGAGCAACAACCGGAGGTCATTGGGACGGGTGGCTTGGCCCATCTGATTCTCGCGGAGTCCGAGACGGTCCAGCGGATTGATCCTCTCCTATCCCTGAAGGGTCTTCAGATTCTCTCCGAACGGAACCGCTGACACTTCGTGTTGACAACGGAAAAAATATCGCTAGAATTGTGAGGTTGGGTTCAGTCGAAGGAGTGGTTTTTATGGGTGCCGTGCGCACATATAGCGCGAAGCCAGGAGAGGTCGAGCGCCGCTGGTACGTCGTTGATGCGCAGGGAAAGGTCCTTGGGCGGCTTGCCAGCGAGGTGGCCACCGTTCTTCGGGGCAAGCGCAAGCCCCAATTCACCCCCCATGTGGACACGGGGGACTTTGTCGTCGTCGTGAACGCCGAGAAGGTGCTGCTGACTGGAAAGAAGTTGACACAGAAAGTCTATTACCGCGCCTCAGGATACCCGGGGGGTCTCAAGGAGACGACGGCAGGTGCGATGTTGAAGAGCCGTCCTGAACGGTTGATCCAACACGCGGTCCGGGGGATGCTTCCGAAGAGCAAACTCGGGGATGCGCTGTACCGAAAGCTCAAGGTATACGTCGGTGAGAAACATCCTCACCACGCTCAGAAACCCGTTCCTTTACAAATGCGGTGAACGCGATGGCAGTTGCCACCTATTACGGAACAGGCAGACGAAAGACTGCAGTAGCCAGGGTGCGGCTCAAACAGGGCGAGGGACAGATCGTCGTCAACCGCCGGCCGTTGGAGGACTATTTTGGCCGCGCCACACTTCGTATGGTTATTGCCCAACCCCTGAAGCTCACGGGTCTCGAGGGCAAGTATGATGTGATTGCGAACGTTCGGGGTGGGGGGAGTACGGGGCAGGCTGAAGCCATTCGGCATGGGATCTCTCGAGCCCTCCTGAGGGTGGATGAGGGGCTCCGTTCCGCCCTCCGGAAGGCCGGTCTGCTCACAAGAGACCCTCGGGTGAAAGAGCGGAAGAAGTACGGACAGCGGGGTGCCCGGGCGCGATTTCAGTTCTCCAAGCGGTAGTGAGAGCTTGAGTTGAACACAGGGAGGTCACCCCGGTGACCTTCCTTTTTTTATCTGCGGCACGAGAGAGGATTTCGTGATGAAGCGAAAGGTGGCCGTGGCGGGTGCGAGCGGCTACGCAGGCGCAGAACTTCTCCGTTTGCTCGTCCATCATCCGGGCGTAGACGTGGTGGCGGTCACTTCGGAAACCTATACCGCAAAGCCGGTGACGGCCGCCTTGCCCGGCCTGGCTGGATTTGTAGACCTTTCTTTCGAGGCCTTGGAGCCGAGAAGGTTGGCGTCCGTGGCCGAGATCGTCTTCCTGGCCTTGCCGCATACGGCATCTGCCATCCCGGCAGCCGCTCTGGTCGAAGCCGGATGCCGAGTCATTGATCTCAGCGCGGACTTTCGCCTTAAGGCCCGCGAGACCTACGAACACTGGTACCGGGCGGCTCACCCCGCTCCTCACCTGCTCAACGAGGCAGTATATGGTCTGCCGGAGCTTTACCGGGAGGCCATCCGACACGCCCGACTCGTCGGCGTGCCGGGCTGTTATCCGACGGGAGCCCTCCTTGGTCTTCTCCCATTGGTGCGTGCGCGACACATTGCGACAGAATCGGTGATTGTGAATGCGGCGTCTGGAACTTCAGGCGCTGGGCGCAAGCTTGATCTGGCGCTTCACTTCTCGGAAGCGAATGAGAACTTCAAGGCGTACGCGGTTGCGTCTCACCGCCATACCCCTGAAATAGAGCAGGAGCTTTCGCGGCTGACGCAACAGGAGGTTGCTATCTCTTTTGTGCCCCATCTCACTCCCATGACCCGGGGAATCCTGAGCACTATTTACGCCACGCTGATCTCGCCGATCGCGGTGGAAACGGTGCACGATCTCTTTGTCCAGGCATACAAGGGAGAGCCCTTCGTTCGGGTCCATTCACCCGGGACGTTCCCCGAGACCAAACAGGTGTGGGGCTCCAATTATTGCGACATCGGGCTCGCGGTGGATATGCGAAGTGGCAGGGCCATCGTCATCACGGCGATCGACAACTTGGTTAAGGGAGCGGCGGGACAGGCGATTCAGGTCATGAACCTTATGGCTGGCTTCGAGGAAACCCTCGGCCTCACCTCTCCTCCACTCTTCCCTTAGACGTAATCCGATGACCGACGACCGATGACGGATGGCTGCGAGAGGCCAAATCGTCTCTTCTGTCATCGGTAAACGGTAGATCGTGTTGACCCGCGGTCATTGGTTAACGGACATCGGTCATCGAAGCGGTGAACTGTGAACCCTGAACCTTTCGCAGAGCTCCAAGGAGGGATCACGGCCGTCCGTGGCGTACGGGCGGCGGGGGTCCATTGCGGGATTAAAAAGGCGAAGCCTGATCTCGCCCTGATTCGTGCAACAGATTCGAGCCCGGTGGCCGGTGTCTTCACCACGAACCGGGTCAAGGCCGCACCGGTCCTCTGGTGTCAGCGCCGCATGCAGGGAGGGCGTTTGTCCACCATTGTGGTGAACAGTGGTAACGCCAATGCGTGCACCGGGGTTCAAGGCCTCAAGGATGCCGAGACGATGGCGGCTCTCGCCGCGGCCGCGGTGGGCTGTCCGTTGGAGGAGGCGTTTGTTTGCTCGACCGGCGTTATTGGCCAGCTCCTTCCGATGGATCAGATTGCACGAGGGATTCGTGAGGCGGCGGCAAGCCTTCGCGACGATGGGGGACCGGAGGCCGCCCGGGCGATATTGACGACCGATACCGTGCCAAAGGAGACGGCGGTGGTGGTTGAGATCGAGGGACGTCAGATCCACGTGGGTGGCATGGCGAAGGGCGCGGGGATGATTGCCCCCCACATGGCGACTATGCTTGCCTTTCTCGCCACCGATGCTGTTGTTGAGGCTCCCAGCCTTCAGGAGCTACTTCGGGAGGCGGTCGAGCGCTCCTTCAACTGTATTACGGTGGACGGGGACATTAGCACCAACGACACAGTCCTCTGCTTTGCCACCGGCCAGGCTGGGGGCAGCGTGCTTCATCCGAAGGGGCCAGGATGGGCACCCTTGCGGGATGCGGTGTTCCAGGTGACTCAGACCCTCGCCAAAAAGATCGTCGCTGACGGGGAAGGGGCTACCAAGCTGGTGGCGCTTGAGGTGGCGGGTGCCGCATCCGGCGAGGCGGCGCGAAGGATCGCCTTCGGCGTGGCGAATTCCCCGCTCGTCAAGACCGCATTTTTCGCGCAGGATTGCAACTGGGGACGGGTGATGGCTGCCGTAGGAGCTTCCGGAGTGGAGGTGGACCCGGATCGGGTAGACATTCGCATCGGTGAGGTCCCGGTGGTTTTAGGCGGCGTCGGCCTTGGACCGGAGGCCGAGAGGGCGGCGCAGCAGGTCATGGTCCTCCGGGAATTTACCGTAACGATAAGCCTGAACCAGGGGGAGGGAGACGCGGTCATCTGGACCACGGATTTGACTTACGACTACATACGGGCGAACGTCGCCTACCGAACCTAATCTCCGGTGACGGCTCGACTGAGCTCGCCGACGTCCGACAACCGAGGGATTTCGAAATTTGAATTTACCGTGTGAACTCTGAACCCTGCACCCTCAACTCTGAACGAAGTAAAGGGTGGCAGCTTGTCAGAGACGCTGACAATATGGTATGAAGGGATAATTTGTTGCAACGAATACACACGCTCTCGGATCTCCCGGTTGGTGTTTGCCAGCGGCAAAAGGCCTGGGAGAGGTGAAGAGGGCGGAGGGTAAACCACCGCAAAGGAGGCGCGCATGGCGGCAATTACGATGAAAGAACTTTTGGAAGCGGGAGTGCACTTCGGACACCAGACCAAGCGCTGGAATCCGAAGATGAAGCGGTTTCTCTTTGGAGAGCGGAATGGTATCTATATCATCGATCTCCAAAAGACCATGGAAAAGTTCGAGGAAGCGTACCAGTTTCTCAAGGAGGTGTCTCAGAAGGGGGACTCCGTCCTCTTTGTCGGCACCAAACGCCAAGCGGCGGAAACCATCGGGGAGGAAGCCGAGCGGTGTGGCATGTTTTACGTGAACCATCGCTGGCTCGGCGGAACCTTGACCAACTTTCAAACTATCCGCAAGAGCATCAACCGACTCAAACAGCTCGAGCAGATGCAAGCAGATGGCAGCTTTGAAAAGCTGCCCAAGAAGGAGGCTATCCAGCTGGGTCGCGAGATTGAAAAATTGAATCGGGCGCTGGCGGGGATCAAGGACATGGACCGGTTACCCGGCGCGGTGGCCGTCGTGGATACCAGGCGGGAGCGTATCGCGGTTCGAGAATCGCGGCGTCTTGGGATCCCGGTAGTCGCCTTGGTGGATACGAACTGTGATCCGGATGAGATTGACTATCCTATCCCGGGAAATGATGACGCCATCCGGGCGCTGAAACTGATCACCTCGCGATTGGCCGATGCGATTTTGGACGGGCGCGGCGCGGTTGACAAGGCGCTGGAACAGGAAATGCTTGAGGAGCTCGGGGAGACGGGTGAGACGATGGAAGAGGCGCGACCTGCTGCCGAGGCGGAGGAGGCAGAGGCACGACAAGAGGCCGACAGCTAGGAGCAGATCGTCAGGGGGTGGCCTCAACGGTTTCGCACATTTCGAATACTGCTGATGAGGATGAGGACACGATGACCGAGATTGCTGCCACACAAGTCAAAGAACTCCGACTGGCAACCGGGGCGGGCATTATGGAGTGCAAGTCGGCTCTAGCAGAGGCCGACGGGGACGTGAATCGGGCAATAACCATCCTCCGCGAGCGGGGGATTGCAAAGGCAGCGCGGAAAGCGGAGCGGATAGCGGCCGAGGGTTCGATTGTTGCCTACATACATCCGGGTAGCCGTATCGGGGTTCTACTCGAGTTGAACTGTGAGACCGATTTTGTGGCCAGGAACGAGCAATTTCAGGCCTTGGCCAAGGATCTGGCAATGCATGTGGCGGCCATGAGTCCCCGGTATCTGCGGCGGGAGGAGGTCCCCGAGGAAGTCCTCGAAGAGGAACGCCGGATTTTGCGCGTGCAGACAGAGGAGAGTGGAAAGCCAGCCAACGTGATCGACCGCATTGTCCAGGGCCGGCTGGAGAAGTTTTTTGTCGAGAGCTGTCTGATGGATCAACCGTTTGTGAAAGACCCTGACCGGACGGTCGAACAGGTCGTGAAGGAGGCCATCAGCACGATCGGGGAAAACATCGTGGTACGCCGCTTCTCCCGATTTCAACTGGGTGAAATGTCAGATGCGCCTTAACGTTTGGAGGGGCGATCACGGCGGTGAACCATGAACCGTAAACTGTGAACTGTGAACAAAGTGACGAAGTCACGAAATATGGGATTGAAGTACCGGCGGATTGTGCTGAAGGTGAGTGGCGAGGCGTTGGGGGGAGACCTCGGGTATGGGATCAGTCCCGAGGTTATCCGTTTCATCGCCGGAGAGATAGAGGAAACACACACCCTCGGCGTGCAGGTTGCCGTTGTGGTGGGGGGTGGGAACATCTTCCGTGGTTTGGAGGCTACCGCTGCCGGGATGGATCGGGCGACTGCCGACTATATGGGGATGCTTGCGACAGTCCTGAACGGTCTCGCCCTCCAAGATGCCTTGGAGAAGCGTGGTATCCACACGCGGGTGCAGTCGGCCATCGAGATGCGAGAGGTGGCAGAACCCTTCATCCGCCGCCGGGCAATTCGACACCTGGAGAAAGGTCGGGTGGTCATCTTTGCAGGCGGAACCGGGAACCCGTACTTCTCAACGGATACCGCCGCGGCACTGCGGGCTATCGAGATTGGGGCAGAAGTGGTCTTTAAGGCGACCAAAGTGGATGGGGTGTACACCGCAGATCCTTTGAAGGACGCAACCGCCGAGAAGTTCGATGAGCTCAGCTATATCGATGTCCTGAGCAAGGAGCTCAAGGTGATGGATTCGACCGCCATCTCCCTGTGTATGGACAATCGGTTCCCCATCGTGGTCTTCAATCTCCACGAGAAGGGTCGCTTAAAAGGATTGGTGTTGGGAGAAAGGGTGGGGACCATCGTGAAGGGGCGGTAGGTCATGACGAAGGAGGCCCTCGATCGGGCAGAAGCGTCAATGAAGAAGGGGGTGGAGGCGACCGTGCGGGAATTCGCGGGAGTCCGCACCGGTCGGGCATCCACGGCCTTAGTGCAGGGGATTACCGTCGATTATTATGGGACCCCGACACCGCTCCAGCAGGTGGCGACCGTGGCCACTCCGGAGACTCGCCTCATCACCATTCAGCCGTGGGATCAGAGCTTGGTCCCGGCCATCGAGAAGGCGATCCTGAAGTCCGATTTGGGGATCACGCCCGCGAACGATGGTCGGATTATCCGGATCGCTATTCCTCCGCTCACCGAGGAGCGGCGGAAGGAGTTGGTTCGCATCGTTCGGCGTATGACGGAAGAGGGGCGGGTCGCCATCCGGAACGTCCGTCGCGACGCCAACGAAAAGCTCAAGGCCCTCGAGAAACAGAAGAAGATCTCCGAGGATGACTTGAAGAAGGCGACCGACTCGGTGCAGAAACTGACCGATAAGTACATCAAAGAGATCGACATGGCCTTGGCCAGCAAGGAGAAGGAAATTCTTGAATTCTGACAGGTATCCCGCGTCAGCCAGGCGTGGCTCTTGAAAACTTGGGGTCATCATTCCGCCTGGTCCGCTTTTGCTTCTTCCCTCCCTCATACGCTCGATCCCTTCTCGTATCTCCTGTTGACGAAGTCGTCTCGCGAAAGGATCTGGTGGTGCACGGCACAAGGCTCTTGAGCGCCCTGATCCTCATTCCCCTCTTTTGCCTCGTCGTGGTTTACGGAGGAGAGGCGGGATTTGTCCTGCTAATAATCGGGGTTGCAGGCCGTGCGCTGTGGGAATTCATCCGTCTCGTAGATCCCGTATCGGCAGTCTGGGGAATGCTTCCTCTGCCAGGCGCGGTCGGATTGATCGGGGCCACCTATGCGGGTGGATTGGAGTGGTTCGGCATCGGTGTGGTCCTGCTCTTGTTGCTCCAGCTTTCCGTGGCCCTGGTCGAAGAGGGAGAAACGGAGGTGAACGTGCGACGGGCTGCTTCCCGCTTTCTGGGGATGCTGTATGTTGCGGGTCCGGTCAGTCTGGCTGTGGACTTGCGGGCGATACCGGGTGGGGAGTGGTACATCCTTCTCGCCTGCGGCATCGTGTGGGTTGGAGATACGGGAGCCTTCTATGCTGGGTCCGCACTGGGGCGTCATCCCTTGGCGCCACGGGTGAGCCCGCAGAAGTCCGTCGAGGGGAGTGTGGCCGGCCTAGTCTCGAGCATGGCAGCGGCCTGGGTGCTCGCGAGAGCGTTAGGTATGCCTTTGTCCCTCCTGGCGAGTCTGCTGTTGGGAGGGGTGATTGGTGGTGCAGGGCAGATGGGAGATTTGACAGAATCTCTCATCAAACGAGCCTTCCAGGTGAAGGATACGGGTCGCCTCATCCCCGGTCACGGGGGGATGCTAGATCGGATTGACAGCCTCCTCTTTGCCGTCCCTGTTTTTGATCTTTGGGTCCGAATGGGATGGATTTAGGGAGGATGGGTCCGATGCTTCGGCGGGGAGGACTGGCGGTGCTGAGCGGCGTGTTGCTTGCCCTCAGTTTTCCACGGGTGAGTCTGGCACCGCTTGCGTTCGGGGGACTCGTTCCCCTCTTGGTTGCGCTGGACGGCGTGCCTTCTCTTCACGGAACCTACCTCGGACTCATCACTGGCCTGGTCTTATACCTCCTGAGTATCCCGTGGGTCGTTCACACCATGACCACATATGGGGGGCTTCCCCTCCCTTTCAGCTTCCTGCTCCTCCTCGCCCTTTCACTGTACCTCGCCCTCTATGTCGGCATGTTTGCATACGGGGTGACTCGACTTTCGGCCAGGGGTCCTCTCAAGTACCTCGTCGGGGTGCCCGCCCTGTGGGTGGGTCTCGAATATTTGCGAACGTTCTTGCTCACCGGCTTTCCGTGGAATCTGTTGGGCTATTCCCAATACCAAAATCTTCCCGTGATCCAGATGGCATCCGTCACTGGCGTCTATGGGATTTCTTTTCTCCTGGTGCTGACCAATGCGGGTTTGGCACTGGGCTACCTGCTGTTTCGGCGGGGCTGGCGGCCGGCGGTGGTTCCCGTGGGGGGTGTGAGCGTACTCCTGCTCGGGACCGTGTTCTTTGGGATGGGACGGATGGTGTCGGCCGAAGCGCGGCGGCAAGAGATCCGGGTCTCGGTTGTCCAAGGGAATATTGAACAAGGGGCCAAGTGGGATCCCGGATTCCAGAAGCGGACGATCGACATCTATGAGCGTCTTACGCGGGAGGCCGGCCCTGAGGCGGAACTCATCGTCTGGCCCGAGACGGCCGTCCCCTTTTTCCTCCGCGAGAGAGGACCCTTGAGTCAGCGGGTGCTTGATTTGGCCGCGGAGGTCCGGTCCTATCTCCTCGTGGGAAGCCCGGATCGGACCCATAGCCCCTCGCCGGCCCTCTACAACAGCGCCTTTCTCATCTCTCCAAGGGCGAAGATTGTGCAAAAGTATGATAAGATTCACCTGGTACCCTTTGGGGAGTACATCCCCTTAAAGTCGCTCCTCTTCTTCGTGGAGAAGATGGCCGCCGGGATCGGCGATTTCAGGGCGGGACAGCGCTTTACGGTTTTCGAATTTCCCGGGGGGCGATTTGGGGTGCTGATTTGCTTTGAGGCCATATTTCCCAATCAGGTCCGGCGGCATGTCCTGGCAGGTGCCAACTTCTTGGTGAATATCACGAATGATGCCTGGTTCGGCGACTCCGCTGCTCCATATCAGCACCTGAGTATGGCTGCCCTGCGGGCGGTGGAGAACGGCGTCTATCTCGTCCGGGCTGCAAATACCGGGATTTCTGCCCTGATCGCGCCGACCGGTCGTATTTTGCAGCAGTCAGATCTTTTTGTCGAAACCGTGCTCTCCGGGACGTTCACTTCCGGATCGGGCGGAACCTTCTACACCAGGTATGGGGATCTGTTCGCTTGGGGGTGCGGGCTCATCAGCATTTTGCTGCTGACCACGAGGAGAAGGGGAGCGCGCGGCGAAGGAGGAAAACCATGACAGCGGATCTCGGAAAAAGGCTGGAGGCGCTGGAGGCGAAATCAGGAAATCTCGGGGTCTATCTTTGACCTCCCAGTGAAGGCAGAGCGGGCCAAACAGTTAGAGCAAGCCGCTCAGCATCCTGACTTCTGGAAGGAGCCAGATCGAGCCCAAAATGTACTCAAGGAGCTCGGGGATCTAAAGGAACAACTCACGCTGCACGCGACGCTCCGTGGCGAGGTTGAGGATCAACGGACCCTCCTCGAGCTGGCCCGGGAGGCGGAAGACGAAGAGACTCTGAAGGAGGTCGACCGGACGGTCACAACTCTAGAGCAACGGATCGCTGATTTGGAGATCCGCGTCGCCCTCTCGGAACCTCACGATCGCGGCAATGCCATTCTGTCAATCAATCCTGGGGCCGGTGGAACCGAGTCCCAGGATTGGGCCCAAATGCTGCTTCGGATGTATCTTCGCTGGTGCGAGGGTCGAAGCTTCAAGACGCAGGTTCTCGATCTGCAGCCGGGGGAAGAAGCCGGGATTAAGGGGGCGGTCGTTTCCGTCGTCGGTCCCTATGCCTATGGATACCTCAAGACAGAGGTGGGGGTGCATCGATTAGTCCGGATTTCCCCATTTGATGCCAGTCGCCGGCGGCACACCTCCTTTGCCTCGGTCGCGGTGCTCCCCGAGGTTGAAGAGGTCGAGGTCGTTATCAATGAAAAAGATTTGAAGGTCGACACGTTCCGGGCGAGCGGCCATGGAGGACAGCATGTGAATGTAACCGACTCGGCCGTTCGAATTACCCACGTCCCGACGGGGATGGTGGTTTCCTGCCAGAACGAGCGTTCCCAGCACAAGAATAAGGCCCTCGCTATGAAGGTGCTCCGGTCCCGGCTGTACGAGTACTACCGGGAGAAACAGGAGAAGGAGATTCAGGCGCTGGCCGGTGAAAAGAAGGAGATCGCGTGGGGGTCTCAAATCAGATCCTATGTTCTGGCGCCGTATCAGCTGGTCAAGGACCATCGAACAGGCGTGGAGACCGGGAACGTCGAAGCGGTGCTGAATGGAGAGATTGACCAGTTAGTGGAGGCCTATCTCTTCCACGCGGCTCGCCGCCCCTCGTCTTGACAGATATGAATATTCTTCTTTAAAATCAGGCAGATATGATCTGGGAATGCTGGGGATGAGAGAAGAAGAGAGCAATCAACTGATCCGGGAAAGGCGGCGCAAGCTCGAGGAGCTCCGGCGGATTGGGATCGATCCCTACGGCTCTCGGTGGGAAGTCAATGGCTTGGCAGATGAGCTGCAGCAGCGGTATCGAGAGACATCGGCGTCTGTGTTGGAGACGGAGCAGATGTCGGTGAGCCTCGCTGGTCGGGTGATGACCCTCCGTGACCACGGCAAGTCAACGTTTGCGCATCTGCAAGATCGGTCTGGCCAGATTCAGATTTACCTTCGCAAGGACGTCCTAGGGGACGAGGCGTACGGGCTCCTCAAGCTCATAGATATCGGCGATGTGGTCGGGGTGACGGGTCATCTCTTTCGGACACGAACCGGCGAACTTTCCGTGGGGGTTCAAGCGTTTCGTCTTCTGACCAAGTCGCTCTGGCCCCTGCCAGAGAAGTGGCACGGGCTCGTCGACGTGGAAACCCGGTACCGCCAGCGATATCTTGACCTGGTGGCGAACCCTGAAGCGGTGACGGTTTTTCACCGTCGGTCTCAGATTATTTGCGAGATTCGTCAATTCTTCGACCGGCGGGGGTTTCTGGAGGTCGAAACCCCCATGATGCCGGGGGTGGCGGGGGGTGCCGCAGCACGGCCATTTGTCACGCACCACAACGCGTTAGACATCAATCTCTTTCTGAGAATTGCCCCCGAGCTGTACTTGAAGCGGCTGCTGGTGGGCGGATTGGACCGGGTCTATGAGATTAATCGCAGCTTCCGGAACGAAGGGGTCGATACCCTGCATAATCCCGAGTTTACGATGCTGGAGTTTTACCAGGCCTATGCCGATTACCATGATCTGATGAATCTGACCGAGGAATTGCTTCCTCATCTCTGCCGTGCGATTCTCGGGACCGAGGAGTTGACCTACCAAGGCGCACGAATCAATGTATCTCCGCCCTGGCCGCGATTGACCGTCATGGAAGCAATCAGGCAGGTGGGCGGCGTTCAAGAGCCTGATGAAGCTTTGCGCGATGTCGAGAAGCTTCGCGGTGTGGTCGAGCGTCGGGGTATTCCGATCAAGGCGGACTGGGGCTGGGGCAAGCTGCTGGACGAGTTGATGGCGCACCTGGTCGAGCCCAACCTGATACAGCCGACGTTCCTCCTCGATTTTCCCCTCGAGCTGTCCCCGCTGGCCAAGCAGAAGGCGGACGATCCTAGCCTGGCCGAGCGGTTCGAATTGTTCGTGGCTGGGATGGAGCTTGCGAACGCCTATAACGAGCTAAACGATCCTCAAGAGCAACACCGGCGCTTCCACGAACAGCTTCGGGCGAGAGAACAGGGGGACGAGGAGGCCCACCGGATGGACGACGATTTTGTGCGGGCCCTGGAGTACGGGATGCCGCCGGCGGCGGGGGAGGGGATCGGGATCGACCGCCTGGTCATGCTCTTCACCGACTCGCCCTCCATCCGCGATGTCATCTTATTTCCACAGCTCCGCCCCAAGGGGGAGGACGTCCCTCCTGCGAGCAGTGATGCGGTATGAGACTCTGATCGGGCTCAGGTACCTGAAATCGAAGCGGCGGCAGTCCTTTATCTCCCTCATCACGCTGATCTCGAGCGGAGGAGTGGCGCTGGGCGTCATGGCCCTCATCGTCGTCATATCGGTGATGAGTGGCTTTGAGCGGGACCTGCGGGACAAGATCCTGGGGACGAACGCGCACGTCGTCCTTCTCCAGTTCGGTGAAAAGGGGGTCACCGACGTTGAGCAGCTTCTTCCCCGGATCGTCCAAGCCTCACATGTGGTGGGCGCCGCACCCTTCACCCTGCACCAGGTCATGCTGACCTCTCGTTACGGCGTGATGGGAGCAGTACTTCGAGGGATCGATCCCCAACAGGTGCGGCGGGTCACCGACCTGGAGCGGAACATGAAGGAAGGGAGCCTGGATGCCCTTCGACGAGTCCCAGAGGGGATCATCCTTGGCAAAGCCTTGGCAGCCGGTTTAGGGGTGAAGCTGGGGGATGCGGTCAATGTCGTTTCCCCGGTCGGGGGTGGCGTCACTCCCCTGGGGATGGCCCCCCGGGTCAAGCAGTTCACGCTGGTCGGGATCTTCGAGGCGGGAATGTACGAATATGATGCCGGCCTCGCGTATATCCCTATCCCGGCCGCTCAGGCGTTCTTCCGGATGGGTGAATCGGTGACCGGAGTCGAGATCAAACTGGACGATATTTACCGGGCCCCAGAGGTAGCTGGCCATCTCCAGGAAGAGTTCCGGTTTCCGTTCTATACGCGGACATGGATGGAAATGAACAAGAATCTCTTCTCGGCACTCAAGCTCGAGAAGACCGTCATGTTTATCATTCTGGTCATGATCGTCCTCGTGGCCGCTTTTGGAATCGTGAGCACGCTCACCATGGTGGTGATGGAGAAGACCAGGGAGATTGCCATCCTGAAATCCATGGGTGCGACGGCGGCCGGCATCATGAAGATCTTCATGATCGAAGGGATTGTCATCGGGACAGTGGGGACCCTCCTTGGCCTGTTGGGTGGATTGATCGTCACCGCCAATCTCGATGGCATCGTAAAGTTTGTGGAACGCGTCTTTGGGATTAACGCGTTTCCTTCAGACGTGTATTTTCTGAACAAGCTTCCGCACCAGGTGAACACCCCGGATGTGGTGGCAGTCGTGACTGTCGCCTTGGTGATCAGTTTCCTGGCCACCCTGTATCCGTCGTGGCAGGCCTCGCGGTTGAACCCGGTGGAGGCACTGAGATATGAGTGAGTTGCTCCGGGTCCGAGATTTGCGCAAGTCCTTTCGGATGGGGGGTGAAGAGCTTCGCATCCTCAAGGGTGTCAATCTGACAGTTCGCCGGGGAGAATTCCTCGCCATCATGGGCCCCTCCGGAGTGGGAAAGAGTACCCTCCTGCACATCCTGGGGGGACTAGACCGCCCCACGGCGGGTGAGGTATACTATGATGGCGTCGAGATCTCCCAGCTGCCCGAAGGAGAACTGGCGGCGTTCCGGAACCAGACGGTGGGCTTCGTCTTCCAGTTCCACCACCTGTTACCGGAGTTCACGGCCGTTGAGAATGCCATGATGCCGGCCCTGATCGGCCGGCGATCCCTCGCGAGTGCCCAGGAGGCGGCGAGAGGCATGCTGCAACGTGTGGGTCTCGCTGAGCGGTTCACACACCGGCCGGGGGAACTCTCCGGGGGTGAACAGCAGCGGGTGGCCATTGCCAGAGCGCTCGTGCTTTCCCCCAATGTGCTTCTTGCCGATGAGCCCACCGGAAACCTAGACTCGAAAACGGGTGAGGCGATTTTTGAGCTGCTTCGCGAGCTGAATCGGGAGCAGGGCCTTACCGTAATTCTGGTGACCCACAATGAGTGGTTTGCCCGCCGTACCGACCGCCTCCTCAGGATGGCGGATGGCCAGCTCGAGGCCGAATAATCTTTCTTGGTCTCGTGAGAAAAACCTGCTATACTGCGAGAAAAGGGGCTAATCATGTTCGAGCGATTTACCGAACGGGCGCGCAAGGTCATCATCCTGGCCCGGGAAGAGGCCATCCGTCTTGGCCATAATTTTGTCGGGACGGAACACTTGCTCCTCGGCCTCGTCCGGGAGGGGGATGGCCTGGCCGTGGCTATCCTGAAGAAGCTCAACGTGAACCTCGCCACCCTGAAGGGCGAGGTGGAAAAGATCGTCTCCGTGGGCTCCGAGGTGAGCCCTGCGGGCGAAATCCCCTTTACTCCCCAGGCCAAAAAGGTTCTCGAGTACGCCATCTCCGAAGCCCGGTCGATGGGGCACAATTATATCGGGACGGAACACCTCCTCCTGGGGCTCGTCCGCGAAGGCGAGGGAATCGCCTCGTTGGTCCTCCGGGACTTTGGCGTGACGGTCCCTGCCGCCAAGGCTCAGGCGCAAGACCTCTTAGGTGAACAAGCGACGAAAGGGGGAGGTACTCCACGGACCCCCGCCCTTGACGAGTTTGGGTTGGACCTGACTGGTATGGCGCGTCAAGGAAAACTGGATCCGGTGATCGGCCGACACGCAGAGATCGAACGGGTGATTCAGATCCTGTCGCGCCGTACGAAAAACAACCCCGTGCTGATCGGTGAGGCCGGAGTGGGCAAGACAGCCATCGTCGAGGGATTGGCGCAGCAAATCGTCGCTTCTGATGTCCCGGAAACCTTGCTGCGGAAGCGCGTGATCCAGCTTGACCTCCCTGGCATGGTGGCGGGCACCAAATACCGGGGGCAGTTCGAGGAGCGTCTCAAAGCAGTTATTAAGGAGATCCAACAGGCGAGAAACGTCATCATGTTTATTGACGAACTGCATACCCTCGTGGGGGCCGGCGCGGCCGAGGGCGCTATCGATGCCTCCAACATGCTGAAACCCGCTTTGGCCCGTGGCGAAATCCAGGTGATCGGGGCAACCACGATGGATGAGTACCGCAAGCATGTCGAAAAGGATCGGGCCCTGGAACGGCGGTTCCAGACGATCTTCGTCGATCAGCCCAGCGTGGACGAGACGATCCGGATTCTCCAAGAGATTAAGGATCGGTACGAAGCGCATCACTCTGCCGTCATTACGGAGGAGGCGGTGTCGGCAGCGGCGCGGCTCTCCCAGCGATACATTGCGGACCGCTTCCTGCCGGACAAGGCGATCGATGTCATGGACGAGGCAGGCTCCCGAGCCCGCCTGAAGTCGCTCATGCTTCCCGATGATCTCCGGGGTATGGAAAATGAGGTCGAGCGTCTCCGGGTGCAAAAAGAGGATGCCATCAGGACACAGGCCTTTGAGGTGGCCGCCCGGCTCAGGGATGCGGAACGAAAGCTTCGATCAGAGCTCGAGGAAAAAAGGAATAAGTGGAAAGAATTTCGATCGAAAGAGAAGATCGTCGTGACCAATGAGGACATTGCGTACATCGTGTCCAAGTGGACGGGTATTCCTCTATACGAGATCGAGGAGGCAGAATCCCACAAGCTGCTCCGGATGGAGCAGGAGCTGGGCAAACGCGTGGTGGGGCAGGATGAGGCGATCCGCGCGGTCACGAGGGCGATCCGACGTTCCCGGTCCGGCCTCAAGAATCCCCGCAGGCCGGTGGGGTCGTTCATCTTCTTGGGCCCGACCGGCGTTGGAAAGACGGAACTGGCGAAGGCCTTGGCCGAGTTCCTCTTTGGAAGTGAGGACGCCATCGTCCGCATCGATATGTCAGAGTACATGGAGCGCTTCTCCATCTCGCGGTTGATTGGGGCTCCGCCGGGTTACATCGGCTATGACGACAGCGGGCAGCTCACCGAAAAGGTGCGCCGCCGTCCCTTCTCGGTGGTCCTGCTCGATGAGATCGAGAAGGCACACCCCGAGGTCTTCAATCTCCTCCTCCAGATCTTTGAGGATGGCCATTTGACCGATAGCTACGGGCGTCAGGTGGACTTTAAAAACACGATCTTGATCATGACCAGCAATATCGGGGCACGGCAGATCAGTGTCCACGCCCCCATGGGCTTTACCAAGGGGGGAGAGGAACAGACGTACGCAAAAATGAAGGATACGGTGCTCGGTGAGTTGAAGAGGACCTTCAATCCGGAGTTTATGAACCGCGTGGATGAAGTGATCGTGTTTCACGCCCTCAACAAGGAGCACATACGACAGATTGTCGACTTGATGCTTCAGCGACTCGAGACCCGGCTCGTCGAAAAGCAGATGAGCCTGTCGGTCTCTGATGATGCCAAGGAGTTCCTCATTGAGAAAGGATATGATCCCCAATTCGGGGCGAGACCTCTCCGCCGCGCCATCCAGCGCCATATCGAGGACCTCTTGGCCGAAGAGATGCTGCGAGGAACGCTTTCCGAGGGGAGTGCCGTTCGCGTGAAGGCCGGGGTGGACGAGCTCGTGGCGGAGGAGGTGACCGATCTCCATAGCACGACGGGCGCCTCGGACCAGACGCTTCCGATCGGTCAGTCCAGCTGATTGTACGTGTGTTCTCTTGAAAGGGCCCACAAAGGGCCCTTTTTTTGTTTACTTTCGTGTAGTAATTGCTATACTGAGCAGTCGTCTGCGTGATGCTGTTCTGGTCTTGATCATTCATCGTTATCTGACAGGAAAGGTAGCCCAAAGGTGGTGCGTACCCTGCGGACTATCTTCATTGTGGTTCCTGTCTTCCTCCTTCTCCTGGGACCCACCATTGCCAGGGGTCAACAGTCACCCCTGATCAAAGAGATCGATATTCGGGGAAATAAAAAGGTTGAGTCGGATGCCATCCGGCAACGCATCCAGACGCGGGTCGGGGATGTTTTTTCGCCCCAGAGGATCCGTGGCGATGTGGAACATCTGTTTAAAATGGGATTTTTTGATGATGTGAAGGTCGAGGCAGAAGAATTGGAAGGGGGATTGCGTCTCATCTATGTGGTCAAGGAGAAACCCTCCGTCCGCGCCATTCTGATCGAGGGAGGGGGAGACATCGACGAGGAGAAAATTCGAAGCCGCATTGACTTCGGGGAAGGAACAGTTTTTAATCCCCAGGCGATTGGTCGGAATGCCGATAATATCCAAGTCCTGTATGAGGAGGAGGGATTTTATACGGCCCAAGTGGTGGGGCGATTCGAAAAGGTCTCCGACACGGAGGTCGACGTCATCTTCGACATCCAGCAGGGGCCCAAATTCTTCGTGCGGGACATCACGTTTGAGGGGAACGAGGAAATAGCGTCGAGAAAGATCCGCAGAATCATGGCCACGAAGAAGCGTTTTTTCATTCCGTTTCTTCAGGCTGGGGTACTCAAACGGTCAGATCTCAAGCAGGATGTGGAACGGATTAAGGCATTTTATCTTGATCACGGACACCTACAGGTCAAGGTCGCAGAACCCGAAATCCAGGTCGACAGAGAGGATCAACGTTTGGACATCCTCATTCGCATCGACGAGGGACCTCAGTTTCGGGTGGGAAAGGTCAACGTCGTGGGGACCAAGGTCTTTGCCCCGGAAGACCTCCAGGCCGACCTGAAACTCCCCAAGGAGGAGTTCTTTGGTCGAGATACCCTCCGAAAAGACATGGCATTCCTTACCGGAAAGTATTCCGAGTTGGGATACGTCTTTGCGGACATTGTGCCGACCACGCGGGTGCGGGCCGACGAGACGACCGTGGACGTGACCCTCGAGGTCACCGAGGGGATTAAGACATTTGTGGAACGGATCGACATCCGCGGAAATACGAAGACCCGGGACAAGGTGATCCGGAGGTACATCGAGCTGGCCGAGGGGGATGTCTATAATGGCAAGCTCCTCCAACAAGCGCGGACGAGCCTCGGCGGGCTCGGGTACTTCGAAGCGGTAGATGTCCAGACCGCACGCGGATCCGCCGCAGACCAGCTCGTGCTGGCGATCGGTGTGAAGGAAAAGCCGACCGGCAGGCTCGGTCTCGGTGGTGGTTTCAGCACGTCCGGCGGGGCCCTGGGGTCCGTGTTTATCAGCGAGGATAACATCTTTGGGCTCGGAAAACGGATCCGGCTGGCCTTCACGTTAGGCACCGTGACGAGTGCGTTGAATTTCCGCTGGAGTGACCCCTTCTTCCTGGATTCGGAGTACTCGATGAACCTCGCAATTTTCAGCACGGTCTCCAACTTCGACGATTTTGATGAGGACCGGACAGGGGCCGAAATCATCTTCGGCCGTCGATTCCTCACGTATCATTCGGCCAGTCTCGGGTACTTGTATGAGTCGGTCAAGATCTCCGACGTCTCGGAATCTGCCTCGGTTGCTCTGAAAGACGCAGAGGGAACGACCACGACCAGCTCCCTCATTTTCGGGGTGGCGCGAGACGTGCCCTTGGGGCCCAACGAGGCGTACCGGCTCGGCCTGAATGGTGAGGTGGCGGGGGGATTCTTG
>JBFHXD010000037.1:0-19847 GCA_041599135.1 Methylomirabilales bacterium (SeqCode) | reverse complement strand
TTCGAGAAGTTCACCCAGGTGGACGCGAGCACCACACGCGTCTATGGAGGCACGGGGTTGGGCCTCACGATTTGCCGGCAATTGGCAGAGCTCATGGGAGGAACCATGGGGGCAACCAGCCGGCCGGATCAGGGCTCGACTTTCTGGTTTAGCGTCTGGTTGCCCCTCGATGCCCAAGCATCCTCTGTTCCGCTTCCCATGACGGACCTCACAGGAGTGGGGGTGCTCATCGTGGACGACACCGAGGTCAACCGGCGCGTGCTTCACGAGCAAATATCCAGCTGCGGCATGCGCACTGAGGGCGCCATTTCGGGCGAAGACGCGCTGAAGGCCCTCCGAGAAGCCCAGACGTCTGGCGACCCGTACCACGTCGCCATCGTCGACTCACAAATGGCCGGTATGGACGGTGAGACACTTGGGCGTCGCATCAAAGCCGACCCAGCGCTCCGGGACACCGTGCTCGTGATGCTCACCTCCATGGGCATGCGCGGCGATGCGAAGCGATTGGCAGAGGCGGGATTCGCTGCCTATCTCGTCAAGCCAGTGCGCCACGGGCAGCTCATGGACGCCTTGGCCACCGTCTGGGAGGCCCGTACACAGGGGGTCATTGCTGAGCTCGTCACCCGACATACCCTGGCCGAATCCACCGCTAAAGCGGCCTCGTCCGCGCTGAGAGGCCAGCCCATCCTGGGGCGCGTGCTTGTGGCTGAGGACAATGTGGTGAATCAAAAGGTCGCCGTGCGGCTGTTGGAGAAGCTCGGATGCCGGGTGGATGTGGCCGCCGATGGCAGGGAGGCGGTGCAGATGCTCGAGATGCTTCCTTACGATTTGGTGCTCATGGACTGCCAGATGCCTGAGATGGACGGCTATGAGGCCACCGCCGAGATTCGCAAGCGTGAGGGAGCGGCACAACACACACCGATCATCGCCATGACCGCCCACGCCATGGAGGGAGACCGGCAGAGGTGTCTGGCGGCCGGGATGGATGACTATCTCTCCAAGCCGGTCGGGCCCGAAGAGCTGCGGGCGATGCTAGAGCGCTGGATTGCGCGTTCCGGGCAGGCACTGGAGGCACCTGTGGCAGGTCGAGATACCGCCGTCGCTGCCGATGAACCGATCGATCTATCCTTGCTGGCCACTCTGCGCGAACCTCAGGAAGAGAACGAGCCGGACTTTCTCACCGAGTTGATCGATCATTTCCTTCGGGAGGCACCGCAGCGATTGACGGCCTTACGGGAGGCCGTGGCGCAGGGAGACGCGAAGGCCACGGCACGGATCGCACATCGTCTCAAGGGAGCTTGCGGCGTTTTCGGCGCCCGACTGATGATGAAGTTATGTGGGGATTTAGAAGATCGCGGACGTGCGGCGTCCGTGGACGGCTCGGACGAGGTCATGGCACAACTCGAAAGGGAGTTCAGTCGGGTGCGGCAAGCACTCGAAGCCGAGAAAGCAAAGGTGCTCTCCCCCTCCTAAATCACCTGCCAATACGTGCTCCCCATCGGAATCGGGATTTGTTGAAGAAACCCCCAACGAATTTTTTCGAGATGAGCTAGGCGTGGGAGACGTCGGATGGAGCAGCAATCTTCGTACTGACGGCGACCTCAACCAGATTCAAGAGTCGTTCCCGGCTCACCGTCTTGAGGATCGTGGCTTGAGCGCCGGCGTTGAACGCCTTTTGGTTCAGCTCGGCGTCGTCCGTGGCGGTGACAATAATCACCGGGATCTCGCGGGTGGCCGCGTCGGCTTTGAGGACCTTGCACGTCTCAATCCCGTCCCGATCCGGCATTTCTAAGTCGAGAATGATGAGATGGGGCCGAACACGCCGGGCATGTTCCACGGCCTCGTCGCCGCCGGAGGCAGTGATCACTTCGTACTCCTTGTGATTGAAGAAGTGCGTGATGTAGTTCAGGAAGAACGAATCGTCGTCTACCACGAGTACCTTCGTTTTGTTGCTGCTCTTCTTGGTCATGGGCGCCTCCTTGTTCACGACATCTTTCTGCAAGTGGCGTACCAGCATTCTTTTCATATGTCCCACGGAAACTCACTGTGGTCACCTGGACACGTATTCCGGGGGACCCTCTAGTTTGCTGCGTCCCGGACGGTTAGGTGGAAGCGCGGGCCTTCCACCAGCCTACCGTTGGGTCTTTCCGCAGGTTGACAATACAGACCAAGCCACACACAGAAGTCCTTCTCTAATGGCACGGGTACAGAGCGTTAGATAAGACGGCTTGAGATCATAGGTTCTTTCAGGTTATTCCCTTTATTATCAAAAGGATAAATTGGAATACTTCGAGTAACATATTATTATTTTTACAACCATAATCTCTGCCACAACAGGGACTGAACCTCTGGCACCGATATTGCTGAATATCCGCACAGGAAGTCTGAAGGGACGCGCTACCAAGGGATCGCTTCAACACACGAGGCAGCACTGTGGGAGAAGACAGACGGAATCTGTCCAGAGGTCGGGCGCTTGTATTTCTGCGCTTCACTCTTATCATCGCCATAGCCTACCTCCTGTTAGCTGAGCAAGATTTCACGGCTCCTGACTTGGGCCTTATCCTGCTTCTCGTCGCCGCGCTCATTTCCAATGTCGTGATCATGCGGCTGCCAGCCGGGATCATCGACTCCACAAAGTTCACCGCGGGAATGATGCTCGGCGACACCGTGTGGATTACCGCCACGTTACTTTACGCCGGTCAATTTAACGCCGAATTCTTCCTCTTGTACTTCTTTGTGCTGCTCCTCGCCGCGATCGGCGAGAATCTGCGGCTGATCGCGGTCGGCGCCGTCGTCGCGTGCGGTGCATACATCTATGTGCTCGCGACCACCGCGGGACCCGAACCCTTCTGGAGCTCGCCGTCGCTGCTGAGGATTCCATTCATTTTTACCGCGGCCGCGTTCTACGGCTACCTGGTCGATCGAGTGCGTCGGGAGCAACAGCGTGCCCGTCAGGAAGCGCACACGGTATCACTGCTCGAGGAAACACAGCGGAAACTGCATAAGGCCAAGCAAGCCGCCGAAGCCGCGACCCGCGCCAAGAGTGAATTCCTCGCCAATATGAGCCACGAGATCCGCACGCCCATGAATGCCATCATCGGGATCACCGGCCTGCTCCTCGATACGGATGTAACTCCGGAGCAGCGAGACGACCTGGAGACCGTCCGCCATTCGGCTGAATCCCTCTTGGTCCTCATGAACGACATTCTGGACTTCTCACGGGTCGAGGCAGGCAAATTGATCATTGAGTCGACCTCCTTTGACCTGCGAGTTACCCTCGAAGAAGTCACAGACCTGCTGGCCATCAGGGCCGAGGAGAAAGGCCTCGATTTCGTCGTGCGCTATGCGCCGAGCACTCCGCAGCACGTTATCGGTGACCCCGGTCGGATCCGACAAGTGGTGACCAACCTGGCGAACAACGCAATCAAATTCACGAAAACGGGCCACGTCCTGATCAACGTAGAGTGCGAGAAGCAGACCGACGACATGGCACGAGTCCGGCTGGCGGTCGAAGACACCGGCATCGGCATTCCCGAAGAAAAGCTTGAAGACATCTTCGAGAAATTCAGCCAGGCAGACGCGTCCACCACGCGCGAGTACGGCGGCACGGGACTGGGGCTGTCCATCTGTAAGCAACTCGTGGAATTGATGGGCGGGACCATCGCAGCAACCAGCCGTGCGGGTAGCGGTTCGACCTTTTGGTTTAGCCTCCCGTTGCGTCTTGAGACCCCGCTGGCCGACCCTCCCCTGCCCAGCGTCGATCTGACAGGAGTGCGAATCCTGGTCGCGGATAAGAGTGCGCTGAACGTCCGTGTCTTGCAGGAGCAGATGGCGAGCTGGGGCATGCGCACCGAGGGCGTCGCTTCGGGCGAAGACGCGCTGAAGGCCCTCCGAGAAGCCCAGACGTCCGGCGACCCGTACCGCATCGCCGTCCTGGATTCCCAGGTGCCCGGCATGAACGGTGAAACGCTGGGACGTGCCATCAAAGTGGATCCCGCGCTGCATCAAACCGCGCTGGTGATGCTCACCTCGTTTAGTCAGCGGGCGAACGCCAAGCACCTGGCCGAGGCCGGATTTGCCGGATATCTGGCCAAGCCAGTGCGCCAGTCGAAACTTCTGGCTACCCTTGCTGCGGTGTTGGATCCTCAACGACAAGACATCGCAACTGAATCAGTCACCGGCCGCACGCCGGCCTACTCGGATCAGAAGCGTCCGGGTTCCCCCGAGGCGAGCGGCGGACTCGTCCGGCCCCGGGTGCTTTTGGTTGACGACACCATCGCGAACCAGCGAGTTGCCGTGCGCTTGTTGGAGAAGCTCGGTTGCCGTGTGGATGTGGCCGGCAATGGCCGCGAAGCGGTTCAGATGGTTGATCTGTTCCCCTTTGATCTCATCTTCATGGACTGCCAGATGCCTGAAATGGACGGCTACGAGGCGACGGCCGCCATCCGCCAGGGAGGGAAAGCGCATACGCCCATCATCGCCATGACCGCTCACGCGTTGCAGGGCGACCGGGACAGGTGTCTCGCGGCCGGGATGGACGACTACATCACCAAACCGATAAGGCCCAACGAGGTGGAGGGCGTACTGAAGCATTGGCTCGTCCTCCCTGTGCAGGGAGAGGTGGCGACCCCTTCAAGCACAGCGGCCGCGGCGGCCCCTGATGCGCCCGCGGACGCCGCCCCGCCGACCGTGCTACCTGAACAACAGCCTCGGCAAGAGGTGGCCCCGCCTTCAAGCGTAGCGGCCCCAGCGCCCCCTGATGCGGCCGTGGATGCCGTTCCGCTGACCGTGCTGCCTGAACACCAACAGGCTCGGCAAACCGTTGAAGCCGAGAGCCAAAGTGCACCGTCCCTTCAGATCCCCCAGGAGGGCTCTGACGAGAAACCGCAGACGGCGGAGGTGGATGACCTGGGCGGGGCACGCGCTGTTTACAGTCGGGCCGTTGACACCATGCGAAAGGTCTTTCAGGAGGTCCGCTCCGGAAAGGTCCCGGCCCTTGGCGACGTCCAGAGAACTGTCGATGACATCATTAGGAGCCTTCATACGGAGCAGCACTCCCTCCTGGCCTGCACAACAATCAAGAGCTATAACGAGTATCTCATCAATCATTCGGTAAACGTTGGCATCCTCGCCATCGCCTTGGGCGAACGTATGGGGCTCGATGGGACGTTCCTCCGGGAACTGGGCCTCGGCGCGCTCCTCCACGACCTCGGAATGGCCCACATCCCCGAGGCGATCACGCATCAACTCCGAGAGCTCACCCCAGAGGAGACGGTATTGATTGAGAGTCACCCGCTGGAAGGCGTTCGGATGCTAGAGAGGATGGATGTCCGCTCCGAGATCACTCTGAGGGTGGTGAAGGAGCACCAGATCGGCTACGACGGGACAGGGTATCCGACCTTGGCAGCAGGGGAGCAGCCCCACCCGTACACGATGATCGTCACCCTCGCCAACTCGTACGACGCTTTGACGACCCTCCGGCCCTACCGGGACCCGCTCCGCCTCACGGACGCGATGGCGGAGATGAAACGATCATCCGGAACCCTATTCGAGCCCCAGATCCTCGACCATTTCCTTGCTATGCTCGGCATGTACCCGCCCGGGATGGTCGCCCGTCTAACGACGGCAGAGCTCGCTGTGGTGACCCGTCCGGGAACAGAGGACACCTCTCGTCCATGGGTCCGCATTGTCCGGGACGCGGACGGCAATGCCCTGGACGGAGAGGAGGTCAACCTCCGTGAGGTAGACTTAGACACGAACGAGTACACCCGATCCATCTTGATGGAGGTTGATCCAACCGTCTATGGGATCAATCCGGTGTCGCACCTGGAAGGCAAGCGGGCCGACCCGAGACAACCCGCCACACCCGTGAGATCCGACGGGCCGCAGGTCATACAAGAGCACTGGCTGAGGCCAGTGCAGGAACATCTCAGGGCCGACGCGGGGACAGAAGACACCGTCGCTGCGGACGAACCCATCGATGCCGCCGCCTTGGCCTTCCTCCGTGACCAGCCAGATGGAGGTGACTCAAGCTTCCTGAACGATTTGATCGATCAATTCCTTCTGGATGCGCCATCCCAGCTGGCCACGATCCGTCAGGCGGTCGTCCAAGCGGATGCCCAGGCATTGGCCGTGGAAGCCCACCGCCTGAAGGGGGTCTGCAGCATTTTTGGTGCCCACCTCATGGAAGCGTATTGTAAGGAGCTCGAGGCACGGGGACGCGCGGGATTAGTGGATGAGGCCGATGCCGTCCTCACACAACTCGACAACGAGTTCAGTCGCGTCCAGCACGCGCTGGAAGCCGAGAAGGCACGCACCTCCTCCAGACCGGCCGCGTAGACCTCATCGCCGCCCGCTTCGGAAGCGGACCGCATCGCACATGTACCAAAAAGAATGCCGTCCGACGACCGGCTCTCGCAAAACGTGTCCACGAAGCGTTCGGGGGACCCGCGCAGGAAATTAACGGGAATCTGCAATCTTTTTGCTCTGGATAGTCATTTCTACGACATTCATGAGCTGCTCACGGCTCATCGACTTGAGGACGGTCGCCTGAGCGCCCGCGCCGAAAGCCTTCCGGTTGATTTCGAGGCTCTCCGACGCCGTGAGGATGACCACAGGAATGTGGCGGGTCGTCTCGTCAGCTCTGAGGATGTGGCAGGTCTCGATCCCATCCAGGCCGGGCATTTCAAGGTCGAGAATGACAATATCTGGCTGAAGCTGCCTGGCCTGCTCCACGGCCTTCTCACCACTTTCGGCAGTGAGCAGCTCGTATTCTCCACGCCGAAAGAAGTGGGCCAGGAACCGGAGGAAGAGAGCGGAATCGTCGACCAAGAGGACTCTGGTCTTTTCCCCCTTCTCGGGGGGAATGACCACGATCTCTTCCGTGTGCTGATCCACGATTCCTCTCCTGTTCCTTCGTGTTGGTGCAAAAGGTGTACCAGCGAAACCGCCCCCTGATCCCCATTTTCCGCCGCCTTATGCCGATGTTCTCACGTGTCTTGTCCTGATCACTTCGGCGACCCTCCTAAGCCATCTTGACATTCCTGCCTCAAACCCACGACGGAATAAATCCTCCCTCGACGCGTCTACCGATAGAAAAGACGAGGGGGCCGGTAGGGGGCTTGACATTGGTCCCGTCTTGGGGTCACCATAAGGGGGCTCTTCACATTAAATCCTCATTTGTTCTCCTGAAAGGACACGCAGCCATGCGGCGGAAACTCACGATTGTAGCGGTCATTTTCCTCATTCTCGGGGCGCTGATGGCTTTTGCCCTGCTCAACCTCGACAGCCTGGTCAAGCGAAATAAAGACTACATCCTCGCCCAGGCCGAACAGGCCCTGGGACGAAAGGTCGCGGTAGACGACATCGGCGTCACCCTGTGGGGGGGGATCGGGGTGCGCTTGCAAAACTTTGCTCTCGCTGATGACAAGGCGTTTTCCCAAAAGGATGCCCTGCGTGCCGCGGATCTCCAAGTGAATGTGGAGTTCTTTCCCCTCCTCTGGAAAGAGGTGAGAGTCAAACGGCTGATCTTGCGTGAGCCGGTGATTCGGGTGATTCGAAACAAGCAGGGAGAGTTGAACTTTGCCACGCTTGGGGGCGCACGTCAGGAGAAGGCAAAAAAAGCGCCGCCCGGGGCTCCTTCAGCGGTCGCCGCCCCGCTGCTCGTATCAGACATCAAGGTCGCTGACGGTGAGATCCACTACGTGGACAACAAAGATGGCACGGACCTCCGCGTCAAAGCGATCGACCTCAAGGTCAACGACCTCGGCTTTGACCGATCGGTTTCCATCGAGCTCGCGGCAGCCGTCAACGCTGACCGACAGAACGTCAAGATCGATGGGAAGGTCGGCCCGGTGCCGCCGACGCTCGATCTCAGCGGCGCAGCGGTCGAGGGAGAAATCGAAGTCCGAGCGCTCAACATCACCGCACTCGAGCGGTCGCTCCCCCAGATTAAACAATACCTCCCTCAGGGTCTCGGAATCTCCGGGCCGGTGCAGGCCAAAGCCACAGTGTCCGGCACTGCGCAAGCCCTCACACTCTCCGGGGTTGACGTCCGGGCAGCCCTCTTCGGTGCCGACCAGCCAAACTTTCAGTTCAGCGGTCGCGTCGGACCCGTGGGAAAAAGGACCAAGGACCTCTCGGTGAAGGGTGATATGACGCTCGGGCCGGTGACCCTCGCGAACCTCAAGCGTTTCCCCCCACTGGCCGGCACGCTACCGAAAGACCTCAGCGTCGAGGGGCCGTTCTCGCTTAGCACACAGGTGGATGGAACCCTGGAGAAGCTCGCCCTCAAGGCGAACCTTGAGGCCACGGCGAGCGATATACGCTACGGCAGCTCCTTCCGCAAACCAAAAGGGGTTCCGCTTGTGCTTTCCACCGATGCGCGGGTCACGACACAAGAGATCACGCTGCAGAAGGCCGGCATGAAGTTGCACACGATGGAGCTGACCGGCAATGGAGCCATGACTCGCGGGAAGACACCCACCGTTCGCCTGACACTGGATTCCAGCCGAACGGACCTGGGCGGTTGGGAAAACATCCTCCCCTTGCTCGAACCGTACAATCTGGCGGGGGACATGGAGGTGCATACCCGCATCCAGGGCAACATGAGTCAAGGCCAGCTCCCTGATATCAACGGCTCGCTCGAGTTCACGGGGCTCCGGGCTGCACTCCCCCAGCTGGCTCAACCCGTGACGGCCCAAGGCGCCACCGTCACGTTCACGGGCCAGCGTGCAACCCTCGCAGAAACCGCACTCCGCGTGGGCAAGTCTGACGTTCGCCTCGCGGCCCAAATCGAACGGTTTACCCCCCTCGCCTTGACGTACCGCCTCTCTGCGCCCCAACTCTGGGTGGCCGATATCCGGAAAGCCAGTGGCTCCACCAAGAAGCCAGAGGTGCTGCGAGACGTCGCGGACACGGGACGCATCTCAACGAAAAACGGATCCCTCGTCTATCAGGGTCGATTCCTCTCCGCCCAGGGGACGATCGCTGACATCGACTACACCCAACTAGAAGCGCTCGTCTCCATGGCGAACCAGGTGCTCACCATTGAGAGCCTCAAGCTTCGAGCGTACAACGGGACACTGACGGGGACGGGACAGTACGACTTCCAGAAGACGCCTCCCCGCTTTACCCTCAACTCGCAGTTCCGAGACATGGACGTGTCGCAGCTTTTCCATGCCACGTCTTCCACGGCCACGAAGCACATCCGGGGCGGGGCCAGCCTGGACCTGAACCTTGCCGGCAGCGGCAACGAATGGCAGGACATCCAGCGCACCTTGACGGGACAGGGAAAGGCGGAAGTCGTCAAGGGAGCCTTACTCGACGTCAACATCGCGGAGGGCGCGCTCACGGGCCTGACCGGTGTTCCGGGACTTTCGGTCTTTATCTCCCCCACCATGCAGAGTAAGTACCGAGGGGTCTTCCGGACGCAGAACACCGAGTTCGGCCAGCTCAAAGGCGCGGTGAAGATCAGAGAGGGAAAGATACACCTTGATGACCTGTTGATTACTGCTACTGACTGGGGCGCCGTTGGCAAGGGATGGGTGACTCTTGACCAGACCGTGGGTTTGCAGGCGCAGCTGGTCTTCTCCCAGCAGCTCTCGACGGACATCATCAATGAAGTCAAGCCGCTCAGATACCTCCGCGATCCGCAGGGGCGTGTGACTATTCCCTTCACGCTGGCCGGGACACTCCCGAACGTGAGGCCGAAGCCCGACGTGGACCATGTCGCGCGCCTGGTCCAGCGCGGTTTGCTGGAGAAAGGGGTCGAAGAGCTCACCAAGGGGCTGCTCAAGACGCCTGCTCCTCCATCCCCGCAAACGCCACAACAGGAGCCACAATCCCCTGCTGCCCCCCAACCGACACCACCTAAAGAGGAAAAACCGGAGGACAAGCTCCTTAAAGGATTGAAGGACATCTTTGGCCGATAACCAAGAATCGGGAGTCACCGGGATGCGGAGCGATCGACCCCCGGTCCGCGGCCGCGGTGCCGCAGAAAATCCTCCCAACCGTTTCGAGACGCTGGCGTATGCCCGCGATCCCGAGGACATCGATCCAGAGGACCCCGCTCCCAATACACAGTTCCTGAAGGATCCTTCCCGCTCGCTCATCGCGTATAACGAAAGCCCTGATGTAGGCTTTGAGGCGAGCATCAACCCGTACCGGGGCTGCGAGCACGGCTGCATTTACTGCTATGCCCGCCCGACCCACGAGTACCTCGGCTTCTCGGCCGGCCTTGATTTCGAGACCAAGATCCTGGTCAAAGAAGATGCGCCAGCATTGCTCCGGCGCGAGCTGTCCTCACCCCGGTGGAAACCGCAACCCCTGGCAATCAGTGGAGTCACGGACCCCTATCAGCCGGTCGAGCGACGCCTGAGGCTGACGCGACAGTGTCTCGAGGTGCTCGCCGAATTTCGGAACCCCGTGGTGATCATCACGAAGAACCATCTGGTCACCCGGGACTTAGATCTCCTTGGTGAGCTGGCCCGCCACGATGCGGGCGCCGTGTATCTGTCCGTGACCACCTTGGATGCCTCTTTGGCCCGGACCATGGAGCCGCGGACCTCCCAACCGGCACGTCGCCTTGCCGCCATCGAAGCCCTGGCTCACGCCGGTATACCGACGGGGGTCCTGGTTGCCCCGGTCATCCCCGGCCTCACGGATCACGAGATGCCCGCCATCATCGCCGCCGCCGCACAGGCAGGCGCCCGATTCGCCGCCTATGTTTTGCTTCGCCTCCCCCACGCCGTCGCTCCGCTCTTCGAAGCGTGGCTTGCAGAGCACCAACGCTCAAAAAAGGGCAAGGTGCTGAACCGGATACGATCTATGCGGGGAGGGAGCCTCAACGACCCGCGCTTCGGATCTCGGATGAAGGGGGAAGGGATCTTTGCCGAGCAGATTGCGGGGCTCTTCTCCATCGCCTGCCGGAAAGCGGGCCTGGGCCCGCGCGACCTCCATCTGTCGACTGCTGCCTTCCAGCGACCGGACTCCACCCAGCCTGCACTTTTCGAGTAACCGTCCCGGCCACACGTGAGTTAGTAGCCCTTCGGTGTGTAGAGCGGGGAGTACATCCGCTGATACGCACCGCCCCACGCATCGCGGCCTTTGACCTCGAGCCGAAACGGCTGCGCTGGAACGAAACACGGCCCGAGGAACTCATCATGTGCCGCATCGGGATGGCCGAGTGCGAGGTCCAGCTTTGCCAGAGGTTCGCCTTCTCTGGATACGAAATCGAAATCGGCTGTTTCATAACGTCCCGAAAGGACGACTCGGCATAGGCGATCCTCGCCTACCCGCACTTCTTCCTTGATAGGGAAATATCCTTCGTGACCGGGTCGTCCACGCAACTCCACAAAGTCGAAGCCGATCACAGCAAGGGCTTCCGTGCGCGGACCTCCCCCAGCCCGTATTTTCTGGTTTCCCGAGCGCACCGAAAGCGAGAAATGACCAGTCCCCTGTAATTCAAATCGCCAGGTTCCACGCTCCGGTTTCGTGACCGTGACGAGCAGCATGTGTTGGAACTCTTGAAATCTGACATCCGTATCGCCTGCCGCCACGGTCCCTCCGCCTGGCCGAATCAACTCAAAAGCATTCTTTCGCTGTGCTCCGGCGAAAACGGTGAACGTCTCAGACACGGCGTCCACCGGAAACCAGAACGATCGCGTCCGGGTCTCAAGCAAACCGTATGCAAGCAAGATTGGCTCGTCCTCGAGGGGAAGCTGAACGCCTGATGTAGAGAATTCTCCAGGTGCCCAAAAGTAGAAATCGCCGCCCGTAGCGGCGGCCAGCTCATAGTAGTCCTTGTTGATCTTGAGAAGACCCTGTGCGTCATACGAGGGTGGTGCCGCCCTGTTCCTGGCCGCAGCCCGATCAGCATGAATCGCCCAGACCAAAAAGCAGAGGCACCATGCGACGATTCTCAGTTTCATGCGAACACGCATCCGGTCACCGTATCCTGTGTTTGAGATACTCCGCAACGGTTGCGCGCTGATGTGCCGACATATGGAGACCGGCTTTGGTCCGTCGCCACAGTACGTCCTCGGCTGTGCGCGTCCACTCGTGATCGATCAGGTAATCAATCTCCCTCGCATAGAGCCCTGCGCCGAAATGCCGTCCGAGCAATTCGACATCGTGAGCGGCCCCGAGGACTTCCATGCACAGGGTGCCGTAACGACGCACGAGCGACTCCAGGAGCGTTTCTGGCAATCGGGGGTACTCCAGGACGAGATGGCGTACAAAAGTATCGAGGTCGCCATTGGGGATATCACCTCCGGGGAGCGGCGTCGAAGCCGTCCACGAAGGTTTCATATGCGGGAAGCAGGTGGTGAGCTTTGCCAGCACAACGTCCGCCAGGCGGCGGTACGTCGAAATCTTTCCGCCATAGACTGTCACCACCGGCGTGTCGTTCACCGTTTCCAGTTCGACCTCGTAGTCGCGCGTCATCGCGGACAGGCTATCCTCGGGACCACCGAAAAGTGGTCTGAGGCCCGCGAAACTCCAGACCACCTCTGTTGGTCTGACCGGCCGTGCGAGGTAACGGCCGACGGCGCGGCACAGATAATCGACTTCCTCATCAGTGATACTCACTGGACCCGGTTCGCCCTGGACTTCCACCTCGGTGCTGCCAACGAGCGAGTACTGCCGTTCGAAGGGGATCACGAAGACGACACGACCATCGTCATGTTGGAAAAGGTAGGCATGTTCCCCCTCATACAGCCGAGGTACGACGATGTGGCTGCCCTTGACGAGGCGGATCGTTTTGCCTGCCGACACCCCTTTCATCGCACTTCGGACCTGCCTCACCCAGGGTCCGGCGACATTCACAACCGCTCGTGCCCGTACCAGGCCGCGCGCCCCGGTTTCGCTATCCACGAGATGCACATGCCAGACTCCATCGATGACCTCGGCTCCGGCAAAACCGGTACGAACCATCACCGTGGCGCCCAGGGACGACGCGGCGCGCGCGTTGACGATGACCAGCCGGGCGTCATCGACCAGGCAGTCAGAGTAGGCAAAGCCCTTGCGGAAGCCCGGCTGTAATCCCTCGCCCAAGGGGCTCCGACGCAAATCCAGTCCCTCCGATCCCGGCAAGCTATCCCGCCTGCTGAGGTGGTCATACAGAAATAAACCGGCCCGGATCACCCATGCCGGACGCAGCGCCGGTGCATGGGGAAGGACGAAGCGGACGGGGCGGACGAGATGGGGAGCATTCTTGAGCAGCACTTCCCGTTCGGCAAGCGACTCCCGCACCAGGCGAAATTCCCCGTATTCGAGATAGCGGAGTCCCCCGTGGATCAGCTTGGTGCTCGTCCAGGAGGTTGCCCCTCCCAGGTCACCCCCATCGCACAGTCCAACCTCGAGACCTCGCCCTGCCGCATCACGAGCAATCCCTACGCCGTTGATCCCACCGCCAACGATAAACACATCAAAGAATTCGCGATGCCTATCCATGATCGGATGATCTCTCGAGCGATTCTTCACGCATCGGGGCCTCCGCGCCTGCTACGCGTTGGGTCCCGTTCATCTTGTCCGCCCTTCGCGTTATCCTCTTCGAGCATTCGGGCAGCGCCAAACGCGCTAAAAATCCTCTTCCATGAGTTTGACCGGTACTCTGGCATCAGTGATAGCCTTGATGACAGCCATGGCCGCGGGTGGAGGTTCCCCCGCCCGATCCTCACGGTGGTACCACACGACACCGTTACTTGCGGCAAGACGGGCCAACTCTTTCCGCAAAGTCTCGATGGTCGTTTGGCGGCCATTCAGGTAGATGCGACCCGCCCGATCCACCTTGACCTTTGCGATGTTTTCGTGTTGTGATTCCACAGCTCCCCCATGGATCTCCTGCTCACGGCGGTCCGACGCTTCCTGACGCATGTCACCACACGCTGCACTCAAAACAACCAAACACAGAGTGCCGGCAGCCACACGTTGACGCTTCATCTCTCCCAGTCCATCTTCATGAGCACATCGGCACAGATCCTACTCAACATGTGGATCGACTTCTGCAACAAAATCGGCCTCTTCTTTTATATGGTGCTTCAGACTGTCCACCACAGGTGCATTCGCGGCTCTGTCAAGCCAATACGAATTCAGCGCACCATCAATCGCATCTTTGTCCAGCATGTGGGGATCGGCCTCGTGCTTGAATCTGAGGTACGCAACAATCGCTTGCGCCTCCTCTTTCGGGAAGACAGACAGGCGGTATCGCGCATAATCGTACGAGGTCATTGCGCCATATCGCCTTGGATTGACAAAGGTAGACTTCCCAAATCTACGAACAACGGTCCGTGTCTTCCCGGGAACCTCAACCGATCGATCGGAAAATCCGTGCGTCAAATGGAACACGGGATCGGCGGTCTGCAGTTCGTCCTGCAGATCGGCGATCAGGTAGGCCGGAAGGAAAAATCGGAACCCTCCTTCCGAGAAAAAGCTCAGCGCGTCATAATGGGCATCGAGAAACTCCGCGTCGACGGTTCTCCAATTATTTTTGCCCCTGAAGGGACTCACGACTTCATACGGTTCGCACCCGTCGAAGCTTCCCTGAAGGAAATCGTCCCCCGGATACTCGACTGTCGCGAATGCTTCGCGGATGTGATTCATGACAGTTTCTTTGTTGCCCATCAGATCCCTCCGACAACGGCAGTAATATGAAACTGCTCACGCTTTCACCTACCCACCTCGCGATAAGAGGCGGCGCCTTTCTGGGGGCGAGAGGCTCTGCTAATTCCACTCGACGATGAAATCAATGTGAAGGACGAGATCACTCGTCCAATCGCCTTCGTCGGGGTCGCCCGCACGCAGCTCCAAGCCCCAGATGTGGCAGTCGTGCCAGGACAGCTGGTCGAATCCCGATTCCGTATAGACCATCGTCATATCGCCGATCCTCTGAAAGATCAAAACGCCTTCCCGGGCCGTGCTTGACCCGAGAAGGCGCTGCAAGGGCTATGCCGGAGGCCCTCTTATCCCCTCATCATGTTCAGCGAGCAAGAGCTACCGGTGCAGTCCAGATCACCTTTCCGGCCTCGTCAGAGAAGGTCAGGGCTGGCGAGCCTTGAGACCCCGCACTGAGGACGACACGCGTCTCTCCCGGGTTACCCCGGTCATAGAGGACCAGCCTCACGGTCCCATCGGGAAGAGTACCCAGCTCAGCACGAACACCGCCGCGCGCATCATGCACGATAAACTGTTCGGCGCCTACTATTTTGCCTGGCTTGCCCGGCGGTGCCGTTTTTCGTATTCCCTGACCCATCAGTACCACGGCGGCGATCACGGCGAGGGCCGCCACGCCCGCCCGCTTCAAGTGCCGATTCTCCCGCTCCACCCGGTCCAGCCGCTTTGACAGGTTCTCCATTCGTGTTCCGTCCATCGCGACCTCCCTTTCTCGCGGGTCAGGTAACTTTGTCCCCCCGCAGTCCTCGGCGGGGCTAAGCCTTCATCGAATGGCCCGATTCCCAACTAGAATTTACGCGCGGGTTGGCGTTGGACGCGTTGCCGCTCGCGGTTCAGGAGCGTGCGCTTTCGTTCTGTCCCCCATCGATACCCACCCAGGCCACCGCCTTCACGTATCACTCGGTGGCAGGGGATGATGATCGCAACCGGATTGACTGCGCAGGCTCTCGCCACCGCCCGGGCGCCCGTCCGACGGCCAAGGGCCTGAGCGACCTCGCCGTACGAGGCGGTTTGGCCCTCGGGGATAGTCCGGAGATGCTGCCACACCCGACGGAGGAACGCAGTGGCCCGTACGTCAAGAGGCAGGTCAACATGTGGTTCCTCTCCTTTCAAGTGACGCAGCAGCACATCCAGCGGGCCTTTCAATGCGCCGTTGTTGCGGCTCATCGTAGCAACCGGAAACTCACGACGCAGATCCGCCTCCAACGCAGCATCCGAATCCCCCAGCTTCACTGCGCACACGCCCCGCCGAGTGGCGGCTACGAGAAGACGGCCAAGCGGGCTCCTGGTGATGGCGTAGGAGATTTCTACCCCTTTGCCCCCACGACGGTATGTGGCCGGCGTCATGCCAAGCCGTGCTCCGGCGTTCTCGTAGAGCCGACTCGACGAGCCATACCCGGCGTCGTACATCGAGCCGGTCAGCGAGTTGCCCTCGCGCAACGTTTCTTTAAACCGCCTCACACGGCGCGCATCCGCATATTGCCAGGGGGGGATGCCCATCACCCTCTTGAACTCGCGCTGGAGGTGGTAGGGGCTTACCCCAACATGAGCGCTTAACTCGATCAACGTGGGGGGTGCGTCAGTCTGCGAATGGATGAAGCTGATTGCCTGCCGCACTCTTTCCAGCCGGGGATCATAGGCCGCATGGTGGGGACGGCAGCGACGGCATGGCCGGAAACCGACGCCTTCGGCGGCTTCTGGAATCTCGAAAAAGACGACCTGATCAGGACGGGGACGGCGGCTCGGGCATGATGGCCGGCAATAGATCCCTGTCGAGCGGACGGCGTACACAAATCGTCCATTCCAGCGGGAATCGCGGGACAGCACGGCTTTCCATCGCCTTGTATCGTTTATCGCTTTCACTCTCTCCAATGGTGGGTTCATGGTGTAAAGTTAAGGCATCGGAAAGTCCGTGTCTATCCGAATCTTGCGTTCAAACTCCGGCCACACCTTCTAGCTTTAGACACTGTTTGCTTGATCATCTTTTGTCTGTTTCCAGGGTCGCAGTCGCGGGATCCACCGGGGAACATGGGCCTTATATTCCCGGTAGTCATCGCCGAATTTTTTTTCCAAATCCTTCTCCTCAATGAACTTCTGTGTCATGGACCAATGCGTTTTCGCCCTGCTGCACGGCGGGCGTCGGCGACCTGTCCACGGTGCATCATCCAGTGGAGCGCCGTCATCAGGAAACACTGACGGGCGGTCCCGAAGTATGCCTGACGCTTCGCAGGTGCGTTGCTTAGCTTGTCGAGGTCTTCTTCGCTGAGCGAATCGAGGAGCTCCATTGTTCCCTTACGTACCTCATGACTTTTCGCCATGACCTCATCAAACGGCGGATACGTGGCGGCGTGGGCCACTGGTTCGGTTCCCGCACCGAAGATGTTCTTCCACTCGCCGATCGGATTCGATTCACCCAGTATGTATTCGCGAACGAATGTCCCTTCAGCGAGCGTCACGTTTCCCAGCACCCACAACGGGTGGCATCCGCCGTTTGGCGTAGGACAGGTCAACGGCACATCCTTCATATCGTCAATCAGCTGAAGAACCATGTCCCTGCTCATTTCCAGCGTCATTTTCAGCAGTTCTTTGGATTGCATCGGCACACTCCTTTCCATGTCTGGTTAGGCGAAACCCCTGCTATCAAACACTAAAAGGCTGTCACGTCTCTCCAGCGCAAAAGCACCTCATAAACTCCATCGCAACTTCACGATTGTTTATCTTGTGTATTTTCCTGCGCCCTGAGTCGGGATCGAGATACCGACCGGGTGCGCTCATTCTAAACGCGGCACCCCGTCTCAGTCTACTTTTCTTGACAAAACAGAACGCCCTCCCGGGCTATGACCTGCCCGAGAGGGCTCTAAATGGCTCGCATGGAATGTGCTGGCACGCTGGCGGTCGTGCCGGGGGGTCAGGTATGACACAGCCTAGGGGTTTCGCATGCTCCAAGACGCGGCAACAGCAGCGCCAGCATCAACACGTCCCCAACCATATACAAGGCTATGGCCTTTGTCATCGTATGTGTCGCTGTAGCTACTGCCCCAGTGATCTGTATACTGCTCAGGTTTGCCCTTATTGATACGCACCGCTGTTTCCTTCAGGATCTGCTTGATTTGAGCGGCGGTGAGCTCAGGATTCACCGAAAGCATCAATGCTGCAATACCAGCCACCAACGGGGTTGCTGACGAAGTGCCCCCGAACTCATCCGTGTAATCCGAGTCCCAACTGTAACCCTCGGGGCCGGTTCGGTCCGTGGTAAAGATGTCCAGGGTTCCACCACTGGAAGGCGCAGTCACCCACACGTTTACCCCGTAGTCGCTATACCAAGCCTTTTTATCCTCGTTCGTGCACGCGGCGATTGCGACCACGTTTTCATAGTTTGCGTAGCCGTCCAGTGCGAGCGGTTCGTTTCCATTCCCTGCAGCGAAAAAAATCAGGATACCTTTGCCGCCTCGCCCCATTTCGACGCAAATATCAATAACATACTGCGTCAGCCGAGGCATGGGCCAGAATTCATTCAAGTATGCGTCCCAAGGCCCCCAGGAGCAGCTAATGACATCGGCTCCATTCCTAAACGCATGGTAAAACGCCAGGGCCTCGTCGTAATCCCCCAGTCGTCCCGCATGCCGTATAGGCATAAACGTGCAATCCGGGGCGACTCCAATAGCTGCTCCGCCTCCTCGCGAGGCGAGTGCGACCCCCGCGCAGGACGTCCCGTGGTTCTCGCTGAAACCTGACGGTCTTGGGTCCGTGTCGTGCTGCGTCGCATCGTAGGGCGCTCGTATTTTATCCGTTCTCACAAAATCTGGATGTTCGAGATCAAACCCATCATCGATGAGTGCCACGGTAATATTGGGGGTACCCCACGTGTAATCCCAAGCCTCGACAGCGTTGCAATCAGCTCCTGGAACCCCATGCGCTTGGCCCGTGTTCAGAAGGTGCCACTGCCTGCGAAAGCCCGCATCGTTGGGGATCGCTTTCCCGACCTTGGTGTCAATCAGGCACGGTTCCACGGTTTGGTATTTTCCGGTTTCCATCAACTTGTTACTGATCTTTATCGGGTTTTCGGTGGCAGCTTCCGTCAATTCGAATACGACCCCAGCCGGCTTTTCCGGAAAGTGCCAGATCGCGCGGAGGCCGTACAGGTGCTCAACTTCCTTTACGTCCTCTCTCTGGGGAGGCTCGAAAAATTCTACAAACAACTTGTCATCGATGCCGATCTCTGCCCCCGGCAGGTCGTCGTCTACCGTACGTTGCAATAGATGGGAGCAGTATCGGACGACATCCGTTCGAGACCGGAGCTTGACCATCACGTCGTCCCGATCGACTCGAGCACAGTGGAAGACACCTATTCTTTGCCCTGGGTATCGGCAATGAAATCGCAGTGAAGCCGGAAAATGTAAGTCCTTCGTCAGCCGACCGGGGAGGTTTTGAAGAACCGCCCCATCCCTCAACCGCACAGCGATCAAGTTCGGCGACTTGTACAGTGTAACCTGTGTTCCGCCACGCATGAACGCAACACGCTCATCTGATTTGCCTCGACCGGTTCTCGTTTTCATTTTCTGGATTGTCCTCCGAGACCGGAGCCATTCGGAGCCTCACTCCTTGTGCGCCAAACTTTTTAGGTCTTAATCTACGTAATACGATAGCTCAATTGTTGCTATCCTCCCTCGGTCAATAGAAAATCTTACACAATCTGTTTCGCCACAATATTTTTGGAAGCTTTCTCCTTCCTCGCTTGGTTTACCGAGGAACTCCTGAATTCTCAAAGCTGGTGTCCCTACATTGAGGTCATGCAATATTTTCCAGGCCGAAGTTGTTATGGTAATTTTAATAGGGGTAAGTTCATCAGAATCTTTGTCGATAACTACCCCAAATATCTCAAGTCCCTCAAACTCTAAATTGATATATGTGAGAATTGTGTTTTCAACATGTGGGTTTGGCCTCTGTTCTGCAGCTTCATTTCTTAACTTACCAAGTTTTCGCAATTCATGGACTGAGTAATTAGTTATAGAAACGGGTGATTGAGACACAAACGTATCAATTTTTCCATTCTTAATAGATCATTATGAATTTCGGTTGCGTATAACTGAGTAATTAAAGAAAAGAATATGAACATGGTGAAAATAAATCTTTCCATTAGAAATCCTACAGCCAATTGTGGATTATCTTGTTCCGTA
>JBFHXD010000036.1:0-20023 GCA_041599135.1 Methylomirabilales bacterium (SeqCode) | reverse complement strand
TCCTCGTGCCACGCGTGCTCGCCTACGAGTTTAACGAAAACACAACCGACGAGCTCTTCCTCTTGAATCCCCTCCTCTTTTTTGAGCACGCGGCGGAGGGTTTGGGCGTGAGATGGTCCTACAGGGATGACGAGCCGTCCGCCAACCTCGAGCTGTTCAACGAGGGGTTGCGGAATGGCTGGGGCGCCCGCTGTTACGATAATCGCCCTGAAGGGAGCAGCCTCGGGCCATCCCTGGCTTCCATCCCCAATCCGGGTGGAGATGTTACTGTGCCCGAGACGCGCCAGGGTCTCTTGGGCGCGTTGGGCCAAAGAGGGGATGCGCTCGATCGAATAGACCCACTGAGCCAACTCCGCCAGTACCGCAGTTTGGTATCCCGACCCCGTACCGATTTCGAGCACACGGTCGTCCTCTCGCAGGCCGAGCGCTGCGGTCATGATGGCAACCATATAGGGCTGCGAGATCGTCTGCCCTTCTCCAATCGGGAGGGGGGAGTCTTCGTAGGCCTGAGGTGCCAGCGAAGGGTCAACGAAAGCATGCCGGGGGACGTTGCGCATCGCCGCAAGCACACGCGCGTCGTGGATGCCGCGGCGTTCCAGCTGTTCCTTGACCATGCGTTCCCGGGCTGGGCCGTAATCAAGTATGTCTTCCTTCCACCTGTTCCCGTTCGATCCTCCAGTCCGGTGTTCTCCCTTCGGCTGAAATTGTGCCCAAGGCCAACGCATAAAAGGCCCCGTCACCCCAGAAAAGCCTCCCAGTTCTTTAGGGTCTCGGTGGCACTGTAATTGGTCAGATCGAGATGGAGGGGAGTGATGGAAATCTTTCCTTCCACCACGGCTTCATAATCGGTTCCCCCAAGACGCTCCCAGGTGGGTTCCCCTCCGCCGATCCAGTAATAGGTCTTCCCTCGCGGATCGATCTTCTCGACAATAACCTCGTTGTAGGTGCGCTTTCCTTGCCGGGTGACCTCGACTCCGTTCAACTCTCCGGGAGGGACGTTGACATTCAGCAAGGTGTCAGGAGGGAGACCTCGTTCCAGCACAAGCCGGGCCAGGCGAGCTGCGAACGCCCCCGCGGTGCCGAGGTCTTGCCTCAGCGGTTCTACCGCCGAGATGGCGAAGGAGGCAATACCCAGCAGCGTTCCCTCAAAAGCAGCTGAAACGGTGCCGGAGTACGTGATGTCATCACCCATATTTGCGCCGAGATTGATGCCCGAAACTAACAGATCTGGCGTTTCCTTCAACATTCCCATGACCCCGAGCGTCACACAGTCGGTCGGGGTGCCATCCACGACGTACCAGCGGGGAGCCACCTCGGTGGCCCGGAGGGGCTTATGCAGTGTCAGTGCGTGCCCAGCCGCACTCCGCTCTCGATCGGGAGCGATCACGTAGAGCTCTCCGATTTCTTCCAAGGCTTCAGCTAACGCCTTGAGCCCAGGGGAGTGGATACCATCATCGTTGGTGACTAGGATCGTTGGTCGCGGCATGACCTCGCAAAGATCGGAGAAGGGGGAATCCTGGAGAAATCAGGGTGTCCTCTCAAATGATGAGTGCTGGTCGGGGCGACCCGATTTGAACGGGCGACCACTGGCCCCCCATGCCAGTGCGCTACCAGGCTGCGCTACGCCCCGAATTGCAGGGGAGCTATGATCGATCCAAAAGCGTTCCAAGGGCCTCAAGCCCCTCCCGGATTCGTCGAACCTGCTCGAGGAGATCAGCCGGCTCCATCTCTTCTTGCAGCCGCCGCCTTGCCCCGGCGATGGTATACCGGAGATCGTACAACAGTTCCTTGACCTTCAAAATGATTTCGATGTCGCGCTTGCGGTAGAGCCGCTGGCCGGTTCCACTCTTCTTCGGTTGGAGAAGGGGGAACTCCGATTCCCAGTAGCGCAAAATGTATGGCTGAATTCCGGTGAGACGAGCCACTTCGCCGATCCGGAAATAGAGCTTATCCGGAATCGGTTCCTTCTTTCGTGCCTCCCTCAGGATCCCTCGCCGGACCTCCCGCCGAGCCGAGGAAACGCTTCTGCGTGTCTGGTTCGCCACCCTTTTCACCCTCTCCCTCTAGGGCTAGCCCTGGGTGTTTACTACCTGCTGGAGGGCCTTGCCAGGCTTGAATTTGAGTATCTTGCGGGCAGAGATAATGATTTCCGATCCCGTTTGGGGATTCCGCCCTTTTCTGGCTCGCTTGGCGCGGACTTGAAAAGATCCGAATCCCACCAATTGGATCTTCTCACCCTTATTCAAAGCATCCTTGATGGCTTCAAACGTCGCCTCCACCGCTTCCATCGCCTGTTTTTTGGTTAGCCCCTTCTCTGCTACGAGCGCCGCGAGGTCTGCTTTGGTCATCTCCGTTTCCCTCCTTTTGTCTTGTGTCCTCGAGGACCCGTCAACGCGCTTACCCCTTCGTTGGGTCCCACGAGGAAAAATTCATTTCCTCACAATAATCGGGGTGAACCCCTGCTTTTTGAGGGCCTCGACCGCCGTGACGGCCTGGGCGCGACTGTCGAATCCGCCGACCCGAACCTGGTACACCGAGGTGGGCACACCTGTGGAGACAATCTTAGGGCTGTATTTCTTTTGTTGGAGCGTACGGGCCAAGTCAATAACCTTGTTCAGATTATAGGATGATCCCACCTCGGGACGAAACATCCCGTCCTCCCCCTCGACCAGATTTGAGGGAAACCCATCCACGTTGAGTCTCCGTGCGACCTGTTCTGCTTCCTCGCGGCTACTAAATTCACCCACATACACTCGATGGCGGGAGATCGGGGCAGTGGTCTCATCAATGACAGGAGTATATCCAAGCTCCCCCAGTCGCTTCTCGAGATTCAGGGCATTTTGTTTGACAACCAGAGAAGCGACTTGAACAACAAAAACCTGTGTTCCGCCCGCCCGGGCCGGTGCTCTGGCCTGGAGCTTTGGGCTTGGCTGCTCTACGCGAGTCGGGGGCGGCGGTTTCTCGGCACGAGCCACCGTTTCAGTTTGCTTCGGACCATCCGGGGGCCGGCCCTCACCCTCCCCTATCCCCCTCTCCGCCCGGAGTGTCTCCTCCATTGGCCCCCGCGGTGTGAGTTCCTGTTCTCTTACCTCTACCTGTGGGGGGGGAATCGGCTTTGAGGGGGTCCTGACGGGAACGGGTTCGCGTACGGTACGCGGGGGGGGCGATGGCGCTGGAACCTGCCTAAAATAGGTGGTGTACAGATACACGGCACCCCCGAGAACTATTGCGACCACACCGATGATCGCCAAACGCTTGGCCTGAGGGCTGAGCCTTTCAGGCGGGTTCTCACTCCCCCTGGGGAGGTTGGGAGCGCCTGACCTAAAATTATACTTTTTCATAGACTCTTCTTGAAGAATGTCGGCTCAACCGTCCGTAGCATAGCGAATAGCCCACCCGTGTGTCAAACCTTTTCTTCGCGGTAGTTTAGAGCCCTGACCCTGGCTCCGTCCGGTAGATGTGCGAAGCAAAAATAACTGCTACATGGGAGAATGTAGCGACTTCTTTGCTTTAAGGTAGTGGCTATAAGCCTCGGTGATAACAGCAGAAACGGTATGTCCAGGTGAGAGGTACTCTTCTGAAAAGTGGACGAGCTGATTCCGTCGGCTTCGCCCGGAAGCGGAGCTTTGGAGTTTCGGGTTTGGGCCCTCTTCGACCAAAACCTCCTCGATCTTTCCTATGCGGTTCTGATTCTGCTCTAAGGAAATCTGATCCTGGCGTTTGAGGAGTATGTTCAAGCGCTTCGTCTTTAGGTCTTCCGGGACCTGATCCAGATAGGTCGCAGCCGGAGTAAGGGGCCGGGGTGAGTACTTAAAGGCGAAGAGGCTGTCAAAACGGACCCCCTCTAAGAGGGTGAGGGTCTGCTGAAAATCCCTATTGCTTTCTCCTGGAAAGCCAACGATAAGATCAGTCGAGAGGGCAATGTCCGGTAGCACCTCTCTCAGGGTCCGGACTTTCGCCACATAATCCTCCCGGGTGTAAAACCGACCCATGCGCCTCAGTACCCCGTTGGAGCCCGCCTGAACCGGCAGGTGTAGATGTTGGCAGACGCTCTTCAGGCTGGCCATCGCGTCGATGAGATCCGGCGTAAAGTCTTTGGGGTGGGAGCTGGTGAAACGCACTCGAAGCGTGTCTCCTGCAAGCCTGTCGATTGCCCTGAGGAGGTCAGAGAAGCGTGTGCGGGGTCTCAAATTCTTGCCATAGGCATTGACAGTCTGCCCGAGTAGGGTGATCTCCTTATATCCTTGCTTTAATAGATCCTCTACCTCGGCCAGGATATCTTCGGGGGGACGACTCCGTTCCGGTCCTCGGGTGTATGGGACCACACAGAAGGTGCAGAGGTAATTGCATCCCTCCATGATGCTCACCCAGGCTTTACATGTGCTCTCCCGGCGAGGCCGGGGGGAATCCATGTAGAGGGGGAGCGTCTCCTGTGGTCGGGGGAGAACGGGTCCACCGGATCCCCCCTTCAGGAGATGCGGGATTCGGTAGATCATCGCACCTGGACCGGCCACCAAGTCGAGATATGGAAAGCGATTCTTGAGCCGCTCTCCCTCCCGTTGCGCCAGGCAGCCGCAGAGGCCAATCTTAAGTGCAGGGTTTTGCGCCTTAAGCTTCTGAAAGGTTCCGAGAAGGCTGTAGACCTTGTGCTCGGCCTTCTCCCGGATGCTGCAGGTATTGAGGAGGATGAGGTCTGCGTCCCCTACCGCTTCTGTGAGTTCGAACCCTTCGTCGGCGAGAACGCCAGCGATTTTCTCTGAGTCTGCTTCGTTGGCCTGACAACCGAACGTGATCAGCTTGAGTTTCGCCATGCTCCGCCCGTCCCGGCTATGGATGTTCACATAGTATAGCACCCTTTGGTGCCGGAAGAGAATTCCGCGCCGAGAGAGACCCAGCCGCCGGAGGATGCTGGTCTCGCCGAAGCCAGTGCAGGAGCCTCATCGCTCAGTACAGATGGCAGCTCACCCAATGACCGGGGGACACCTCTCGCAGGGCCGGTTCTTCCTGATCGCACCGCTCAAACCGCTTTGGGCACCGGGGGTGGAACCGACAGCCGGGCGGGATATGGATGGCACTGGGGGGATCCCCTTCGACGAAAATTCGCTCCTTTTTGGTTCGCGGATCGGTCACCGGGATGGCGGACAGCAGCGCCTGGGTATACGGATGGAGAGGATTCCGGTAGACTTCATTTCCCGCAGCGATCTCTACGATCTGGCCGAGGTACATGACGGCAACTCGGTCACTGATGTGTTTCACCACCCTGAGGTCGTGCGAAATGAAAAGATAGGTGAGCCCGAGCTCCTTCTGGAGATCCTCAAAGAGATTGATAACTTGCGCCTGAATGGAAACGTCTAGGGCGGAGAGCGGCTCGTCCGCGATCAAGAATTCTGGCTCCACCGCCAGTGCCCGGGCGATCCCGATGCGCTGTCGTTGCCCACCGCTGAACTCATGGGGATAGCGACCCATATGTTCCCGGCCAAGTCCCACCATTTCCAAAAGCTCTGCGACCCGTTCCCTCTTCTTCGTTCCTCTCGCCAGGCCGTGGATGGTCAGCCCCTCCCCCACGATCTCCTCTACCGGCATCCGAGGGTTCAAGGAGGAATAGGGGTCTTGGAAGACGATCTGCATCTTACGCCGGAGCCGGCGCAGCACCTCCTTGTCCGCCTCGAAGACAGAGGTCTTACCGAAATACACTTCCCCGGCAGTTGGTTCGACAAGCCTGAGGAGGAGGCGCGCAACGGTCGATTTGCCGCACCCAGACTCCCCTACCAGGCCGAGCGTCTCACCACGGTGGATCTCAAAGCTTACCCCATCCACGGCTCGAACCGCGGCTCGCTCGCCAGCCCAGAAGCCCCCTTTGACGGGGAAGTATTTCTTGAGGTTTCTTACCTCGAGGAGCGGTTCCATACCTCGTAATTACACCAGAATGCAACGGGCCCAGTGTTCTGGGCGAATCTCTCGAAGTTCCGGCTCGGTCGGCCAACACTCTGCTGTCACCTTGGGACACCGGGGTGCAAACTTACATCCGGACGGCAGCTCGAGGAGATTAGGGACCAGACCGGGGATGGCTGTCAGGCGTCGTTGTCCCCTTTCAACCTCCAGCTTGGGCAAGGATTCCAAGAGACACTGCGTATAAGGATGCAGAGGGTTGTCAAAGAGCTCTTTGACAGAGGCCTCCTCCACCACCCGGCCTGCGTACATGACCACGACCCTTTCGGCCGTTTCCGCAACAACCCCGAGGTCGTGCGTGATGAGCATGACTGCCATGTGCATCTCTTCTTTGAGCGCGAGCAGGAGCTCGAGGATCTGTGCCTGAATGGTCACGTCGAGTGCTGTAGTAGGCTCGTCTGCAATGAGGAGCTTTGGCTTCAAGGCGAGTGCCATAGCAATCATCACTCGCTGACGCATGCCGCCTGAGAGCTGGTGGGGATACTCACAAGCACGCCGGGCAGGATCGGGGATTTTGACGCGTCTCAAGACTTCAATGCCCCGATCCCATGCCTCTTGCTTGGAAACCCTTTGGTGGTATCGAATCCCTTCCGCCACCTGATCCCCCACTGTAAAGACCGGGTTGAGGGACGTCATTGGCTCTTGAAAGATCATGGAGATCGCACACCCGCGAATCTGGCGGATCTCCTCTTCGGGTAGACGGACCAGATCTCTTCCCTCAAAGGAGATAGTCCCGCCGACAATCCTCCCCGGCGGGTCCGGGACCAACCGGAGGATGGAAAGCGCCGTGACGGTCTTGCCGCAGCCCGACTCTCCAACAAGACCAAGGGTCTCCCCGGGCTGGATCTTCAGACTGACACCGTCCACCGCCCGCACGACCCCTTCTTCCGTGAAAAAGTGGGTCTGCAGGTCCTTCACCACCAGCAGGCTGCCGTTGCTTCCCATTGGCTAGGATCTCAGACGTGGGTCGAGGAGATCACGCAGACCGTCGCCCATCAGATGGAACCCGAGAACAGTGCACGTGATGGCCAGACCCGGAAAGATGCACAACCATGGCTTAACCGTGAGATAGACGATTCCCTCGGCCAAGAGGGACCCCCAACTCACCGTCGGGGGCTGGACCCCAAGCCCGAGGAAGCTGAGGCCCGCCTCCGAGAGGATGTTGGAGGCGACGCCGAAGGTCATGGCCACCAAGATCATGGCCAGACAGTTCGGGAGGAGATGTCTGAAGATGATGCGCGCCTTGCCCGCGCCCAACGCGGATATCGCACTAATATATTCCGCTTCCCGAAGGCTCAGGACCTGCCCTCGCACGATTCGGGCCACCGTGGTCCATCGGACCGCCGTGAGCACGAGGACCACGCTGAACAGGCCGGGTTTTTCAAGGACTGCGGTCAATGCGATAGCCAGGACGAGTCCGGGAAAGGCCATCACTGAATCGGTGATCCGCATTAAAACGATGTCGATCCTACCACCGAAGTATCCGGCAAACAAGCCGATTGTCACCCCGATGGGAGTCACCAAGAGTTCCACGACCAAGCCAACCAGTAAAGAAACACGCGCCCCGTACAGAATCCGACTCAGCAGATCTCGTCCCAACAGATCGGTTCCGAGCCAGTGGCCCGGTCGAGGGGAAAGGAGACTCATCGCCTCGAGCCCCTCCGGGATCTGGTATGGGTCGTAGGGCGACAGCAGTGGAGATACAAGGGCAAGCATGCCAAAAAGGAGTAGCACGAAGGAACCGAAGATAATCCCCGGATGTCGGCGCCACCTTCGGAGGACTTCTCCTCTCTGACGACTTTTCGTTATCGCTTGGCGCTCGGACATTGGGGTTATCTTTTCAGTAATCTGACGCGCGGATCCACGAGGGCATATCCCAAATCGACGAGGAGGTTCGCCACGAGGTAGATCAATGCAAACAAAAGGGTTGCCCCCATAACCACCGGAAGGTCGCGGTTCCCCACCGCGGCTACGAGCAGACGGCCCAGGCCAGGCCATCCAAAGACCGTCTCCGTGAGCGGTGCACCAACGAGGAGGTCTCCGAGTCCAATGCCGGCCAGCGTGAGGACTGGCAAGATGCCATTACGAAGGGCGTGCTTCAGGATGACGACTCGCTCGCTGAGTCCCTTCGACCGGGCCGTCCGCACATACTCTTGTCGGAGGACTTCGAGGAGGGCACTGCGGGTCATCCGAGCAATGTAGCCAGCCTGGAGCGCTCCAAGGGTGACGGCAGGGAGGACCAGATGCCTGAATGCGCCTTCACCATAGCCCGAAATGGGAAACCATCCGAGCCAGACCGCAAACAGGAGGATGAGCATCATCCCAAGCCAGAAGACGGGGGTGGAGATTCCGAGGAGGGACAGGGTCATCATGCACAGGTCCCAAAGACTGTTATGTCGCACCGCAGCGACCGTTCCCGCTACGATCCCCGTGAGCATCGCGACGATCATTGCGGCAACGGCTAGCCGGACGGTGGCGGGGAGCCGTTCGGCAATGACCTCACTGACGGGCCTCCCTTGGCGAAAGGAGTAGCCCAGATCTCCCGCCAAGGTCTTCGCCATGTAAATGGTGTAGCGATTCCACACCGGCTTATCCAGCCCGTATTCCGTCCGGATCCTGGCCACCACCTCAGGATCCGCTCGTTGACCCATCATCGCCCGAACCGGATCTCCAAGAGCCACGTGGATCAAAAGAAAGGTGATAAGCGTCACGCCAAACAGAACCGGTATCGCTTGCCCGATCCGTCCCGCGACGTACCTGCCCATGATGTCCTCCCTCCATTGTCATACTCCGCCCCCCGCTGCAGCACGCGAGGAGGTTTCTTTTTGCGGCGTTGGATGCCCGCTGAGGTCTCACCCTGATTAACCGCACAATGATGCACGACTTCCTACGAAACCTTCGGATACATGGGGGTGATGAGATTCGAGGGACTCTGGGACCAGTATGTGTTCCATGGAAAAGAAAATTTTGAGGGAGAGGGAGATCGCAATTCCGAAAGCGAACGAGGGCTTCACGTCCGTTCGGGCGGAACCTGTGCCCGGATCTTATCTGCCGCAGCGCCGATGCGCTCTGGATCTCCTTTGACAAGCTTCCAATCAAAGCCTTTCCCGTCTCCCTTCCACCGTGGGATGAGGTGAAGATGAAAATGCGGTACGACCTGAGATGCCGCCGCACCGTTGGCCTGGTAGAGGTTGAGCCCCTCGGGATGCAGGGCCTGACGGACAGCATCGGCCATCTTTTTGGCCGTCGCCGAGACGGCCGCGACATCCGCAACGGACATGTCAAAGATCGTTTCGGCATGCGCCTTGGGGATGACGAGCAGGTGTCCGTCATTCACGGGATTGATATCCATGAACACGAAGGTGAGTGTGTCCTCGTAGACACGGGTCGATGGAATCTTTCCGTCCCGGATCTGGCAAAAAATACAGTCCATCGTCATCCTCCTTCGACTACGAACGAGGCGATTCCGGTTTCCCGGAGCTTTCCTCCATGATGTTTCGCATCGCCTCTACGACCTGCGGGATCTCTTCTCGATTCACATCCTTGTGGGTAAGGCAACGGATCGCGTCGCTGGAAATCTGATTCATGAGGATCCGCGCCTCCCGAAGCCTCCGGGTGAGGGTGAAGGCTGTGATCGCGGGATGCCGGACGGCAAAGATCACGATGTTGGTCTGGATCCGTTTCAGGTCGATCTCGATCCCCGCAATACTGGACAGGCCGTCAGCAAGCAGCTGTGCGTTTTCGTGGTCCTCGCGCAGGCGGTCTACCATCGTCTCGAGGGCCACGATCCCGGCGGCCGCAACGACGCCGGCTTGGCGCATCCCACCCCCCAAGAGCCTTCGAAATCGCCTGGCTCGGTGAATGAATTCGTGACTCCCAACGAGGAGAGAACCGATCGGGGCCCCGAGGCTCTTCGAGAGGCAAAACATGACTGAGTCGGCCCATCGGGCAAGTTCCGCTGCCGAAACCCCCGTGGTGATCTCCGCATTGAAAATGCGGGCCCCATCGAGGTGAACGCGAACGCCGGCGCGTTGGGAAAGTTCATAGATCTCCCGCAGGAGCGCTGCGGGATAGACGGTACCACCCCCCCGGTTCGTAGGACTCTCGAGGCAGATAAGCGCCGTCCCCGGGGTGGGAGGCCCTTCCCTGCGGATCGCCTGGCGGATTTCTTCAGGGTCGAGGATGCCGTACCTCCCCCGGAGTGTCCGGGTCAGGATTCCCCCCAGAAAGGCCGGTCCCCCCAGCTCAAGGCTATAAATGTGACAGCTCTCTTCAAGAATAACCTCCTGTCCTCTCTCAGCATGGGTCAAGAGAGCCACTTGATTACCCATGGTCCCGGAGGGGACGAACAGGGCGGCCTCCTTTCCCAAGCGCTGGGCCGCTAGGGCTTCAAGGCGGTTCACCGTTGGGTCTTCACCATAGACATCATCTCCCACCACAGCGTTTCGCATAGCCTCTCGCATCGCCTCTGTGGGAATGGTTACGGTATCACTTCTCAGGTCGACAAACCGCGGGTCCTGGTGCATCGGGATCTCCTACTTGGCCAGCCACACGCGCCGCATCTGGACCACACCAAGGGTCGGTGCACTGTCCATCCCCGAGATTTGTTCGCGGAGGCCTTTGACCCAGGGCTGGATCAGCACATCGGTACTGTAGTAATGAAGAAAGATCCACGGGGCGTCCGCGAGGATGATTTGTTCTGCCTCTTGGTACAGGCGGGCTCGCTCTGCCGGGTCCATGCTCTCGTCCCCCCGATCTAGCAGTGCATCCACCCGGGGATTGGCATACCGGGAAAGGTTGCCCTTCGATCCAATATTGCGGCTATGGAAGAGCACCGTGAGAAAGTTCTCTGGATCGGGATAGTCTGCCAACCAGCCGAGCCGGAATAACTGCACCTCACCCCGGTCCACCAGGTTAAGATAAGCGGGCCAGTCCATCTCTCGAAGCTCGATGGCGACCCCAATCTCCCGGAGCGATCCCTGCACAAACTCGGCAATCTTCCGGTTCACTAGCCCGGTGTTGTAATAGAGGGTTATGGCCGGAAGTCCCCTGCCCCCCTGATATCGCGCCTCGGCTAAGAGCTGTTTTGCCTTCTCTCGATTATAGGGATACCCGCGGAGTTCGGAATCATGCCCCAGTAATCCCGGGGGCAGGATGGAACGAGCTGGCAGGACCCTTCCTTCCAGGATCACCTTTGCAATGGCGCTCTTGTCCACGGCATAGTTGAAGGCCTGCCGCAACTTTCGGTTTCCGCGAAAAGGCGGCCTTTCGAGGTTAAACTGCACCGCATTGATTCCCAAGGAGGGGTGGGAAGCAAGCGTTTTGGCAAGCGATGGATCGTTCAGAATGACCCGGAACAAACCCGTGGGGATATCGGTGTGGTCGAGGTTTCCAGCTTTAAACTCCTGAAACCGGGTCATGGCGTCGGGGATCACGCGGAAGACGATCCGGTCGAGGTAGGGAGGATCTTGAAAGTAGTCGCGATTGGCTTCAACGACCACGCGGTCATCATGGCGCCACTCGCGAAAGCGGAATGGTCCCGTCCCGACCGGGTGGCTCGAAAACTGTCGCCCCCACCGTTCGACAACCTCGCGCGGGACGACGCTGGCCGCCGGATAGGCGAGCAGGGACAAGAACGGGGCGAACGGGCGTTCGAGAGTCAGTCGGAGGGTGTGCAGGTCGAGAACCTGGATCCCATGAACGGCACTGGCCTTCCCCGCCATGAATTTCCGAGCTCCCAAGAGTTTCTCGAGGATCCAGGTGCGTTCTGATCGGGTTTCGGGATCGAGGAGGTGCTCGAAGCTATAGCGGAAGTCTTCGGCCGTGACCGTCCGGCCGTTGTGAAACTTGACATCCCGGCGGAGCTCAAAGGTGTAGGTGCGCCCGTCCCCAGAAATAAGCCACCGTCTCGCGATTGCCGGACGGATTTTGAGGTCTCGATCGAAAGCAACCAATCCATCAAACAGTTCAGACGCGACCGCGTGGGAGACCGTGTCGGTAATATGCACGGGATCAAGGGAAGGCGGGTCTGATGGACCGAGCGTGTAGTGGTAGGTGCCTCCCCGGCGGGGCACGCTTGCGGCGCCAATCAGCAGACTTGCCCACAGGCTGAGCCCCACGGACCAGACGAGCCAGCACGGCAGCCGTCTGCCGGCTGACCGCGCAGTTTGCCTCCTGCCCGTCGCCACCCGATCCGTCACCTGAGTTGGCCGAGGGCCCTGGCTATCCGCTCGAGCCCTTCACCAATCTGCTCCATGCTCATGCAGTACGAGAGGCGGATATGCTTGTCACTGCCAAAATCCGCCCCCGGGACGACCGTGACACGCGCCTCGCGAAGGAGATGAGCCGTGAGGTCGGCCGAGCCACTAATTTTACGACCCCGCGGAATTTTCTTGCCGTAAAAGGCAGAAACGTTGGGAAATACATAAAAAGTCCCCTGGGGTGGGACACACGTTACACCTGCAATGCCCTGAAGCCGCTCTAACAGATACCGTCGCCGCTTGTCGAATTCGTGCCGCATCGCTTCCACCGGCTCCTGCGGACCCAATAAGGCAGCGAGGGCCGTCTTCTGGCTCACAGAGGAGGGAGCCGAAGTCGACTGGCTCTGGAGATCGATCATGGCCTTGATGACCTCCTTGGGTCCAGCGACATAGCCGAGGCGCCACCCCGTCATGGCGTAGGTCTTCGAGGTCGATCCTGCCACAAAGGTCCGCGCCTTGACTTCGTCCCCAAGGGACGCGATGCTCACATGCCGGGCCCCATCATAGGTCAGGCTTTCATAGGCCTCATCCGACACAAGATAGAAATCCCGCTCCGCAGCGAGTTCGGCGATAGCCGCGAGCTCCTCGATGTCCATAACCGCACCTGTGGGGTTACAGGGACTGTTGAGGAACACGGCCTTGGTCCGAGGGGTGACAACGCGCTCGAGATCCCTCCGCTTCAGGCGAAATCCCTCCTCCTCGTGCGTCGGGGCAAAGACGGGCGTAGCGTCTGCCAAACGCACCTGCTCAGGATAGCTCACCCAATAGGGGGCGGGAATGATGACTTCGTCTCGTTTGTCGAATAGGACCATGGCCAAATTGTACAGGCCTTGTTTGGACCCGGCACACGTGATGACCTCATCTCGGCTGTACTCTAACCCGTTATCCCGCTTGAGCTTGGCTACCACCGCATCCCGAAGCTCGTCGATCCCTGCAGAAGCCGTATACCTGGTGAACCCTTCATGGATCGCCTGGATGCCGGCATCCCGCACGTGATCCGGCGTATCGAAGTCGGGCTCGCCCCCTGCAAAGCTGATGACATCGATCCCTTCCGATTGCATCTGCTTCGCCATACTGGTGATGGCGAGGGTTGGCGAGGGGCTGATGCTGCGGGCCCGTCGTGACAGCGGCATTGAGACCTCCTTACCGTTTATCGTGCTTATGTTGGCGATACTTCTCTTTGAGCATGCGCTCCACAAGCGGCGAGACCAAGCCCTTGACTGTCCCCCCGAGGAGAGATACCTGCTTCACCAGTCGCGAGCTCAAATACGTATACGACTCGTGCGGCATCAAAAAGGTGGTTTCTACCCCCTCGGCCAGCCGCCGGTTCATCAAAGCCATCTGAAACTCGTACTCGAAATCGGAGATAGCCCTGAGACCGCGGATCACGACGCTTGCCCCCTGGTCCCTCACGTAGTCGACCAGGAGGCCATCGAAGGCATCCACCCGTACCCCCTCCATCCCGCTGGCCGCATCCTGGATGATTTCCATGCGCTCCTCCACCGTGAACAGCGGGGCCTTTTCCGGATTGGAGACGAGGGCCACGATCATACGCGGAAAGATCCTGGACGCTCGTTCGAGGATGTCCAGGTGGCCATTGGTAAAGGGATCAAAGGTACCCGGGTATACTGCAAGGGTGTTCTTCACTGTGTATCCTCCGCGAGCCTTCCATAGAAACTCAAGACTGTCTGTCCGTGCGCTTTCTCCCGCGTCCGACAGAGACGCCCGATACGCTCCGGAAGCGGCTCTTTCGTAAAGTGTTCGACAATGACAAGCCCGCTGGGTCGGAGCAGCTCGCCACATGCCAACACGTCCAGTGTGCGCATGGCGAGATCCGTCCCGTAAGGTGGATCGAGAAAAATGATATCAAATTCCCCCCCCTCGCGAATCAGACGTGGCAGGGCGCGGAGGACATCTCCGGCGACGACGCGCCGCTTCCGGAGGCCGGTCATCTCCACGTTCTCCCGAAGCACCTGCAGGCAGGTCGGATCCTGTTCAAGAAAAACCACCTCGGCCGCACCACGGCTGAGCGCTTCAATCCCCACAGCCCCCGACCCGGCATACAGGTCGAGAAAATGGGCATCCCGGACCGAGGACCCGAGGATATCAAAAAGCGCCTCACGAAGGTATTCGGAAGTTGGACGGACCCCCCTTCTCTTCGGAACCTTGAGCCGCCGTCCCTTTGCAGCTCCTGCAATCACCCGCATGCAAGGGCATCCTAGCAGTTAGCTGCCAGCGTTCAGCACAGGCTCCTAACTCGGGGTGCCGGCAGCTGATAGCTGATTGCTGACAGCTGGTGTTACCCTACAGTAGCCAGACCCAGGGTTCCCTCCCATCGATGTCGGACGGCATCACGAAGCAGGGGGTAGGCAGTAAGGTCGGAACTCTGCTCCACCAGCTCGAATGCCTCCCGTCGGGCAACCTCGAGCAGCTGCGCGTCCCGAAGTAAGTGAGCTATCTTAAGGTCCGGGAGTCCGGCCTGCCTCGTGCCAAAGAGCTCTCCCGGGCCTCGGATCTCCAAATCCCGCTCGGCGATCTGAAAGCCATCGCCACACTCGACCATGGCGTGGAGCCTGGCCTTCCCCTCCTCCGTAAGATGGTGGCCGTGAATCAGGATGCAGTGCGCTTGGCTTTGGCTTCGCCCGACCCTGCCCCGAATTTGATGAAGTTGCGTAAGGCCGAGACGCTCTGCATGCTCCACCACCACCACCGTCGCACCAGGGACGTCCATCCCTACCTCCACCACTGTGGTGGCCACTAAGACTTGGATCTTGCCGTTGCGGAAGTCCTTCATAACCTCACGCTTTTCATCGGTCCGCATCCGCCCGTGAAGACATCCGATACGGCTGTTCTGGAGGATTCCCTGCTGGAGTTCTACGGCCAGTCCCGTTGCGGCCCTGAGATCTGCGTCATCGCTCGCTTCCACCAGGGGACAAATGACATAGGCGGCGCCCCCTCTTCGGACTTCCTCTTCAACAAAACGGTACGCCTGGAGACGCAGCCTCTCGTGTAAGAGCTCAGTCTTGACCGGCTGCCGGCCCGCTGGAAGCTCGTCGATGATGGACAGATGCAGGTCACCGTAAAGCGTCAGGGCAAGGGTTCGGGGGATCGGGGTAGCTGTCATGACCAACGTGTGAGGGGTGCAACCCTTAGCCGTGAGTTCCGCACGTTGCATGACGCCAAAACGGTGCTGCTCATCTACGACGACCAGGCCGAGTCGCTGAAAGGTGACCGTTTCCTGCAGCAGGGCGTGGGTACCGATCACCACGTGAATCTCCCCATTCGTGATCCCCTGGTGCTGTCTTTCCCGTTCCCGGCCAAGTGTCGCCCTGGTCAAGAGGGCCACCTGGAGGCCGACAGGTTCCAAGAGGGCGTGCCCCTTGAGGTAGTGCTGCTCCGCCAGGACTTCGGTCGGGGCCATGATCGCCGCCTGGAAGCCGCTTCCCACCGCGTGGACCACGGCCAGCAACGCCACCGCCGTCTTGCCCGACCCCACATCTCCTTGCAAGAGCCGTGTCATCGGTCGGGGGCGGGCCATGTCGGTCTTGATCTCTGCTAGGACGCGTTCTTGGCCCGCAGTCAGGGGAAAGCCGAGGCGTGCCCGTACAGCCTGCTCCAGTTCCGGCCGTCCCGTCATGACCTCTGCAACTCCTGCATCGGCCTCCTTTCGACGGAGCGCAACGCCAAGGCTCAAAAACAGAAGGTCATCAAAGACGAGGCGTCTCTTCGCTGCCTCCGCCTCCTCTGCTCGCCTAGGAAAGTGGATCGCCCGCAAGGCATCAGGGAGAGCCATCAGCAGGTGACGACGGCAAATCTCGTGAGGGAGGAAGTCCTGGACCGCCGGAGTCCCCGTTGTGACAAGATCCTTCATGAAACTCCGCAGCCACCGGGGAAAGAGTCCTTCGGTCCCAGGATAGATCGGCACGAGGCGGCCCGCATGGATCTGCTCGCCATTATTCCACTCTTCGTAGTCCGGATTCACCATCTCGATCCCGGGACCCCAGTTGACACGTCCCGAGAAAATGAACCGCCTTCCCGGTGGAAACCGGTGCTTGAGGTAGGGCTGATGAAACCATTTGGCCACGAACGTTCCGGTTCTGTCTCCAACGATCACTGAAACGATCTTGAGCCCCCGGCGACTGAGACTGACCCTCGCGCCTTTGACGTCGCCGACCACCGTCTCCTGAAATCCGGGTCGAAGATCCCGAATCGGTCGAAGATGGCTTCGATCCTCGTGGCGGAGGGGAACTAGGTAGAGGGCATCCATGATGCTCCGAACCCCGAGTCGGGCGAGAGCCTCGGCGCGTTTGGGTCCTACGCCCTTGAGGTATTGGACCGGTAAGCTCAGGTTTGGCGGGGGAGGCGCTGAAGAAAGTCCTTGCCTTCTCATCAGGCCTTCAGTAGGATCGTGCGCGGTCGGCGGCGACCACACGTTGAAAGGAAACCGACATGGCCCAGATCAAGCGTCGGTGCGAGATTTGTGGGAAGGGGCCAAAGGTAGCCAACCGGATTAGTCACGCTCATAACGTGACCAAACGGAGGCAATTCCCCAACATTCATCGCGTGCACGCCTTTATCAATCGTGCTCCCCGTTATATCCACGTCTGTACTCGTTGCCTCCGCTCTGGAAAAGTTCAAAAGGCCAGCTAGTCTCGAAAAGAACCTTTCACAGTTCAGGGTGCACAGTTCATCTACACCCTGAACCTCCCGTTAGTTGCCGATCCGCTCCACCCCCATGACGCCTCGGACACGCCGGATCGCCTGCATGGCAACCTGAAGTTGCTTTAAGTCCACGACCTCCAACACAAACATGTTGAGCCCTCGCTTCTCTTCGGTCACCTTGATCTCTGCCTGCGCGATATTGGTGTTCGTAGAAGAGATTGCAGTGCTGATGTCGGCCAAGAGTCCGGGGCGGTCTTCTCCAATTGTCACCAGGATCTTGACCTGATGGGAGACCTTGACCCGGTCATCCCACTGCACTCGAATCTGTCGTTCGGGGTCGAATCGAAAGGCCACGATATTCGGACATTCAGCCGAGTGAATGGTGACCCCCCGTCCCCGAGTGATGAAGCCGATGATCTCGTCCCCGGGGAGCGGGCTGCAACACTTGGCAAAATGGACTAGAATGTCATCCACGCCGTCGATCTGGATCCCCTCTGCTGTTGCCGGGATACCCGGTTTCCGTCCCTTGCCCTCCTCCTCGGCGATCGCCTGGGCCTGTTCGGGCGGCAAGAGTTTTAGCACGGCCTGACGCGGAGAGATCTTGCCGTAACCGATGGCCGCGTACAGCTCCTCTTCGCTCCCGACGCCATACTGTTGCAAGACCTGAGGAAGGGTGTCGAGCTTCAGCAGGGAAGTCCCCACCTTGAGCTTGCGAAGCTCCCGATCCAACAGCTCTTTTCCCAACCCGATGGATCGGACGCGCTCCTCGGTCTTGATCCAGGCCTTGATGCGGCTGCGAGCCCGAGAGGATTTAACGATCTTCAGCCAGTCCCGACTCGGATGTTTCGTGGCTGCAGTGACGATCTCCACAATATCCCCATTCCGGAGCTCATAGCGAAGGGGGACAAGCCGGCCGTTCACTCGGGCCCCCGCGCAATGGAGTCCGATATCGGTATGGATGCTGAAGGCAAAGTCGATCGGGGTGGATCCCCTGGGCAGCGCCTTCACGTCTCCTTTGGGAGTAAAAACATAGACCTCCTCCGGGAAGAGGTCGATGCGCACCGTATCCAAGAATTCCCGACTATCCTTCAGATCCTGACCCCAGTCGAGAAGCTGGCGTAACCACACGAAGTTTTTCTCCGTCTCGTCCAGGGTAGCCTTTCCCTCTTTATAGGCCCAGTGGGCCGCAATGCCGTCCTCCGCGGTCCTGTGCATTTCTTGGGTGCGGATCTGGATCTCCACCGGTTCCCCCTTGGGACCGACCACCGTGGTATGCAGCGACTGATACATGTTGGATTTGGGGACGGCAATGAAGTCCTTGAACCGGCCAGCGATGGGCTTCCAGAGGCTGTGGATCATGCCCAACGCTCCGTAACAATCCTTCAAGCTGTTGGTCAGTACCCGGATCGCCGTGAGATCATAGATTTCATCGAAAGTCTTTCCTTGCTCGCGCATCTTTCGGTGAATCGAGTAGAAATGTTTGGGGCGACCCCAAATCTCGCAGGGGATGTCGACCTCGCCCAGTTTCTGCTGCAAAATGGCGATCACCTCGTTGATTTGGGCCTCTCGTTCCCGTCGCTTTTTGGCGATCTGAATGGCCAAGTCGCGATACGCCTCTGGATCCATGTGTCGAAGGCTCAGGTCCTCGAGCTCCTGCTTGATCTTGGCCATACCGAGGCGATGAGCCAATGGGGCGTAGATCTCTAGCGTCTCGGTAGCGATGAGACGGCGCTTTGCATCGGGGAGCGGCTCGAGCGTGCGCATATTATGGAGGCGATCCGCAAGTTTAATCATGATAACCCGAATGTCCTTTGCCATGGCGAGCAACATCTTCCGGAAGCTCTCGGCCTGGCGATCTTCTCGTGTAGAAAACGGGAGCTTGGACAGTTTGGTTACCCCGTCCACCAGATCTGCGATCTCACCTCCAAAGACGGTTCGGATCTCCTTCATGGTAGTTCCGGTATCCTCAATAGCATCGTGCAGGAGCCCAGCGACGATGGTGCGGACATCCATCTTGAGTTCTGTCAGGATGGCTGCGACCTCCACGGGGTGTGAGAGATACGGATCGCCCGAGCGTCGGGCCTGCCCCTGATGGATGGTCGCCGCGAACTCGTGAGCCCTGCGCAGGACGGCCACGTCTGCGTCGGGGTTATACCCTTTAATGGTCTCAATAATTTCTTCGATCCCCATCTGTACCAATCCCTTGGCTCCTCACCTTCTAAATCAAAAACTTACCACATCTGCGCACCGCTCCCCAACTCAATTTCAAGGCCCGAGGACGGCATCCTTTCCAAGCACTGCGGCGATCGCCTCGCGTTCGATCGCTCCCTTCCTGATGATACGGAAGGGAACTTGCGTGCAATCGAGGACCGTGGAGGGAATGCCACTGGGTGCCTTGCCCCCGTCAACGAGCAGATCGTACTGGTTCCGGAGGCCCTTCTTGACGTCCTGAGCTGTCACGGGATTTGGCCCCCCACTCTTGTTGGCACTGGTCCCGGTGATAGGACGGTCTAAGGCCTCCAAGATTGCCTGGACGAGCCGCAGATTGGGGATGCGGACCCCGACCGTACCTGTCCCGGCGGTGATTTCTTCCGCGATGTGTGAGGAGGCATGGAGAATCAGGGTGAGAGGACCAGGCCAGAACTGCTGCGCCAACCGCTGGGCGGCTTCAGGAACCGCTACAGCAACTTCTTCGAAGCCGTCGATGCTGGAAATGAAAATGGGGATGGGTTTGTCATGCGGCCGTGCCTTCAAAGCCGCAAGGCGCTCCAGGGCCGCTTCACTGGATATGTCGGCGGCGAGTCCGTATAGCGTGTCGGTCGGTAGGGCTACGATGCCTTCGCTTTTCAAGACATCGACAATCTCCGAAACGACGCCCGGGGCCGGATTGTTATTATCTACTTGAAGAATCCTCGGCATCTTATTGGTTTTTAAAGTCTTTTAACACTCGAAACGATGCCAGTATGGCCATATCCATTACAGTAAGCCCCTCTCTGCGTTTCAGCTTCCCGATGCTGCGGTCCGGCGAAGATCGTGGGCTACTCACCATCGTACCGCATCCATGAGCGGGAGGGAATCGTCGTTTACATGAATCACATACCCCGGGATGATGCTCGGATTTGCGCGAGGAATTGACGGCAGGCCCTGGTGAT
>JBFHXD010000035.1:0-20666 GCA_041599135.1 Methylomirabilales bacterium (SeqCode) | reverse complement strand
CCGCGATGGCCCCCTCTTCGATCCCGTAATAGACCGGCTCGCTATTGACGTAGCGGACCTTTCCGACGCGAGGTCGACTCACGCCACCTCCTTTTGATAGAGCGAGACGCCATCCACCACGGTCAAAGACACCTTTTCTGCACTCGCCTCGTGCAGCAGATATTCGTATGGGTCGGCCACTCCGCGGTCCAAGGTTACGGCGGTCATATCAGCGCGCTTCCCGGGCTCCAAGGTTCCAATCTCTCGGTCACGACCCAAGGCCTGCGCACCCCCAACTGTCGCCATCGTGATCCACTCTTGCGGGGAAAGAAGCCTGCTCTGTGTCCGGTGAGCAAAACGAATCTCATCCCAAAGACTGAGACTCTGGTTACTGGCAAGCGAATCGGTCCCCAGGCCTATCGGGACTCCCCGATCTAGGAGCGCTTTCAATGGCGCCTGCCCGACCCCGAGATACGCATTGGACCGAGGGCAGTGGGCGACCTTCACACCACTCTTCGCGAGAATGTCCAGATCCTCTTCTGTGAGGTGGATCGTGTGAACGAGGAGGCACTGCGGATCGAGAACCCCCATGTCGTGCAGGTAGGCGAGTGGGGTGATCCCGATGATCGGTGGCGCGATATCGCCCCACCCTGTCGCGGGAAGCAGACGTGTTCGAATCTCTCCGGTGCCCAATCGGAGGTACTCGATCTCCGCGGGACTCTCGGCAACGTGGATTGTAGTCTTCAGGCCCCGGCTTTCCTGCACCTGTCGACATAGGTGAAACAGGCGTGATGAGACGCTGTAGCAGGCATGGGGCGCTATTCCCACTTCCAGGAAGCTTCGCCGGGCCTCCTCCTGCATGGACTCAATATGTGCAAAGGGCATTTCGCTGATGGCCTCGGCGCGCGCATCGTCCAGGCCAATAATCTCCCGGTACACGACTCCCCTGAGACCTCGCCGGATGAGCCCGATAAAGCTCGCCCCAACCGAACTCACCTCGCCCACGCAGGTAGTGCCAGATTGGATCAGTTCAGCGATCCCCTCCTCGACGCCGGTCTCATACGCCTCCCACGAAAGTCCCCGCTTCCGCTCCAAGAGCGTCAAAACCCAGTCGACAAAGGAATCACCGGCGTGGACCTGCCCGCAAAGGGTGCTGAGCTCGAGATGCGTGTGTACGTTGACCAGGCCGGGAAGGAGGATCGCTTCGTCGAGATCTCTCCAGGCGGCTTTGTGGTGTTCCTTTCTCAGGTGGGTCCGCCGCCCGATGGCCAAAATGCGGCCATCTTGGATCAGGAGGGCGCCGTCGTGAATCGCAGGCTGGTTGATCGGCAGGACGTATCGGGCAGCGAGAATATGCATGCTACCCTGTCGCCGAGAGCTGACGCCACCACTCTTCGGCCCGGGCAAACTCCTCCGGGGTATTCATATTGTAGAGGCTGAGCCCTTGGGGATCGTACGGCTGCAGTTCCTCTCGATCGACGCGCCGTACCCGGACGTGGGGAAAGAAACGCACGATTTTGAGGTCGCCGGAGTGGATGAGACGCTCCATGTGAGGGAGACACGTCTTCGCGTACAGGGCAAACAAGGGTTCCCAATCATCCGTATACGGGACAACGACGTCGCAGCCTTCCGTGAGGGTCGCAAGGTATCGGATCAGCCCAGGATTGAAGAACGGCATATCGCACGCCATCACAAAGGCCCAGGGGTGGCTGGCAACGGCGGTTGCCGTATAGATCCCGCCCAAAGATCCCTTATCGGGAATCACGTCCGGAACCACCCGCACTCCCAGGTACTCGTACAGGTCCGGCGTGTTCGCGACGATGATGACTTCTGGGAAGATCTGTTGAAGTCCATGGACTAACCGGTCGATGAGACGCTTTCCCCCGATCTCTAAGACGGCCTTATTGCGCCCCATCCGGGTCGATTTCCCCCCGGCCTGAATGACCCCGCTGATCGTCATCACTGTCTGCCGTCAGCGGTCTGCTCTCAGCTTTCAGGGTATAGCGATCAGCGATCGGCTATCAGCAACATACTCTACCGTCCCACGGATGCATTCAATTCTTTGCTGACGGCTGATGGCTGGCTGCTGACTGCTCATGAAAGACTGCTGATAGCGGACAGCTGCTGGTTGACTATGTCTCGTCCTCGACCTCGTCCGCCTTCTCCAACTGATCGAGACCCACCAGTTCCCCTTCCACTTCCTCTGTGACCTCCTCTTCTGTCGCTTCCTCGGTTTCCGTCTCGGCAGGCGCTATAGCCTCGAGCTCCGGGACCTCCTCTTCTTCCGTCTCCTCCTCGGCCACAACCCCCTCGGGGGCGATCTCCCGGAACCACATCGGTTTAACCGCCTCCTCAAAGACCTCCGCCTTGACCACTTCCTCGAGAGGCTTGACTTCGTACTCGAGCATCCCCGCCGCCACCTCATCCAGCGCGATATAGGTCGGCTTTACCGCTTTCGTTTGGGCCAAGGGGCGCACCCCGTGATTGAGCTGGCGGCTCCGCCTTGCGGCAATGATCACCAGCCGATATTTACTGTCAACTTTTTCGTTCAATTCTTCCCAGGATACATGACTCATGTGTTGTCATCCTCCTCGTCAAATGCCCAGGTCCTCCCGGACCTGGGGATCCAGGCGAAAGCTCTTGCACCGTTCTCCCACAATGATGGCGCAGAGGTCGCCAACCACCCGCTCTAGGACATCGTTGATAATCACATAATCATATTCCTTGAAACTTTTGATCTCGTCCCGGGCCTTTTTCAAACGGCGCTCGATTTCCTCGGAAGCTTCACTCCGCCGAGCCCGGAGCCGCCCCTCGAGCATATCCCAGGATGGCGGGAGAATAAACACAAAAACGCCTTCCGGATAGGGTTGCCGGAGCTGGGCAGCTCCCTGGACATCAACATCCAGGATCACGTCCTTTCCTGCGGCTATGTGCGCGTCCAAGAGACGTTTGGAGGTGCCGTACAGATGACCATGAACACTCGCCCACTCCGCGAAATCACCCGACTGCACCATGCGCTGAAAGGTCGCCTCGTTGACGAAGTAATAGTCGCGGCCGTTGACCTCGTGGGATCGCGGCGGCCGGGTCGTAAACGAGATGGAATGGACGAGGTCCGGGATTCGGCGAACGGCCTCTCCCAACAAGCTGGTCTTCCCGGCCCCAGAGGGCGCCGACACCACGATGACAAGGCGACGAGAACCCTCCATCGGTTACTCCCTGCCTCCCGGAACCCCCGTCAGGCGCTGGGCCAGGGTCTCTGTCTGAATGGCCGACAGGATCACATGGTCGCTATCGGTCACGACAATAGAGCGGGTGCGCCGTCCGTTGGTCGCATCCACCAGCTTTCGAACTTCCTTCGCCTCGTCCTTGAGCCGCTTGCTTGGGGCGGAACTCGGATTGACGATGGTCACTATCCTGCTCGCGACCACCATATTGCCAAAGCCGACATTGAGAAGTTCACTCGCCACGCCCCTCACCTCCCCTTTCTGCCGGGGGCACCCTTCCGAGCGCCACCGAAAACCCTCATTCCATGTTTTGCACTTGCTCGCGCAAGCGCTCGAGGTCCGCCTTCATTTCCACGACCACCGGGGAGATGACCGCGTCGGCTGCTTTAGCCCCTATGGTATTAACCTCCCGATGCATCTCTTGCAAAAGGAAGTCCAGCCGGCGGCCGTGAGGACCGATCCCTTGCAGGATCGTCCGGAATTGCTGGATGTGGCTCTTGAGCCGCGTGCATTCCTCGGTAATGTCCGACCGCTCCGCGAGGAGCACCGCCTCTTGCGCGAGCCGATCCGGATCAGAAAGCGGGGTGCCAAGGAGCGCTTTGACTCGCTCTTGCACCCGGGTAAGGTACGCCTCTATCATATGTGGCGCCCGCGCCTCCACCGCCGCGAGTCCCGCCTCGATCTGGCCCAGGCAGGCCGCGAGACTCCGCGCCAGGTTCTCTCCCTCCTTTCTGCGCATCGAGTCCACTTCATCGAGCGCCCCGTGGAGCAATTGTCTGAGAAGGGTATCCCCCTCCGCCATATCGACCTCTGCGACCTCGAGTCCCAGGAGATCACGCATCCCGATCAGCGCCTCGATGGTGACCTCGCCCCGCAGGTCGAGCTCGCGCTGCAGCTCCCTGAGCGCCTCGACATACTGTTCAATCGCTCCCCGGTCGATGCGCAAGGTTCGGGGTATCTCTCCAAAAAGCTTCTCCGAGATTTGGACGTCAAAGCGGCCCCGATGGACCCGTTCCCGTATCTCCCGATGCAGCGCGTGCTCGAGAGACGCCAAGGCCTTCGGCAGCCTGATCCGGATATCGGTAAACCGGTGATTAAACGCTTGGACTTCAACGGTGTAATGGTGGGTGGTAGTGGCACCCTCCGCCCTACCATACCCGGTCATGCTTTTAAGCATGGGAACCGATCCAATGACAACAATCCAGGGAAGGCCAGCGGTGCCGGATGAGGGGTCATTACGTGGCCCAACACCCCGGGAAGAAGACAACGCGTCATTTATCTTTAATTTACTGCAGCGTGCGCGGCCTGTCAAATTCAAAGGCCTAACGCTTCCCCCTTTCCTTTCCTTTACTTGCCTGTCACTGGGGGGTAAGATGAGCAGGCAATGACGCAGTGGAAAACGACCCAGCAACGCTATGTCCGGCTGCTGCGCCAACGGATCCGCAAGCTCAAGCGACGGCGACACAAGATCTTGGAGGATCTGGCCACGGCGCACCGGTGGGAGGACCTCCGCCGGAAGGGGGAACTGCTCCGTGTCCACCGTAACCGCATCGTTCGAGGTGCTCGCGCGGTAGACCTGCCCGACTACTACGCAGGACCGGGGAAGAGCCTCACCATTCCCCTCAATCCGGCCATTTCTATCGAGGCCAACGCCGAGCGCTACTTTAAGCAGGCCCGCAAGGTCAAACGGGGACTGCCGATCATGGAGCGCCGGTTGGCCGAGACCGAGTCAGAACTCAAAGGGTGGGAGACGGCCCTAGAGGCAGTCCTGCAGGCCCAGTCAGCTGAAGCCATAGACAGAGCGGCGGCGCGGCACCCCTTGAGACAGCTCGACCCGCCACCCCCGAAACCGCGACGCGCCGATGACACCGAAACTGCCCTCAAACCCCGACGCTTTGTTTCGACCGAAGGCCGTGAGATTCTCGTCGGGCGGAGTTCCGCAGGCAACGAGCACCTTACCTTCCGGCTGGCTCGCCCCCACGACCTGTGGCTGCACGTGGAAGGGTACCGCGGATCCCACGTGGTCGTCCGGAACCCCAAGAGCCAAACGGTCCCCCCTCGGACCCTGCGAGAGGCCGCGCAGCTCGCCGCCTTTTTCAGCAAGGCTCGCAACACCGGCAAGGTGGCGGTCCACTACACGGCCGTCCGCTACGTCAAGCGGGTCAAAGGTGGCAAGCCCGGGACGGTCCTCCTCACCCAGGAGAAGACCATCCTGGCTTCCCCAGACCCAGCGATGGTGACCAAGCTCGGCGAAAAAGAGGCAAGAGGCACTGGTTCTCCTCGTCACTGAAGGAACCTTGCAGGATGACCAGGTACGCGGCGATTGATGTGGGCACGAATACGATTCGCCTCCTCGTGGCTGATGCGGAGGATACGGCAACGTATCGCCCCGTTTTTCAGGACCAGGTAATCACCCGCCTCGGTGAACGGATCCAGGAGACCGGTGTGCTGGCAGCTGGAGCGGTCGAGCGGACGATCGCAGTCCTCCAACGATTCGCCGAGACCGCCAAGGAGATGGGAGCCAAGGAAGTGGTCGCGGTGGCTACCAGTGCCGCACGGGAAGCCAAGAACCAGCGGGAATTCCTCGACCGGGCGCGGAGGGATGCTGGACTCGAACTCCGGGTCGCCTCAGAAGAAATCGAGGCGACCTTAACCGCTCTCGGAGTGTCCCATGCCCTGGGCCCGGCATGGCCCAACATCGTGATTATTGACATCGGGGGGGGCAGCACCGAGTTTATTTCCCTCCGGCAAGTGAAATTGGCTGGACACCTCAGCTTGCCTATCGGAGTCGTCAAGATCACTGAGGCCTATCTCAAGAATGATCCACCGACCGCGGATGAGCTTGAAGCGGTATCTGCTTTTCTTGAAGAGAGACTTGCCACGGTTCCCGCATCCCTGGACTTGCCGGAAGGAGCTATTCTCGTCGGGACCGCGGGCACGCCTACCACACTCGCCACGATCGATCTCGGTCTTGCACCGTATGATCCGGAGCGGGTAACAGGCCACCGGCTCTCGCGAAGTAGAATCGAGCAACTCTTGGAGCACCTTTGCTCGCTGCCACTAGCCGAGCGTCGTCAGATCGTGGGTCTCGAGCCGTCCCGAGCGGATGTGATCGTGGCGGGTACCTTGCTGACCTTTGAAGTGATGACCTTGTTCGGCTTCGATGAGCTGACGGTCAGCGACGGGGGACTCCGCGAAGGCATCCTTCTCCATCATCTCGCCCAACGTAAGGACTCCTCACACCCTGATTGACCGGCTGGACTCCTTTTTCTCTTCCTCGACCAACAGATGAGCTTGACACCTCTCTCCCACTGGCGAGATACTAAATACAAATCATGGGATGGGGGGATGGCGCCGGGGTTACAGGCATCGCATCCCATCGAGGCACAAGGCGCGAGTGCGATGTATTTTAAGCAGATCCTTGACGAACGGTGTGGTTGCGCCTCTTATCTCGTGGCGTCTCGTCAGTCGCATGAGGCGGCGATTATCGATCCCTCGATCCAGACAGAGCAGTATGAAGAACTGTTGCGCGAGCGCAACTTTCGGCTGCGCTACGTGATCGACACGCACGTCCACGCCGACCACGTATCGGGCGCGCGCAAGCTTCAATCCGATCGCGGGGCCGAGCTGTGTCTATACGAGTCAGCACAGGTCGCCTTCCCGTTTCGCCCCCTCAAGGATGGCGAAGAGCTGGCACTAGGACAGCTCCGCTTACGCATCGCACACACGCCGGGCCACCGTCCAGAGCTGATTTCGATTCTGATCGTTAACCCACCTCGGAGTCCGGAACCCTCGATGGTACTGACGGGCGATTCGCTGCTCGTCGGGGACGTCGGCCGGCCTGATTTTGGCGGAGGCGACGCCGCTGACCAGTATGACAGCCTAACGCGCTTGCTGCGGCTGCCGGACTGGGTGGCAGTTTTCCCCGGCCATTTCGAGGGGCCATGCGGCAGAGGGATGTGTGGCCGACCCAACACGACCATCGGCTTTGAGCGCTTGTACAACCCTTTGGCTCGCCTAGATCGTGGGGTATTTGTGTCAACTCTTCAGGACAGTGTACCCGCCCGGCCACTGAACATGACTGCCATCGAGGCGACCAACCGGGGACTGGCCGACATGGCGTGGGCTATGCCAGCCGCTTCTCCTCCGGTTGAGGAAATCGACATCGACGCCCTCGAGACCCGCCCGCCGGACGCCGTAGTGCTGGACGTCCGCGAACCGCAAGAGTATGAACACGGCCACGTTCCCGGTGCGATCAATATTCCCCAGGCGGACCTGGCCTCCCGGCTGGAGGAGGTGCCACAGGATCGCCCTGTAATCGCCGTATGTCAAGGTGGAGTACGCTCATTCCGAGCTGCACAGTTTCTTGTACAGATGGGCCTCAATCAGGTAGCGAGCGTTAAAGGGGGTACTGCAGCCTGGCGCAAGGCGGGCAAAGCGGTTGCCGTGGGCGACACCAGCGTGGAAGCGCCCCGCGTCACCGAAACGGAATGGATGCACGCCGGCGCCCACCCCAGTCCCCGCACTTAGCACTCCCCTGCTCTCCACACGGGCCGCTGCCTGATCACTATTACAACAAGCCGCAGTTTGATCTTGACACGATCTAATGTCTATCGAGCTATACGGGAGATGTGCCCGTCCGGTGCTTCGGAGTCTAATCGCGCGAAAGATGGCAATTGGGCCCCTTGACAAGGTCGTGGTTCTCCTGATCGTCCTCGCAGCGGTCTCAGTGAAACGGCCCGACGTCAGCGAAAGGGTCAAAAACGCTTGGCGCATTAATTGCAATTTTATACCTGAAATAGCGGGCGTGATCTTGACTATCGGGAGGGTACTATGAAGGTTGCGAGGCTCGTGATCACTCTGGCGCTCAGTCTCACATTCGGGTCGGGAACGGTCCTGGCCGGGGCGCCGGAGGGGTTTCAGTTCATCCCGGAGTGGGGGGTGCATGCCCGCGGGGACGATATCTTCTGGCACGCGGGGGTCAAGTGGAAGCTACAGAACGGGACCTGGGTGAAGCTGGAAGCCGGGCATTGGATCCCCGATCCGCATCCCCCCGCGGTCATCATCAGCATCCCCAAGCACCAGGCCCACTGCCCGCCCGGCCTGGCGAAGAAAGGCTGCGTTCCCCCGGGTCAGCAGAAGAAGTGGGCTCCCCCCGGTCATCGTAAGAAGTATAAGTAGGCGTGCCAACCCTCGATCCTCCTAGCCATCGGAAATTAAAACCGTCCTAACTCTCTAAATCTATTGACGACCCAGCCCATTGAACAGGGGGCTTGGTGCGGGCCGAGCGAGCTAGGTTCGCTGGGTTTTTCTGGAAAGGCGACAAGCATTGTGGTTTTTTCGCCGTTGAAATAAAAATAAAATGGGGCAGGCGTCGTCTAAGCGAGTGAAAGGGCTGATACACCCGGCCTGCGGTGGGCCACCCCCCCGGGCTCCGGGGGCCCAAAGGAGGGAAAAGAGTATGAGACGCGCGATAGTCGGTCTCCTCATCGGAATCCTCGTGCTGAGCGGGATGGCCCTGCCGGCCGAGGCAAGGGGTCGGAATCACAGGCATCATCACCACCACGGTCATGGGGACGGCCATTTCCTCGGGGGCTTTCTGGCCGGTGCAGGCACGGTCCTGATCCTGGACGCCATCCTCACCCCCCGGGTAGTTTATGCACCCCCAGTGGTCTACCAGCCGGTCTACTATCGAGGGCCGGTCTGCCAGGACGTCTGGATTCCGGGGCGGTGGGAGGTCCATCCGCGCCAGTACAACGGATTCACCAGTTATTATCAGGTCCGGGTGCCAGGTTACTGGCAGCGCCAGTGCTACTGATTGACAGGCCGCGGGCCAACGCCAAGGCCACCTCTAGTGAGGTGGCCTTCTTTTCTTGCAGAAAGAGCTAATCTTAAGCAGCGAAGAAAAGCGATGGGTTAACGTTTTGATGAGAGGTAAGGTTTTCACAATAGGGTTAATGCGGTCAGAGCCGCTTCTGGATCTCGTTCCCGATCCGCTCCGACGCATCCCGATCCCCAAAGACCCCGACCCGAATCTTTACCAGGGTGCGGTTACCTTTCTCGGGCTCCAGGGCCACTTTTACCGTCGTGTCATCCGCACGCCGCGCGTCGATCGTCCCTCCCAACTGGTCTTTCTTGGTATCGACGACCCGGATCTCAAGCGCCTTCAGGGCTCGCGTCGTAGCAGCCCAGGTCAGGTCTAGAGGCGCATCATATTCACGCTGTAGCTCCCCCTTGATATACGCGTAGGTCCCAACCCCGCCGCCCGCACCGGCTCCAACCAACGCCACAGCACACCCCGTAAGCAGCACCAACACGATTCCCAACCCCATCATGCGCACTAGCCGAATTGCCACAACGCTCCCTCCTCTCCCCTCAGGTTACAAACTAACCTAGTCGCCCCTTGTGCTTCAAATGCATGCTCCGTTCCAATCCCCGCCACCCCTATAGGGAACTCCGCATATACCCCATGAAAACTTCTACCAGCCTGCCATGACTCTGGTGAGAATCACCGCGTTTCCACCAGGGCTGGTTCCATCATCACTCACTGAGCGGGTACGATATCCCTTCAGGCCGCAGTTTGAGCTTGACGAGCGGTGTCCCTTTGGGGATACAAGGGGAGCACCAACACGGGTCGCTTCGCATTGTCTCACGGAAAGGTCCACCGGTAGAGCGAATCATAAGGTCCCTAAATACAGGAGTAAAAGTCTAGTGTACATCTGCTCATCACGCGGCCAACCGTCCTGGAGTAAAGGAGGCTGAACGATGCCGAAGTGTGACGCAGTGTTCGAAGGTGGCGGGGTGAAAGGTGCCGGACTGGTTGGGGCTATTGCCGTGACCGAGGAAAACGGATTCGAGTTCGTCAACGTCGCCGGCACCTCCGCAGGGGCCATTGTCGCTGCCCTGGTCGCCGCGGGATACCGCGCATCCGAGCTGAACGACATCATGAAAAGTCTTGACTACTCTAAATTTAAAGACGAAGGACTGTTGGACAAAATCCCTTTCTTGGGGAAGGTGCTCAGTCTCGGCTTCGAAAAAGGGATCTACGAAGGGGCGTATGTGGAAAAATGGCTTCGACAGAGATTAGAGGCAAAAGGTAAACACACGTTTCGGGACCTTATCCTAGAGGAGTACAAAGATTCCCCCCAGTACCGATACAAGCTCCAAGTTATCGCCGCCGACATATCTCGCGGACAGCTCCTCGTCCTCCCGCGAGACATCAAGGATTACGGACTCGATCCCGACGACTTCGAGATCACCCGGGCGGTCAGGATGAGCATGTCGATTCCATACTTCTTTGAACCCGTAACCCTGAAACACCAAGAGACCGGGGAAGTATCCTACATCGTTGATGGTGGTGTGCTGAGCAATTTCCCGATTTATCTTTTCGACGACCGCTCTCCTAATCCGCCGTGGCCCACCTTTGGCTATCTCCCCGCCGAAGACCCTGATGTCGTCGGTGCCAGAGTGAGCCATAAAATTATTGGTCCGCTTACGCTCTTTGCCGCCCTCTTCTCGACAATGATGGAAGCGCATGACAGGATGTACATTAAGAACGGGGCCTTTGCGAGAACGATCATGATCCCCACGATGGGAGTGAAAACCACAGAATTTGATCTCTCGCCTGAGCGAGCAGACCTGCTCTACGAGTCAGGGGCTACTGCAGCGAGGGAGTTTTTTCAGACGTGGAATTTTGATACGTACAAGGCGACGTTCAGGCAAAGAACCGCAAGGAGCCGTCGCGAGGCAATTTATGCTTGACACCCCAGCCTGGATTGTCCGCTGAACATCCTCCCGCTTGAAACGTGTCGGAAGGGAACGGATCCCCTAGGTTGGCTGGATATCGACCGGCCAATAGACTTGACCGGTCTTCTGGCCGGCGACCTCGATCTGTTTCAGGATGCGGAGGATGTCAGTCCGCTTGTGATCGTAACTCACGGCGAAGCGTTGACTTCCCGGATCGTAGCGGACGCTCACGACACCATCCAATCTTTCAATGAAGTTTACGATTTTCTCGGGTGGGCTACTCATCCGGTCCCCTGAGCAATCCGCCCCTTTCACTCTTAACGTAATTCCGAGGTTCATAGCCGTTTCCTCCCCGCTCTTCTCCCACAGAAAGATCAAATGCAGATTCTCTTTCGGGTCTTGGATGTTCCCAATCCCGACTGAAAATTGCTTCAACCGTGCCAAGAGCTCAGGATCATGCTGTAAGCTTTTGAATCCTCTCGCTCGACCTGGCTCTCCAGGCCTTTTTCTGCACCGAAACCTGGATCGCGGGGTAGTGGGCTCGCTCTGCCATGCTGACAGAGGGCCATTTGAGAGAGACAACTTGTCACACAGGTCGTGGTACCCTTTTCCAGTCTTCTCCTGTAAACCGAACTTTCTCATTCCATCTCTCCATGGCAACCGCAGTTTGCGCTTGACAGGGGGTACGCCTATGGCGTTTTCCTTTTGGCAGCGCGCAAGAACACTGGCTCGACCGTCGTCACTTCCAGTAAGCAGGGGGAGAAATTGCAATGACTGGCACAGTCGTGACCGCTGACGTGATCATTCGGTATCCCGACGGCAGCATAATCTTAATCAAGCGGGGGAAAGAACCTTTTCGGGGGTCCTGGGCTCTTCCTGGGGGAATGCTGGAGGAAGGAGAAACCGTAGAGCAATGTGCAGTGAGAGAGGCCGAGGAGGAAACGGGAGTCAGTGTCAGTCTCAGGAAACTGGTTGGAGTGTTTTCCGAGCCGGGACGGGATCCACGCGGCCATTACATCTCAATTGCTTTCCTTGCAGATCCAGTGGAAGGCTCGCCGCAGGCAGCCTCCGACGCCGCCGACCTGGTCATCACCAAGGATTTCCGTGACCTGCCCCTGGCATTCGACCACGCAAAGATCCTTCAAGTCGCTTTTCCGGAGGGTGGTTAACCCTACGGAATTTCTTCGAAGTCCCTCGCGATCCAATCGCCCCTGATGAGCGAGTCGATTTCTCCATCGGAAATGCATTCCCCGATAACCTGTGGCGATGCTCCCGGTGCCTCCAAAAACTCCACCGCCGTCCGATAGACCCAGCCTCGCTCCCCACTGGGCCAAACTTCATAACGGTGAGCATGTGATCGAATTGCCCTGCACTTGAGACGCACCTCGTGTTCAGGGAAAAAGAGGGTGAGGAACGAAATGCTCTGCGGTGGAACGATATTCAAATGTTCAACCAGGGCCCCGCCTCGGCTGATATCGACCACATAGGCCCTTTTGTGGGTGGGGGAAATCCGCCCTTCGAGCCGGCCCCCTACGGCTAGCCGGGCATGGCTGCGCCTCTCATCGACGATATGATCTACTCGCACGATTACCCCCGTCTGACATGCCTGGGAGACAGCTCGTCATCTCCAATGTGCATTCCGGCAATCTGCTACTCGTCCACTCCCACGTCGGTGCATCCCATTCAGGCGGAGGCCGAAAGCGAAACCCGTCCTTCTTGAGAACACCTATATCGGCCCAATACGGATCGCATCGTTCCGCCGAGGGCAGCAAGACAATGATCGGGCGGGAGATCTTTCCATGAGATAAGACCGTGACCACAGTGCCATCGTTGTAGACATCGTACCTCGCAGTGACCGTAAAGCTGCCGATCTTCTCTTCGTGGGCCACGGATTCGATGATCTGCTTGCCGTCTGGGGTCCAGGCCGGCGGCCAGCTGACGAGCAACATTGTTGCAACGAGTACGGTTTTCATTGCTCGGTTCTCCTCCTTTCCTCCGGGCAGGAACGTCGGTGGGGAAGGGAGAACCGTTGTTTGCATCCCAAGGGCCAACGCAGATGAGATGTCGTGGTCCAGGTTAATTAATCCCTTTGTTTGTAAGGAGTTATCGTGATGGAGCATCGTTTTAATAGCTTCCAGATTGACCCAATTTCGAATGCAATGCATGCATAACCATGCAAACATTGCGGATCACGCCAACCACCTCAGTTGGGACACTTTCTGGACAGGAAATCAAAGACTGGTTACTATGCTTCCGGACCCTCTCATGGCGTATAAGAAGTCAAGAATTTGGGTGGAACTACCAAAAACACGCCGTTCGTGAATAATGCGGGCTAGTGAGACGGGGGGAGTAACTGGGACGAATCGGGCGAGGGGAAGATCTGCTGGTGGAGTTGATCAGTGACATTGCCGATCAAGCTAGCCATAGACGGCTCGGGGTCAAGGAACTGCACCCCCATTCCGGCGACGGCAACCGACTGACTTTCTCCTCCACGGATCCATGCGACCCGTGCCGTCGTCGCAATAGGGCCGGCCAGCAGAGGTGGTGCAAACTCAAGGAGGACTTCAGTCCCCGGCGAGGGCGGACATTCGATTGCGATGAACATGCCGCCTTGACTCAAGTTAAGACAGGTCCCGTGACTTATTGTCTCGTTTTGCGTAACCTCTACGGTGAACCGAACCGGCATCCGGGTATGGGACCGCACTGTCGTGTGATTCATCCAATGAAAGACTCGGTCTAATTCTGTTTCGATCTCCTCCTCTCGCAAAGGCTCCTTCCAAACATCCCCGCCGTGAATGTTCCTCAAAGATTCACCGCGAACGGGATCAAGGTCCACGATGTGGTCCTCCTCGCTCGTAGTCTCCATGTCTTCGAACCGAAAGAATCCGGTATTCCAGGTCATGACATCGAGAAGTACTTGCTCGATCTGGTTCCGGATCGCCTGGGAGAGTACATACGGGGTCACGAATCCCTGTTCGACCAGGATCGCACCTAGGCGTTTCCATTGAGGCGACAGGTGTTGCAACTCGAGGGCGATCTCGAGGGCATCTTCAGTCAGGTATTCACGTTTAATCAGAATGTTGCCTAGGGCGTTCTGGACTGCGTCAGAGGCGGCGGAGATCACTTCCCCGTTTCGAAAAAGAAGGACTCCCGAACTTCCGACTCGGGTGAGGGTCAGCTTTCCTGACTTTTTGAGGAGTCCCAGATACTGCAGGACATCGAAAACGGTCAGGCCTTCGAGACGTCCTGTGAATGCCACGGTTTCCTCCTCCCGTCCTCAGGCTCAGGTGGACCCAGGGGGCTTCAGCCAATCTCGTACTGTGCTTCTGCCACAGCGTGAAGTCAGCGAGACAGCTCTTTGAGCCCTCAAATTGCGGCAATTGTGCCAAAAATCGCGTCGGCGGTGACGGGGGGTAACCTTGCGAATTTTCCCGCTTGACTTCAGGATACAGCCATCTGCTCGGGCCAAATCAGGGCACTGATGACGGCCGAACTTCTGTCATGCTGTCGTCGCGTTGTTCAAGGGCGGACAGTTTGTCAGCGGCGGGGTTCCGCACGCCCGAGGGCTTGGCATCGAACTACCGTCGGTGCCAGAGCTTGTCGAGCAGTGCGCAAAGATGCATCTGCTCCGTCGGTCCCAGGGTCAAAAACTGAACTCCCATCCCGACGTGAAAGAAGTTCGCACTTTCGAGCGGGTTGGTCCAGACGACCCGGCCCGGGACGGTAAATGAGTTCCGCTTCTCTCTGGACTTGACATGCAGGATGAGATCCTGCCCGGCACAAATCGGATGAGTCGTACCGATGAACATTCCGCCTTGACTCAGGTTGAGACAGGTTCCCGTGCCCGATGTGTCCTGATGGACATATTCCACCCGGATCCGAGCTGGTAATCTTGGATGATGCTGCCCTCGAATACCCTTGAGGACATCAACCAGGGCAGAGGTTTCGAGTTCCTGGTCAAAGGCAATCCCATGGCTTCTGAGCACGCCGAGATCGGTTGGAAAGACCTGGCCGGTCCTTACCACCCGACTCTGGAGGTCCAGTCCATCCCCCAGGCCAACCAAGAGCCGTGTCTCCAGGGGAAGGGAACTTTGCATCAAGAGCAGCGCGCCTCCGGGACTGACGATCTGGCTCTTCCCTTCTATTTGGGCCCGGCACCCCCCAGCTTCGAGAATTGTGCAACGGACAGGAAGGTAGGCTTCGATCTGGTGATGTCGACACATTGTGGGCTGCTCCATCAGCTCCCGTAGTTCGTTGAGTTCCTTCATTTCTTTTCTCCTGATAATGCCCTAACGACCAGGATGGGTGCCCGTAATTGTGACGAGAATACACCCCTGCTGTCGATGCGATGAATATGCCAAGTACGCGGCTCACTGGACCGAAGAGGTAACCGCTTAAGTTCACTGACTCGATTGGGCCTTAGGAGGGATTGAGAGGGGAAATCTCCCTCTTCGGGAGTTGCGGAAAACCTGACATCGTGTCACGGTGATCATTTAGGGCCGTCTTCCGGCCCTCACTAGGGGCCATGTGTCAAGGTCGGCACGGGGCTCGTGTCGGGTTCTAAAATCCTCACGATAACTCGACGGTTTTGGGCTTGTCCTGTAGGGGAATTATTATCAGCCACCGGGCTCTCTTCTCCAAACCCGACGCCCGAGATCCGATGGGTTCCGATCCCGTACTTTTGCACCAGGTAGCGCACCACGGCCGCGGCCCGCTCTCGACTGAGCTGGAGGTTATATTGGGAGGGACCGACCGAATCGGCATGGCCCCACAATTCCACAATTGTATCTGGATCCTCCTTGAGCAGCCGACCCACCTCGACGAGGGAGGTTATGGCGGAATCTTTTAAATCCGCCTTGTTAAATTCAAAGTAGACCACCCGGGTCTCGCGCACTACATACGAATTGTGCGAGACCTTGTTCTCGACGTCAAGGACTCTGGCCATGGCCTCATCCGCTTTTTGGTTGGCCTCTGCCGCCTGTTGCCCCACCTCCCCAAGCCGTGTGTGTATTGCGTCTACTTGTTGCTGGCGCGTCTCTCTCTCCCCAGCGATCATCCTGTCTCTGATGCCCAGCTCCTGTTTGATGTACTCGTAGCTGGCACAGCCCGAAGCAAACACGATTGCGACTAATGATAAGAACACCCGTGCGACTAACCATTGCCGAACCATAAGACATCCTCCTCCTGCCGAATTTTGCACCCCTCGACGATTCCCTCTCTCGGTCTGCCAACCTGTCTATGGAAAGTGGAGCCTGCTGATACCGCCTCGCCTGTTCAAAGACCTGGGGGGAAGGAACTTCTCCTGACAACAAGGCATGTTCCATGCCAATCTCGGGCAAGACGATCCTCGGAGCGACAAATCTTTCGTATTCTCCCGGTTTTACTCAGAAGCTTCAGTGGAAAACCAGGGGGGATGCCCGGCTATGGTGAGTAGTAACAATGTAAGATTTATATGGGGCAAGGGAAGACCGGGGAGACTGCGAGGAGGCTTGACGGGCACGGTCCTTGCGTGTATCGTCGCTCGTCAGAGGGTGAGAGGAGATCTTGAGGCAGCTTCGGGAGACGCTGAGTCGTTTACTGAGGAAAGGGCGGAAAAAATTCTCCGCCTGCCCTGCCTGTGAAACCTCGCTTCCTCCCGGCCGTGCCTTCTGTCCTCACTGCTATATGGTGCTCAGACCGGAGGGGATGGCGGAACTGCACCAGACCCTCCAAGGGGGGAAGGTGCGGGATGATATTTATATCCTGCGAAAGCTGCATGATAGAAACGAAGATGTAGTGATCTCGCCCCCTCAGGCTCCAGCACCGGAGATCAGACAGCAGCCTTCTTCATCTGCATCTGCGGTCGAAAGGGTCCCCGCCTCCGCACGAGCGGAAGGAGGCAGGCTTCCCACTCACAAGCCAGAGCCGCAGAGCCGAAAGCAAAAAACGCAAAACATCATGACGTACTCCTTTCCGAACCCTCCCTCTGCCGGACCCGACGATCTTCGTTCGCTCATCCGCTGGTTTTTGAACCACGACCGCCTCATCCCCAACAATCTGGAGATCCTTGAGGAGGCCCACCGCATCCTGTACGGAGTTGAAGACGGCTTGACGTACGAGCGGCACCTCGCCTCGGCCGTTGCCGACGACCTTCGCACGTACAATTCTCGGGACTTGATGCAGGAGCATCTGATCCTCTTGACGACGGTCTACGCCCGCACCCTCCAGGAACTGCTGAGTCTCGAGTCCCACGAACAGAATCTTCAGTCCCCTGTCGACCTCCCCCGGTCAGAACGGCAACAGATGTGGGAACTCTGTCTGCGGTTTGGCCTCACCGCCACCCGGCTTCGAGTGGAAGGGTGGATCTACCAGGTCCATTACGGTGCACCCCCCAGCGTCAAGAAGCCCCCACCCAAGCGCCGGTAACTTTTACAATCATCACCATGTAAATCTTACATTCCCGCTTTCCGGAAAAGGATATCGATCGTTGACTGCCGCGTTGAGCATTCCAACATAAAACCTCGCGGATCAGGGCGCTGAGGACCACACATGGACATCCCCCCAAAGGATGGCATGGAGGTTGCCGTTTTCAGATCTCGAATCTGAATTCTCACTTCGAGCGCGGAGATCCCGGAGGGGTGGATCCTCAGGGACCAAGGAGAGAAAGGAGAGAAAACATGCGCCGAGGTTTCGTGCTCATTATCGGTTTGTTTGTCACATCTCTTGCCTTTGGGGAAGCGGCAACGCAGCAGAAAGCAGAGTTCTACCAGGGCGAAGGGATAGTCCAGCTCGTAAATGCGAAGGATCAAATCGTCGTGGTGGAGCATGGGGAGATTAAAGGGTATTCGGACGCTATGACGATGAGCTACCAGGTGAAATCCCCCGATGTTCTCAAGGGATTCAAGCAGGGGGACAGGATTACGTTCAAGATCGACGCAGCCACGGATGAGATCATCGAGATCACCCCAGTGGCATTAACCCCCAAAAGTGAGCAGACGCGGCAGCCGGTCAGCACTCAAGCGAGGCAGGACAGATCGACCCTGACGAAAAAAGCGGTGTTGGGGGCTAACCCTCGGGTTGTCCGAGGTGTCCTCGCCACAGAGGTGATCAATCGAGAACCCGAAGAGACCTCCTCCCCGATTCCCGTGGAGATCGGTCGGCTGTACTACTTCACCGAGGTCGCTGATGTCGGTCCCCCAATGGAAATGCTCCACGTCTGGACGTGGAAAGACCGCAATGTCAGTGAAATTCCACTCCAGGTCCAGGGCCAGCGGTTCCGGACTTGGAGTTATAAGACCATTCCACCGACCTGGACTGGCGAGTGGCGGGTCGAGGCCCGTACACCAAACGGTGCAGTCCTCTCCTCCCAAAGCTTCCAGGTTGAAGCCATCACGGGCAGCATTTCTCCCAAGGAATCCGAAGAGCAAACCATGGAACCATCGTCTGGGAGGTAGCAGTCAAACCCATTCACTCTATTGAAGCCGGCCTCGAAGAGTCCAACCCTCCCGGGGCCTATCCGCGGATATCCTTTTCCTCAAGGCCATCGCAGCATATAAGAGCTCTCCCCACTCGCCGGTCGCTGATCTCCGATCCATAGGCATTTGCTGCCCACTTCCCGGCAGCTGCGCACGGATCGGCACTCACAAAGCAGTGTCGCATTCCCACAATCTCTTTAATTTCAATAGGTTCTAGGGCAACTGACCTTGGCACAGGGATTGCGAGAGGGGAACATGTCTCTCTATGTCCAGGCCCGACTACGCCACAGCGAATGCACATGCATCTCGGGGGAATCGGATGAAACCGCCCCAGGTCCTCATCGTAGAAACTTCCTCAGGAACAGCAGAAGATATTCAGAGCCTTCTTTCTTCCTGTGCGATCACGGAGGTAGCTGTCGCCAAGGAGTCCGAGGCGGTTCATCGACTGCGCAATGGGGGATTTTACGCGGTCGTTTTTCATGAAGCGGCCCCGATGGGAGGCCGTGAGCTACTTGCAACCGCAAAAAGAGAGACGCCCAACACGCCCATCATCGTTATCGTGGATAACTCGGATCCAAGTCGCGTCGCCGAGTGGACGGCCGCTGGAGCTTTCGACTGCCTGACCAAGCCCGTTGACAGCTCGGCCTTGCTGGCCGTAATGCAACGCGCGCTGACCCGGAGCCAGCTGTGTGCGGAGAACAGCAGCATCCCTACCAAAGACCGGCGAATTGGTGAGTGGGCCTTTGCCGAAATCATTGGCGACTCCGACGCCATGCGAGAGGTCTATCACTCGATCACCAAGGTCGCCCCGTCGGATGCCAACGTCTGTCTGTACGGGGAGAGTGGCACCGGGAAAGAGCTGATCGCCCGGGCGATCCATGAAAGTGGTCGGCGCCAGGGCCACCCCTTCGTGATCCTCGACTGTGCCGCTATCCCCGAAGGGCTCATGGAAAGCGAGATGTTCGGGCATGTCCGGGGCGCCTTCACGTCGGCCGTGGGGGACCGCGTGGGGGTCTTCCAACTGGCCGACACGGGGACCCTGTTCCTCGACGAAGTGGCCGAGCTTCCTGTCCCCCTCCAGGCCAAGTTGCTGCGGGTCATTCAGAATCGGGAGTTTCGGCGGGTCGGCAGCAGTCACCCGGTCCGGGTGGATGTCCGCATCCTGGCCGCGACGAACCAGGATCTGCCCGACCTCGTCAAGCGAGGCAATTTCCGGGAGGATCTCTTTTATCGCCTGGATGTCATCAGCATCACCGTCCCGCCCCTCCGGAAGCGGAAGGAGGACATCCCCCTGTTGGTGGAGCACTTCATCGAACAGTTTAACCAGAACAGTGAGAAGCAGATCCGGGGAGTGAGTGCCCAGACCCAACGGCTGCTCCTCAAGTACGATTGGCCGGGCAACGTACGGGAGCTCCAGAACTGCATTGAGCGAGCGGGCGTCATGGCAGAGGGGGATATCATTGACATCACGGATCTGCGCCAGGTGTTGCACTCGGTGGCGCAGGCCGAAGTGCAGCCGGATGGGGGATCCGCCCTGCGCGACATGGAGAAAACCCTCATCCTCGATACGTTACGCCAGACGCGAGGCAATAAAACGGCCGCGGCCGCCTTGTTAGGCATCAGTTTGCGAGGGCTTCACTACAAGCTGAAAAGGCTCGAGGGGAAGATTCCTCGGGAGAATTAGCCCCCCTCTCCCTGCTGGACGACTTGCCCCGCACCCACCGACCGAAGTGCTTAACTGCCGAAACGAATCTGGATCCGATCGCCGTCCCGAGGTACGTAAGCACGAGGGCCATCAATTTTTTCGCCGTTGATTCGGACGACCACATTCCCTGCTGTGCCGTCCGGGCACGCATCCCCCTCTCTGTACACACGCCCTCCCGGCAATTCAATCATCGACGCGGTGAATCGCAACCGTTGTCCGTCGAAGAAACGACCCAGATTGGATCGCTCCTCCGACTCGGCTCGGCCCAATCTTTTCCCTTTCCGCCGTCTCCTACAGCCACTTGTCCCGTGAGAGGACCCCCCCCATAGCTTACAGACGAGAGCTTTGCCAGCGTGTGACGCCCGAACGCGCATCCTTTCTAAGAATGAAGTTTGAGGAGATCTCAAGGCGGGACAGCAGAAGATTGAAACTTACGTACCCTTGCCGAGTGCATCGATGTAATCACCGAGTACCTGGAGTGTTTCGTCCGAGGGGTCGACAAATTGTAATCCGGTTTGGTAGACCAGCTCCCGCTCGCCATCCGGTTGCACGTGTATG
>JBFHXD010000034.1:0-21225 GCA_041599135.1 Methylomirabilales bacterium (SeqCode) | reverse complement strand
CCGCGTTTGTACTCGGAGATGTGGAGGGTTGTAAAGCGTGGTGGATTGATAGCGATATACGATGTTCTTGCAGGAGACGGTGGTCCCGTTCACTTTCCGGTGCCGTGGGCCAGGGGGCCGTCAATTAGCTTTCTCGCGACGCGCGATGAACTGCATGACCTCCTAGAGGAGGCAGGGTTTGAAATTCGCAGTTGGAGAGATACAACGGATCTCGGACGAGAGTGGTTCCGCGCGTTGCGCCGGCGCATACAGCAGGAAGAGGGGGCGTCACCCCTGGGGTTTCACGTGCTATTGGGGCCGGACTTTCAGCTGATGGCACAGAATCAGGTACGGAATCTCGAAGAAAACCGGATCGCGCTCATCGAGGTTTTGGCCAGGAGGCCATAGCTATCCCTCGCTGTGGACCGCATAGCCCGCGGCTCTCCAGGCGTCAATTCCGCCCGCAGCGACCTTCGCGTTCACGCATCCCTTTTCCCCGTACTTGGTCCAGAAATGCGAATCGTACCATCAAGGGCATGCCCCGATCGAGCGAGCAAAGCCAACTTGTTGATTTGGTGGTGCGCCCAGGGTGATTCGACCACCCGACCTACGGATTCGCAGATGGATGCTCGAGCAAGTAAAATCAATGGGTTCAAGCATTCTGAAACTTACATAGGACCGACGCTTGACATCCCTCGTTGCCCTCGGGGATACTTAAAGCCCATTTTGTAGAGACCCTTGTATGGAGACCGGCCTAGGGCAGGTACGGGAGGCGTAAGGGATGGGCGCTCGTTCATCTATCTGGTTGTCGCGCGCGAAAAAGGGCGCGATTGTCATTGCCATTATGGTCCTGCTCTATGCGGCCCTTGGATTTCTCATTGCGCCCTGGATTCTCAAGTCCAAGGTGGTGCCAGCCATAGCGGATCAACTCGGCAGAAAACTTATCGCAAAGGAGATCAAGGTCAATCCGTTCGCGCTTTCCGTGACGATTCGTGGCTTTGAAATGAGTGAGCCTGATGGCACGGCATTGGTTGGTTTTGAAGAGCTGTATGTCAATTTCCAGCTGTCCTCGATTTTTCGGCGAGCATTTACCTTTGCCGAGGTCCGGTTGCTTGCCCCCAAAGGGCAGATAAAGATTTTGCCTGACGGGAGCCTGAATTTTTCAGACCTCCTCGCCTCATCAGAACAGCCAGATCCCATGGTGAATCGGAGGAAAGGGTTGCCGCCTGTTTTGATCTTTCGCCTGCAGATTGATCGGGGGCGCCTTGCTTTTAGCGATCTGTCCCACCCAACGCCGTTTGAAGTTATTTTGTCCCCCATTACTTTTTTACAAACCAACTTTAGCACTCAGAAAGATAGTAAAAGCCCCTTCGTCCTTACGGCTACCACAGATAAGCGTGAAGCGCTCCATTGGGAAGGCAACATTTCGATAAATCCGCCGAGCTCCGACGGACGCTTGACATTGACCGGGATCAAGACACGCACACTGTGGGAATATGTCCAGGATTGGGTGCGATTCGAAGTCACCAGTGGTTCGATTGATGTGGCTGCGCGGTACAGCGTCAATGTTGGTGTCACGACTATTGATGTAGGACTGGGTGATGGTGAACTGCAGCTCAGCAGCTTCGAGCTGGGTGAGAAGGGTAGCACTGAAAACCTCCTATCGGTCCCCTCGCTTTCAATAAAGGGGGCTGACGTAAACCTCACTAACAGGCACGCGATGGTGAGCTCGATTCATGTCAAGGACGCACGCTTGAAGGATTGGCTTGACCGTGACGGCGTCTTCCAGGCACAAAAAATGTTCGCCGGTGAAGGGCTTCAACAAAAGGCCGGGCCGTCAGGAGGGGATTCGGCTCAACCAGACACGAGAGACGAACCGTGGAAATTCACGGTGCGCGAACTAGTAGTAGAGAACGCTGGCTCTACCATCGAAAACCGTACCTTCGCTGAAACGCTGCGGGTCACACTTGATCCGGTCAATCTGACCCTGAAGGATCTCAGCAATGAAAAGGATTCGCGGGCCGCGCTTGAGGTGGGCGTTGGCGTAAACAAAACAGGAACTATTGGCGGTAGTGGGCTGATAAGTATCAATCCTCCATTCGCTGCCCTCGATGTACAGGCTGCCGGGATAGCGCTGCCGGCTTTCCAGCCAACGTTTGCGACGGTTGCGCAGGTGAAGGTTGTGAGCGGCACAGCAAATGTAGGGGGCCGGCTCAAATATCAAGCATTGGGCGATGGGGGTCCCGAAACGAGGTATGAAGGTGGAGTCAGGATTGACAGCCTGAAAGTCGTCGACCGGGAATTTTCCGAAGATTTCCTCCAGTGGGAATCGCTGTCACTCAGCGGTGTCGCTTTTGCCATGAATCCTAATAGGTTGAGCATTTCTGAAATTATTGCTAAGCGACCATACGTCAAGGTCATCATTTGGGCTGACAGTACGGTCAATCTCACCAGCGTGCTTGCGCCCCCGGACGATCAAGAACGCGGCGAAGCCGCTCTGCTCGCGGCACGGCCTTTCGAGAAGACACAGGGCCCAATGCCGATCAGCGTGGGTACGGTCCGCGTCGAAGATGGCTCAGCAGACTTTGCCGACTTGTCGTTGAAGCCGAATTTTGCCACGAGGATCCAAAGCCTGGAGGGGACGATAAGTGGTCTGTCCTCGGAACCTTCGACGCGGGCCGATGTCCTGCTCGGAGGCAAGGTGGGTAAATACGCGCCGGTGAAAATTGCTGGACAAGTTAATCCTTTGGGCGACGATCGATATGCCGATGTTAAACTCGATTTCAGAAACATGGAACTCAAGACCGTCACGCCATATTCGGGGAAGTTCTTGGGCTACACTATCGAGAAGGGCAAGATGACAGTCGATTTCAAGTACAAGGTGGAGGGAAACGTGCTCAGTGGCGAGAATGAAATCCTCGTGAAGCAACTCACGCTTGGTGAACGCATAGAGAGTCCCCATGCCACCACGTTGCCTGTCAGGCTTGCTATCGCCCTGCTAAAGGATCGAAAAGGAAACATCGAGCTCAACCTGCCCGTGCGGGGGGATCTCAGTAATCCTCAGTTCGACTACGGCGCCCTTGTCGCCAAGGCGCTGCGCAAGGTAATTGCGAAGATCGTGACCTCCCCGTTTGCACTGTTGGCAAGCCTTGTCAGTGGAAAGGCTGAAGATTTGAGTTTTGTCGAGTTTGAATTCGGAAGTGCCGTGCTTCGGGAAGAGCAGATCGAGAAACTGGATAGTCTGGCCGAGGCGCTGCACAAGCGTCCGGCGCTTCGGCTGGAGATTAAAGCATCGGCAGATACAGAATACGACCGGACAGCCCTGGCCGAGGCAGAATTGCTCAAGCAACTCAGACACGTCAAATTGAAAGAGCTGCAAGCTGCGCGGGTGCAAGTTCCTGCCCAAGCCGAAGAAATTTCGTTGTCAGAGGATGACTACGCACGCCTCGTCATCCAGGCTTATGAGAAGCGATTTGGCAAGCATCCCAGGGCACTATTTGGCATGAAGGGGGAGCCGCCTGCGAAAGAAGGACGGGTGGCTCCGGATGCCGGCCAATCGCCTCCGACCGTCCCCACCAAAACGAAAGAGGCGTCAGCCATCGATCCTGCGGTTGTTGTCACGGCGGCCAAGAAAAGGTTGATTGACGGTATTGCGATTGATGAAACCAGGGTGCGGGCGCTCGCCCAGGATCGGGCAAAGCAAATCAAGGACTATCTAATCGGGAAGGGGCAGATTCAGGAAGAACGACTGGTGGTCGTTGGCCTTGAGTTGGACGGCTCCCCGGATGGCAATGCCGTCCGAGCGGATCTCGGGTTGTCGGGGAAGTAGTTGCAGGGCGTGAACAGGGCTCCAAGCAGTACGTTTTGTTGGTGCGCCCAAGAGGATTCGAACCTCTGACCTACGGATTCGTAGTCCGTCGCTCTATCCGGCTGAGCTATGGGCGCAATTCGATGACCGATCACCGTTGACCGACGACCGTGAAAGGCAGAAACGGTGGCCTGGTCGCCCCTGGTGGGTTGCTGTCGTCGGACATCGGATTGCGGTCAACGGTATTTCGTGGCGGAGAGGCCGGGATTCGAACCCGGGGTAGGGCTCATCACCCTACAACCGCTTAGCAGGCGGCTGCCTTCAGCCTGACTCGGCCACCTCTCCGTTTCATTCGCTTATAGTCGAGGGCGAGTAGTTGAGAGCAAGAACCACAAAGCCGAGATCCCGCTTTCTGCTCTCAACTCTGGGCTCTCAGCTATTCGCTCTCACCGATCGAGTGGCGGAGGGGGTAGGATTCGAACCCACGAGGCTCATCGCCTAGCGGTTTTCAAGACCGCCGCCTTAAACCTGACTCGGCCACCCCTCCGCGCAGTTGGTTCAGGGTTCAGCGCTGAGAGTTCAGAGCATAAACCCGTCGCGCCCATCTTACCATGAACTATGAACTCTGAACCATGAACGATTGGGGGCCTAGTGGGGCTCGATCTTCGTCAGGCCCCGCATATAGGGCCTGAGAACTTCGGGCACGATCACGCTGCCATCGGCCTCCTGGTTGTTCTCGAGGATGGCGGCCCAGGTCCGACCGATGGCGAGGCCGGATCCATTGAGGGTGTGGACGAATTCGACCTTCGCTCCCGGCGTCGGGCGGTATCGAATGGCGGCCCGTCGAGCCTGGAATTCCTCGAAGTTCGTGCAGGAAGAGACCTCGCGGTAGACCGACTGGCTGGGAAACCAGACCTCCAAGTCATAGGTCTTGGCGCCCGCAAATCCCAAATCGCCCGCACAGAGCGTCACCACCCGGTACGGCAACTCCAGTCGCTTCAAGATCTCTTCGGCATCGCAGGTGAGCTGCTCTAGCGTCTCGTAGGACTTGGCCGCCTCAACGAACTTTACCAGTTCGACCTTGTTGAACTGGTGCTGACGGATGATCCCCCGGGTGTCTTTCCCGTACGAGCCCGCCTCTCGCCGGAAGCACGGCGTGAAGGCGACGTAACTCAGCGGAAGGGCGCCGGGCGGAAGGATCTCCTCTCGGTGCATGTTGGTCACCGACACCTCTGCCGTGGGGATGAGGTAGTATGGGTCGTCTGCGGTCTTGAAAAGCTCTTGGGCGAACTTGGGCAGTTGCCCGGTTCCGGTCATGCTATCTTCGCTAACCAAGATGGGCGGGAAGACCTCGGTGTAGCCATGCTCGCGCACATGCAGATCGAGCATGAAGTTGATGAGGGCCCGCTCCAACAGGGCTCCGTCTCCTTGCAACAAGGGAAAGCGGGTCCCGGCGAGCCGGGCGGCCCGGGCGAGATCCAAAATCCCCAGATCTTCTCCGAGTTCCCAGTGGGGTCTTGGCTCGAAACGAAAAGTGCGGATCGTGCCCCAGCGCCGAACTTCGACATTCTCTTCCGGGCTTTGCCCAGCGGGGACGGAGTCGTGAGGAAGATTTGGAATCAGAAGGAGAAGCTGTTCCAGCTCTTGTTCAAGGGCTTGCAGGCGATCCTCACATTCCTTGAGGGCGCTCGAGATCTCCCGGCTCTTGGCCATCATCTCCTGTGCTTCGTTGGCAACCCCCTCATCTGTCTTCAGGTCGCGCACCCGCTCGGAAATTGAATTCTTCTCCCGCCGGAGGCGCTCGATCTCGGTCACGAGCCGCCGCCGCTCGGCGTCGAGCTTCAGCAGATTGTCCAGATCATACGCCCCACCTCGCTGCGCCAACTTCGCTCGGATGAGGTCGGGGTTTTCCCGGATGAACTTGAGATCAAGCATCACCTGCGCCGTCCGTCTCCCCCGGCTCCTCCTGGAGCGGCCCGATGTCTTCCTCTTCCATGACGAGCGTCGTGACCGCCGCCACGCGGTCCCCTTCGCCCAGGCCCTGCAACCGCACCCCCTGCGCCGCCCGGCCGGTGTCCCGGACCTCTCGGACCGCAAGGCGAGTGATCTTCCCCTCCTGGGAGATCATCATCACCCCGTCCTCCTCACGGACCTGTTTGATGCCCACGACCGGTCCATTCTTGTCGGTCACGCGGAGGTTGATGATCCCCTTGCCGCCTCGTCCCTGGAGCCGGTACTCGGGAACATCGGTTCGCTTCCCGAATCCTCGCCCGGTGACCGTCAGGATCTGCGCTTCCTCGGACACAATCTCCATGCCCACCACGTGGTCCCCAGTCCCGAGGCGGATCCCGGTCACCCCCCTGGCTGCTCGCCCCATCGGCCGCACATCATCCTCCTTGAACCGAATCGCCATGCCTTTCCTGGTCGCGATAAAGACGTCCTCCGTCCCCCTGGTCATGGCCACGCCGATCAGCTCATCCCCCTTATCCAGCGACAGCGCGATGATGCCGCCCGCCCGTGGATGCGCATAGGCGGAAAGTTCCGTCTTTTTCACGACACCCCGCCTGGTCCCCATAATCAGATACCGGTCGACCTCGAACTGACGAATGGGGATGATGGTGGTGACGTGCTCACCCGGCTGCAGCTGGACAAAGTTGGCAATGGATTTCCCGCGGGCCGCCCGGCCGAGCTGGGGCAGCTCGTGCACCTTCAACCAGTGGACCCGACCCAAGTTCGTGAACAGGAGGATATAACTATGGGTGGTAGCCACAAAGAGGTGCTCCACGTAATCCTCCTCCTTCGTGGCCATGCCGGTCATTCCCTTTCCGCCTCGCCGCTGGGCGCGGTAGACGGTGAGCGGGCTTCGCTTGATGTAGCCTCTGTGGGTGACCGTAATCACCATCTCCTCGTCGGCCACCATATCCTCGAGACTTATCTCGGTCACCTCCGCCTCGATCTGCGTCCGACGGGGATCGCCATAGGTCTCTTTCAGCGCCGCCAGCTCTTCCTTGATGATCTGCCGCACGAGCCCCTCGCTTTGGAGGATGGCCTGGAGCTGAGCGATGGTTTTCAGGATTTCCTGGTATTCCTCTTGGATCTTTTGCTGCTCGAGCGCCGTCAGTCGTTGCAGGCGCAGGTCCAGGATCGCCTGGGCCTGGACGGGGGTCATGGAGAACTGTTGGATCAGTCCCGTCCTGGCATCGTCGACCGTTCGCGATCTCCGGATCAGCGCGATGACCTCGTCCAGGTTGTTCAGGGCAATCCGGTAGCCCTCGAGGATATGCGCTCGCTCCTCCGCCTTGCGCAGGTCGAACCGGGTCCGGCGCAGGACCACCTCTCGACGGTGATCAATGAATGCTTGCAACATCTCCTTCAGGGGGCACACCTTCGGCTGGTTATCCACCAGGGCCAGCATGATCACGCCAAAGGTGGATTGCATGGGGGTTTGCTTGTAGAGTTGATTCATGATCAGCCGGGGTGTCTCGTCCCGCTTCACCTCCAGGACAATTCGCATCCCCTCCCGGTCCGACTCGTCCCGCAGGTCCGAGACCCCCTCCAGTTTTCGGTCTCGGATCAGCTCGGCGATCCGCTCGACGAGTTTTGCCTTATTCACCTGGTACGGGAGTTCCGAGATGATGATGCTCTCGCGGCCCCCGCGCCCCTTCTCCACGAAGGCCTTGGCCTGCATCTGAATCAGGCCCCGGCCGGTCCGGTAGGCCTCCACGATCCCTGCGCGACCGCGGATGAGTCCGGCCGTCGGGAAGTCAGGCCCTGGAAGGACCGTCATGAGCTCCTCCGGCGACACCTCGGGGTTCTCGAGCTGAAGGATAACTGCATCCGCGACCTCACCCAGATTGTGCGGCGGGATGTTGGTGGCCATCCCGACAGCGATTCCCGATGAGCCGTTCACGAGCAAGTTCGGAAGAACCGCAGGAAGGAGGGCGGGCTCTTCGAGCGTGTCGTCAAAGTTCGGGACAAAGTCGACCGTCTCTTTGTCGATGTCCCGGAGCATTTCCTGGGCGATGCGCGCCAGGCGGACCTCAGTATAGCGCATCGCCGCCGGTGCGTCCCCGTCCACCGACCCGAAGTTTCCCTGCCCATCGATCAACGGGTACCGCATGGAGAAGTCTTGCACCAGGCGGACGATGGTGTCGTAGACGGCGGTGTCGCCATGGGGGTGGTATTTTCCCAAGACCTCTCCGACCACGCGGGCTGCCTTCTTGTACGGACGATTAAAGGCAAGCCCCAGCTCCTGCATCGCGTACAGCACGCGGCGATGGACCGGCTTGAGCCCGTCCCGGACATCGGGCAGGGCCCTGCCGACAATCACGCTCATCGCGTAATCGAGGTAGGACCGCCGCATCTCGTCGTGGATGTCGGTCGGCCTCACGTCGCCGATTCGCGGCTGCTCGATGCGATCCTCCGGCACGCTTACTCTCCCTGCCCGCCTAGTGCTTTGGTTCGCAAATACGGTTGCGTGGTCTGGTGAATGCCATGAGAGATATTACGTATGCAGCGTTTACTTTAGATGTCCAGGTTCGTCACTTCCAGGGCATGCTGCTCAATGAATTGCCGCCTGGGCTCCACCTGTTCCCCCATCAGCGTGGTGAAGATCTGCTCGGCAGCCAGGGCATCCTGCACGGTGACCCGCAAGAGGGTGCGCGTCTCCGGGTTCATGGTGGTTTGCCATAGTTGCTCTGGATTCATCTCGCCCAGGCCCTTGTAGCGCTGGATGGCCATCCCCTTCTTCGCCAGCGCGAGCGCCGTTTCGTACAGCTCCGCCCAGGAGGATGCCTCGGCTCTCTCCCCGTCGGCCTCGATCCGGAAGGGTGGTTTGCCCAGGCCCTTGAGGGCCTCCGTCGCCGCCTGCAGCTCCCGATACTCGACCGATCCGACCAGTCCTTGGTCGATGACACAGCGCTCTCGGGGGCCCCCATCGCCGACACTCACCACCAGGCGATAGGCCTCCTCGTCTTCGTCCCACTCCATCTCCCCCTCCGGGCGCCCCCGCTGGTCGCCCTGGGCCTGCAGGGCCTTGAGCAGTCGTTCGCGCAGCCGCGCCACCTTCGCCTCATCTTTGAGCCCACCCCGCAACATTCCCCCGACGTGGATCAGGACATCAATGACGTCCGGGTTTCGCCCCCGCCGCTCCAGGACCCGCCGGCAATGCTGCCAGGCGGTCATCTTCCGAAGAAGGCCAACCAGTTGCTGCCCCCTCCAGGCGGTTCCCTCCGCACCAGCCTGAACCTTCAGCACCTCGGCCGCCGTTTCAAGCAGGAACTCCTCCATGGCCCGATTATCCCTCAGGTACCGCTCGGTCTTGCCCCGCTTCACTTTGTAGAGCGGGGGCTGGGCGATGTAGAGATGTCCGCTCTCCACCACCTGCCTCAGGTGCCGGAAGAAAAAGGTGAGGAGGAGCGTCCGGATATGCTCCCCGTCCACATCCGCATCGGTCATGATGATGACTCGGTGATACCGGAGCCTGCTTATGTCGAACTCGGGATCGATCCCTGCCCCCATCGCCGATATCAGCGTTCGGATCTCAGCCGAAGAGAGCATTTTGTCGATTCGGGCTCGCTCGGTGTTCAGGATCTTGCCCCTAAGGGGGAGGATCGCCTGGAACCGCCGATCCCGGCCCTGTTTGGCCGAACCGCCTGCCGAGTCCCCCTCGACGAGAAAAAGCTCACTCAGGGCCGGGTCCTTCTCAGAGCAGTCGGCGAGCTTTCCTGGCAGGTCATCGTCGCCGAGGGGGCCCTTTCGCCGGGCCAGCTCTTTGGCCTTGCGCGCTGCCTCCCTGGCCCGAGCTGCCTCGGCCGCCTTGTCCACAATGCGGCGCCCGATCCCAGGGTTCTCCTCCAGGAGCTCGCCGAGTTTCTCGTTCACAATGGTCTCGACCAGGCCCTTCATGTCCGGATTGTTCAGGCGCGCCTTGGTCTGGCCCTCAAACTGGGGATTCGGTAGCTTGACGCTGATCACGGCGACCAGCCCCTCCCGGATGTCATCACCGGTGAGGCTGGCCTTGAGGTTCTTGAGGAGGTCCCGGCCCGCGGCATAGCTGTTAATCGTCCGGGTCAGGGCCGACCGAAAGCCGATCAGGTGGGTGCCGCCGTCGTGCGTGTTGATGTTGTTGGCAAACGAGAAGACCGTCTCGGCGTAACCGTTGTTGTACTGAATGGCGACCTCGACGATCGTCCCGTTTCGTGTCTCCTCAATGTAGATCGGCTTGGGGTGGAGAACCGTCTTGTTTTCATTGAGGAGCTCGACGAAGGCCCTGATTCCTCCGGTATAGTAGAACTCTCGGGTCTCGTCGACCCGTTCGTCGGTCAGGACGATCCGGAGCCCTTTGTTCAAGAAGGCCAACTCGCGCAGCCGGTTGCTCAATGTATCTAGACTGAAGTTCCGGTCCTCAAGGATCTCTGCGTCTGGAAGAAAGGCGATCCGTGTCCCGTTCTTCCGCGCCTTTCCAATTTGCTCCAGCTCTCCCGTCGGCTTCCCTCGCTCGTACCGCTGAAGGTACCGTTTGCCCTCACGCCAGATCTCCACCTCGAGCCATTCGGACAGCGCGTTCACCACCGAAACGCCCACGCCGTGCAGGCCCCCCGAGACCTTGTAGGCGGAGCTATCGAACTTGCCGCCGGCGTGGAGTGTGGTCAGCACCACCTCAACGGCGGGCCGTCCGGTCGGCTCGTGGAAATCGACCGGGATCCCGCGGCCGTTGTCCACCACCGTCACGCTATTGTCCAGATGAATGGTGACCATGATTCGATCACAGAAGCCTGCCATCGCTTCATCGACGCTGTTGTCGACGACTTCGATCACGAGATGGTGCAGTCCTTCCGGTCCGGTGCCGCCGATGTACATGGCGGGCCGCTTGCGGACCGCCTCAAGCCCCTCAAGGACCCTGATCTGTTCTGCGCCGTAGCTGGCCGCCCCCTGGGGTTCTTGTTGCCCTTCAGTCATCGTCTCCGCCGCTCCTCCGCAATGGCAAAAAAAATCCCCCCGCGCCTCCCTTCAGTGGCCTCCGAGATGAGTCGCCGCGGAAGGACAAACGGATTAGATCCGCATGGGCATGACTACGCAGCTAAACCCCTCCCCTTTCGTGGGCTCGAACAGGGCCGGTGACAGCGGGTCATTGATGTGCATCGAAATCTCGGCCCCTTCTACCGCGCCCAAGAAATCTAGCAGATATTTTGCGTTAAAGCCGACGGTGATCTCCGGGCCGTCATAATCTATCACCAGCTCTTCTCTTGCCTCGCCCAGATCGACATTGCTGCACGAGAAGACCAGTCGCCCCCCCCTCACCTCCAGCAGGGTAGGCGTCGCGCGATCTCCGGCAACGGTCGACGTACGCCGGAGCGCCCCCACGAAGTCGTCGCGGCGCAACAGGGCGCCTGGTCCGCTTGCCGATGGAAGCACTTGCTCGTAGTTGGGAAATTGCCCCTCGATCAGCCGGCTGATGAGTCGGCTTTGCGGGAGAACAAAGGCGATCTGCTGCCCCAGGGGGATGACGCGGACCTCTCCCGCATCCTCTTTAAGCAGCTTCACGAGCTCCGCCAAGGCCTTCCGGGGGATGATCGCTTCCAGTGTCCTCTCCTCCTGTGTCGCCTCCAGGCCAGCCCGTACAAGCGATAGGCGGTGGCCATCGGTCGCGACAATTCGGAGCTCGCCCTCGGTGATCTGCAAGAGTGCACCCGTCAGGGTCGGCCGCGTCTGGTCTGTCGATACAGCAAAAAGAATCTTCGGGATCATCGCCCGGAGCGTTTCGGTGCTTAATGTAATTCCGCCCTCGTCCGGTATTTCAGGAAAAGCTGGAAATTCCTCCGCCTGTGCTCCCCTTAGGCGGAAGACCGACCTCGCGCAGAGAAGTTCTAGGTTGTGTGCTTCGCGCCAGCGGAGGTCAATCGAGGTATCGGGAAGTTCTCGTACGATCTCGTACAGCTTCTTCCCGGAAACCGCAACTCGCCCCTCGTTTTTGACATCCCCATTGACCGTGGTTTGTAGACTCATATCGAGATCGGTTCCGGAAATGGTGATGCCATTTTCCTTTGCCTCAAGGAGGAGGTGAGAGAGAATTGGGAGTGTTCGTTTGGCTTCGATCACTCCTTGAATTTGGGCCAATGCACCTAAGAATGGCCCTCGGAGTACCTGAATGTGCATTCTCCCCTCCGTGTGACGTTATGTTAGGAGTTCACACCACACCGTCTATAACCATAATAATATAATAAAATGAATTTAGAGGCGTTGTAGAAGGCTTTGTGGAAAAACGGAAGTTAAGAGAAAATCGAGGGTCTGCGCTAGGAGAGAAGAGGGAACAGCTTGGGGATTTCAGTGGAACGCAACCCCGAGTGCCCGCATCCCTCATCCGACCCACAACCCTTCCCCGTTCATTTCCCCGGTTATGAGCGCCTCCTGTGGGTGCAGCATCCCCCTTGGACCTGCGATGGTGATGTCCAGCGACAGCGCGCCGGGCCCAACTTAATCGGTTTCCACACGTGTGAATCCGCGCAGGTCGCGGATTCACCCTGCCCACGTCCCCCAGATGCCCTCCGGGGCGGCTTCTGAGTTACACACAAGATTGTCCACACCTGTGGAAAACCAACAAACCCTTTAAAAGCAAATGGTTAATGGGGTGCGGCCCGCCGAAGCCGCGCGGGGTCGCCACCGGGGTTGGGCCTGCCAATCGCACAAGAAATTGTAGCACTTCGGCCATCTCACCACAACCACTTTTTGTCGTAAATTATCAGGTGTGCGGATTGCTAATTGACATTTCACGCCCGGGAGCATAGCATTAGCTGTTTTGTGGGTTCGGTGTTGTTGGTATTAGGAGGAGAGGCGACGCGTGAAGCGGACGTATCAACCGAGCCGCGCGAAGCGGAAGCGGACCCACGGGTTTCGGCGCCGGATGCGTACGAAGGCGGGCCGGCGCGTGTTGAATCGCCGGCGCGCCAAAGGCAGAAAGCGCCTGGCGGTGTAGCGTGCTGACCATGGTCGATGTGGTCGGCGGAGCCACAGGTGAGGCACCGCTTTTCGAGGGCGGATCGTATTCGGGGGACGACCGAGTTCCAGGAAGTCGTTCGATGCGGCGAAAAGGTTTCCTGGAAAGGCCTCAGCCTGTTTATTCGCCAGCGCCCGGGGACGGAGATTCGTCTCGGCCTGGCGGTCAGCCGCCGCATCGGCGGTGCGGTGGCCCGGAATCGGATGAGGCGACGGCTGCGAGAGCACTTCCGGCTCAACGTGGGCCGGATGCCAAAGGGGCTCGATCTCGTCGTGGTGGTGCATCGGGACCTTTCTGAGGTGAACCACAAGACCTTTCTGGCGATTGTGGAGGACCTCTTCAGGCGGGCCGGGATCATCCGGCATCTCCCCCCTCAGCATGCAAAAGAACTCGTCCACACCCATAGCTAAGATTGCCCTGACATGCATTGCGCTTTATAGGTGGCTTGTCTCTCCACTCTTCCCCCCCGCTTGCCGATTTGTCCCCACCTGTTCAGTCTATGCTGAAGAAGCAATCTCAAGATACGGCCTCGTGCGCGGCTGCATGCTCGTGGTGCGGAGGCTGATGCGATGTCACCCCCTGCACCCCGGAGGCATTGATCCGGTGGGGTAAGAGGCCCCGAGGGGATACGCGGAGGAGCGCGTGAACGAATTACCCAGTCCCGGCGGCGAAAACATGGAGAAGAGGGCCATACTGGCCACGCTGCTGGCCCTCGTCGTTCTCCTCGTCTATTATGCCTTCTTCATGCCCACCCCCCCTCCGCCACCCGCGGAGCCAGAAAAGACAGGGGCAAAGAAAGAAGTCGTCGAGCAGACAAGGCCCCCTGTCGCTGCGACAGCGGTGGAGCGAGAGGCGAAGCCGCAACGGATCACCGGTCCGCTCAGGCGAGGGGAACGTGAAGAAGAGATCGTACTCGAGACCGATCTGCTGAGGGTTGTCCTGAGCAATAGGGGCGGAGGTGTTCGGAGCTGGCAGCTCAAGCGATATGAGGAGGCGGCCGGCCCTGTCGACCTGGTCGGGCCCCTTCCCGATAACGATGCCGCACTCCCCCTTGCCACGCGGATCGAGGGAGGCGAGGGAGACACCGGGCTTTATCGAATCGTGGAGCGACCCGCAAACAGTTCATCGGGACCACAGCGGGTCGTGATGGAGTTTCAGGAGGCCAATGGGATCCTGGTGGAGAAGACGCTCGTCCTCCACCCTGATCGCTACTTGGCCGATGCGGAGGTGCGGCTGAAGAATCTCGGGAAGGCGGCTGCACGAGGCTCGCTTCGGCTGCAATGGGGCCCCGGCTTTCGCTTGGGAACGGAGGACCGGGTGGCCGGGGCGGCCGCCCCGGCCGGCTGGATTGACGGGAAACTCGTGAACCCCGAAGTCGAGGAGGGCCGCCAAGAGGTCGCACAGACAGGCACCATCGGCTGGACGGCCCTTCAGGACCGCTACTTCGCCGCAGCACTCATCCCGGACGGGGCAGACCCTTCGGGTTTTGTGGCAAAAGACACCGAGGGGAGGCCCCTCGTGGGACTGCTCTACCCCGAAACAAAAATTGCCCCCGGCGCTGAGCAAAAGGTGGAGATGAAGCTCTACGCCGGGCCCAAAGAGATCGTGAGGCTCCGCGAAGCAGGTCACAACCTGCGGGAGCTCGTGTACCTCGGCTGGTTCGATTTCTTGGCCAGGCCGGCACTGTACTTTCTCCAGTTTCTGTACAGCTTCATCGGCAATTATGGCGTGGCGATTATCGTGATCACCGTGCTGCAGAAGATCATCTTCTATCCCCTCACACAGAAAAGCCATAAGTCGATGCAGGCGATGCAAACGCTTCAGCCCAAAATGCAAGCGATTAAGGAGCGATACAAGAATAACCCCCAAAAGGTAAATCAGGAGACGATGGAGCTGTACAAGAAGCACGGGGTGAATCCTTTCGGCGGTTGCCTTCCCATGCTGATTCAGATCCCGATCTTCATCGCACTGTACAATGCCTTGGCCAGCTCGGTGGAGCTCTGGCATGCCCCCTTTGTGCTGTGGATCACTGACCTCTCGGCTCCGGACACGCTTTTCAGCATCCCCGTTGCAGGAGACGCCTTTGCGGTCCGCGCCCTCGCCCTTATTATGGGCATCAGCATGTTTATTCAACAGAAAATGAGCCCGATAGGCGGGGACCCGCGGCAGGCCAAGATGATGCTCTACATGATGCCGATTATGTTCACCTTTATCTTTTGGGGAATGCCGTCGGGGCTCGTCCTGTACTGGCTGGTGAACAACGTCCTGCAGATCGGACACCAATACCACATGAACCGGGGGCTGAAACTCTTGCCGACGACGGTAAAGCAAGCGGAATGAGCGAAACACACACGGACCCCCTTCAGGATACCATTGCGGCGATTGCGACACCCCCGGGCGAAGGGGGAATCGGGATTGTTCGCCTGAGTGGATCCCAGGCCCTCGAGGTGGGCTCGCGCGTCTTCAGCCCGCGTTCGGGGGCCGACCCGCGCAGATTTTCGAGCCACACGGTCCACCTTGGTCATGTGATAGACCCCGATACCGGAGCGCCGATTGATGAGGCCTACCTCGTCCTTTTGCGGGCTCCGCGGTCTTTCACTGGCGAGGAGGTGGTTGAGCTGCACGGCCATGGCGGGCGGGTCTCCCTGCAGGCGATCCTTAATATTGTTCTGCGCCATGGCGCTAGGCCGGCGACGCCCGGAGAGTTCACGCGTCGGGCCTTCTTGAACGGCCGAATCGACCTCGCCCAGGCCGAGGCGGTCCTAGAAATCGTGAAGGCGAGGACTGAGGCGGGAGTCAAGGCAGCCATGCGACAGATTCAGGGGGGGCTTTCAGAGCAAATTCAAGCAGTTCGAGTGGAACTGCTCTCACTGTTGGCCTCGCTTGAGGCCTCCGTAGATTTCCCGGAGGAGGGTCTCGACTTCCCCGAGATCGGTGAGCTTGAGAAGCAGGTAGACCTTGTTGCAGAGAGCCTTCGCCGCCTGATACAAAAGGCCAGGGAGGGCCGCCTGCTCAGGGAGGGGGCAACGGTCGTCATCACCGGCCGCCCGAACGTTGGAAAGTCGAGCCTGCTAAATGCCCTCCTTGGCAGGGAGAGAGCCATCGTGTCTGTGGTTCCCGGGACCACGAGGGACACCGTGGAGGAGGACTTTCAAATCGGCGGGGCTCCGGTCCGGCTGATTGACACCGCAGGGTTCCGGCAAGAGACGGGAGATCCGGTGGAGGCGGAAGGGCTCCGCCGGACGCGCGCGGCCCTGGGGCAAGCCGACCTCACGCTGGTCGTCCTGGACGGAAGCGAGGGCATTGCCCCGCTCGATTCTCAGGCGTGGGAAGCGGTGTGCAGCCCAGGCGTGCTCGTGGTGAACAAAAGCGACCTTCCCCCGGCCCTAGCATCGGGTGCGTACCGGGAAAGATTTGGGGTGCAGCCGTGTTTCACGTCAGCCGTCACCGGGCATGGCGTGGAAGCCTTGCGCGACGAACTCCAGCGAATGCTTGGGGGGGAGGCAGGGGGTGAGGCGCGGCTCATGATGGTCCCGAGGCATCGGGAAGCCCTCGAGCGGGCGGAGAGACAGCTCCTCCTGGCGCGCACGAGCCTCGGAAGCGACCTCTCGCCTGATTTGGTGGCCCTGGATGTCCGCAGCGCGCTTGCTGCGTTAGGCGAGATCGTTGGCGAGGCGGTGACCGAAGAGGTGTTGGACCAGGTTTTTCAACAATTTTGTATCGGGAAATAGGCCCCCTCGACGCCGAGGGGGCAGGAGGAGATTCACGGGTTGGCAAAGGGGTGGACGTCCTCTCTGGACGAGGCGGCACAGAAATTCTTGCGTCGCGGGATCACGCGATTGGGCGTTTCCATCAGCGAGCAGCAGGTCGAGCTCTTTCTCACATATCTCCGGGAACTGAAGCGCTGGAATCGGCGGGCGAATTTGGTCGGGTTTCGGACCGATGAGGCCCTCGTCCGGCACGGGATTTTGGAATCCCTGAGCCTTCTCAGGGCATTTGAGGTCCGGCCCGGCCTTCGGCTCATCGACATCGGTAGCGGTGCGGGTCTTCCCGGCATTCCTTTGAAGATTGCGGCGCCCGACCTCTCGATTACACTTGTGGAGGCCGCGAGAAAGAAGGTCTCTTTTCTCAAGCAGGCTGTCCGGCTCCTCCAGATGTCCAGCATTTCTATCGTTCATGCCAGAGCAGAACTGCTCCCGCGCGATCCAATTCATCGAGAGGCGTATGATCTAGTGACGGCCCGTGCAGTAGCGAGGCTCCCGGCGGCCGTCACCCTTTGCACGCCCTTCGTGAAGACGGGAGGGCATCTCCTCCTGCCGGTCGGATCCCAATGGCCGAGAGAGGCGGAGACCCTGAGGCGACCCGATCTCAAAATTGAGGGCGTAATCCCGACAGCCGGCGACCGACACCTTCTTGTGATGGTGAAGGCCGCGAGTGTTTCACGTGAAACAGCGACCCCCGCACACCCGGAACGTTTCACGTGAAACATTTCTGCTTTCGCCAAAAGGGACAGCATGATATCTTCGGGACGACATTGTTGAGCGGAGGATATTGGTGGCACGGGTGATCGCGGTCACCAATCAAAAGGGAGGCGTAGGAAAGACCACCACCACAGTAAACTTGGCCGCCTGTCTCGCCGCTGCCGAGAAACGCACCATTTTGGTGGACATCGATGCGCAGGGAAACGCCACCTCCGGACTGGGCATCTCCCGGCATGGGCCCGGGCCGTACCTCTACGAGGTTCTCATTGGGAAGGCGAAGGCTTCTGAGGCGCTCTGCCCCGGACCTGTCGCTGGGCTTGATATCCTGCCGTCAAATCCGGCCTTGCTGGGCGCGGAGATCGAGCTGGTGCGAGAGGAGGGGCGAGAGCGAAAACTGAAGGAAGCCCTCCAGGAACTACTCAGCGATTATGCGTACATCCTGGTCGATTGTCCCCCCTCGCTCGGCCTGTTGACCCTGAATGCCCTCGCGGCGGCGCACTCCATTCTGATTCCCCTGCAATGTGAGTATTACGCCCTGGAAGGACTGACCCACCTTTTGAGGACGCTGCGTCTTGTCCGGCGCTCGTTCAACCCCGACCTCGAAATCGAGGGCATTGTATTTACGATGTACGACAGCCGGCTGACCCTCAACCGACAGGTGGCGGAGGATGTCCGGAGCAACTTTCCGGGCCGGGTGTTTCAGACCCTAATTCCCAGAAGTATCCGCCTGAGCGAGGCGCCGAGCTTTGGGAAGCCAATTATCCTGTACGACATACGGTCGGCAGGGGCGGAGGCATATCTTCAGCTCGCCAAGGAGGTGATCGATGGGACGACAGGCACTCGGTAGGGGGCTTGAAGCCCTCATCCCACCCGAAAAAGAAGAACCGCGAGTCGTAGAGATCCCGCTGACAGAAATCCGACCGAGCCCCCTCCAACCCAGAAGACGGTTTGATGATAGCAAGCTAGACGACCTTGCCGCTTCGATCCGCGGCCACGGAATCCTTTCCCCCGTCATTGTGAGGCAGACACCGGACGGCTACGAACTTATTGCGGGGGAACGGCGCGCCCGCGCTGCCGAGCGCGCGGGCCTTGAGCGGATTCCGGCGGTGGTTCGGGAGGCGTCCAACGCCGAGATGCTGGAGGTGGCCCTGATTGAGAACGTCCAGCGGGAAGATCTGAACCCTATCGAGGAGGCAGAAGTCTATCGCCGGCTAATTGAAGAATTTGGGCTGAGTCAGGAGGAAGTGGCCGCCCGTGTTGGGAAGGATCGCACGTCGGTCGCCAACATGGTACGCCTGCTGAGGCTTCCGATCAGGATTCAGGAAGACTTGATCGAGGGAAGTTTGTCCGCCGGCCACGGGCGAGCCCTGTTAGCCCTCGAGCATCGGGTCAGCCAGCTGAAGGCCCGAGAGTCGATCATCAGGCGCAGCCTCTCGGTGCGGGCCACGGAGCTTTTGGTCAAGCGGCTGAAAGCTGCACCGGCGGATCGTGGGCAAGGGCCCACCGGGCGCAGTCCGGAATTGGCACACGCGGAAGAGCAGCTTCGGCAGGCCTTGGCCACCAAGGTTCGGATCGTCCGAAGTGGCCGCCGTGGCCGGATTGAGGTGGACTTTTACTCGAACGAAGACCTGGACCGGCTCATCCAAAAAATCTGCGGGTAATTCCGATGCGCCCCATGCGCAGGGCCCTCACGATTTTCCTGGCTGCAGGCACGGGAGCCTGGCTTGGGGCGATGACCTTTCTCAGCTTCGCAGTCGCCCCCTCTGCTTTTGCCATCCTCGAGAGCCGCCATCAGGCGGGTGATCTGGTGGCTGCAACCCTGAACATTCTTTACCTGGCAGGGTATATCCTGGGCCCGATCCTGGTGCTTGTCAGTGTCGCGATTCGACCGTTCGGGCGGCCACTGTTGTGGGGAATCCGAACGATCCTGCTCGTTTTGATGAGTGTGTCAACCCTGATCGCTCGCGAGCTGGTGGGACCAAAGCTAGTAAGCTTACGTCAAGCCATGGGAACAGTGATCGAAAGGGTTCCGCCCGACGATCCATTGCGCCTTGTGTTTCAACAGTGGCATCAAATTTCCGTTCTCCTCATGTTGTTTAACATCGGCGCAGCCGTTGCCATCCTGCTTCTGCTCTGCCGTGAAGGATTCCGGGAAGCTCACAGTTAGCCGGCCCCCGGCACAAACCCTTTATTTTCAATGAGTTATAATTATTCTTCGCCCATCCAGGGAAGGAGGGGCCCTGTGGCGTACTGCAGCGTCCCCTGACACGCGCCGTGGGCATATTCGAAAAGGTCTCCCGCCTGGACCGGACGCTTTTGGGGTTCGACGAACACGGGGCGCACCTCGGCGTCGGTGAGCTCGAACACTGCGCCGCAGTCCTCGCAGGTATATGACCGACGGATCGACTTGTCATCGACCGGCATGGCCTTGCCATCTTTCGCCATCTCGTGGATGTAATCGCCTATGAGCTGCTGTGTCTCGTCTGGAAGGTCGACAAATTCGAGGCCGGTGTTATAGATCAAGGCCATATCCCCGTCCGCATTTTCCCCTTGCCGGACCACCGCAGACCAGACCACACGGGACCGCAGCTTCACCCGCTCGCCGTTGACGTCGAGCTCCAAAGAGGACGTGGTGCCCGGCCGGACAACCTCGTCATGTTCGACCAACGCCCCCCTCGTGCTGATATTCATGAGAAGGGCTTCGTAAGCCGAAGTGACCCGCCCCCTGGTCTTCTCTCCCACGACGAAGCGCACGCTTTGCCGTCGCTCTTTTGATTTTTTCCCCATGGTCTCTCCTCTATCGGGATCCCCAGGGCGGAATGCCCGCCCTGCTCACTGCGTCACACTCGCTGAGCAATCCCTGTGCCAAGCGAAGAACTATTCCACGTTTCGCCAAACCCCAGGACCGCACCGACAGTTATGCATTGATAGGTACGGCCTGAAAAGCGCAGCCAGCCTTGGGGCAGAGGCGGCACAAACCTTGCTCTCAATGGGTGCTTGCGGAGGTGGCTTGCTGAGCAAGTGCGGAGGAGCGGAAGTCGGGGAGGAAGGGCGATGCGGGGACGGAATTACATCGGCGGCAAGTGGGTGGATGCGCAAGGCGGAGGGCTGTTCGAGAGCCGAAATCCAGCAAACATCGAGGAGGTCTTGGGGGCCTTCCCGATGTCACATCGAGAAGAAGCCGAGCAGGCCGTGGCCTCGGCACGGGAGGCCTTCCCCGGCTGGCGCACACTCTCCCGGATAGCGCGGGGAGAGCTCCTTGATCGGTTCATCGAGGTCGTCAAAGCCGAGACGGGCGAGATGGCCCGCCTGGTGGCGAAGGAGGCAGGCAAGTCCCTGAACGAGGCGAAAGCCGACGTTGTCGAGGGGATCCATATGGCGCAGTACATGTTCGGACACGCGCGGATGCCCCATGGGGAGGTCGTAGCCTCAGAGATCACCGAAAAGGACGCCACCATGCTGCGAAAGCCGAAGGGCGTGGTGGCAGTCATCACGCCCTGGAACTTCCCCGTTGCCATTCCCATTTGGCTCATCACGCCCTCCCTCGTTCAAGGGAATACGGTGGTCTTCAAACCCTCGGAAGAAACGCCGCTCGTGGGTCAAAAGCTGGCCGAGTGCTTTGAGCGTGCCGGCCTTCCCGCTGGCGTTCTCAATCTCATTCAGGGGATGGGCGAGGAGGCGGGATGGCCCCTGGTCGTGCATCCGGATGTGGAGGTGGTGCTCTTTACTGGCTCGTACGAGGTGGGGGCGCGGATCAAGAAGGCCTGCGCACGAGATTACCGCAAGATGTGCGCGTGCGAGATGGGGGGAAAGAATGCGATGATCATCTGCCAGGACGCCGATCTCGAGATCGCGGTCCGCGCAGCGGTGCTGAGCGCCTTCAAGACCACGGGGCAACGCTGCACCTCCGCCTCGCGCCTCATCATTCACGAGAGCCGCATGGACGAGTTCGCCAAGGCCTT
>JBFHXD010000033.1:0-21542 GCA_041599135.1 Methylomirabilales bacterium (SeqCode) | reverse complement strand
CGAGGGCCAGGATGTTCCCATAGCTCTCATACGACTGTCCTTCGCTCGACCAGAGCCGGCGAAAGGCTTTTCCCTCGACCGCGAAGATGCTAATCCGATCGTCGACCGCCACCGCAACCTCTTTTCGCCCATCGCCGTTAAAGTCGGCCACCGCGATGCCCCGGATCTCACCATCAAACTCGGGGCCCAGGACCAGGCGCGCGCTGGGAATGCCCATATACGGGACACCCAGGAACTGGTCCCCGGAGCGGTCGCGCGGCGGGCCGAGCCAGGCGGGGGCCGGGGCCTCCTGGGGCGCAGTGCTCACGGCGGGCGAGGGGGCTGGGGCCGGCGTTTGAGCTGTGACTTGCGGCTCTTCGGGTGTAGTCGGAGTCGCCGCTCCCATCCGCACCTCGGCGCTCGCCAAATAGATAGGCCGCCTAGACACGGTTGAGACGACCTTGAGTTCCACATTCACCCCGTCCTCGGCGGTCCGGACGACCGGGAAGATCACCGCGTGCAGTCTCAGGTCCTTGCGCAGGATCTCGAGAACGCTGGGGTCGGTCAGAGGGGTGGTGTCGGCGACCTGTTCCTTCGTCAGGGTTGAGCGCATCAGCCGCTCGTCCATGATTTCGAAGCGGCCGGTCTTGAGGAGGGCGGCCTCGATCTCGCGATTCAAGATCCGCGCTTGTCCTTCATCGATCACCAAAGAGGTGATATTCGCTAACCCGGCCAGGACCCGGGCCTTGCTCATCCGGACTCCATCGCCCTGCCGACACGTCTCTCCCTCTTTGAGCTCCACGAGCTCGGCGACGGAAAACTGATCTTGCACCTCGACCAACCGGACGACGCCCACAGGCCGATCCATCCGACCGAGGACTTGACCGGTGACGGGGTGCTTGAAGGGCTCTCCTTCCCGAAAGACCTCCATCTCCATTCCCACGAAGGCTCCGCTTTCAGCCGTGACATCCACCAGATATCGGTTGTTCGGGAGGGAGGAGAGGACCGTTCCCCACAGAGGCTTGAAGGCCTCTGCGACCTGGCGGGCTGCCTGATCGGCTGCGCTGCTGACAGAGGAAGCGGGTTCGGCATGCACAAGCGTCCCCGTAAGCCCCAGGAGCAGCACCGACATCAGTAGTGAGGTCGTCTTCACCGGTACTCCTGCTCGGTTCGGCCGATCAGCGGAGTGACAATGGGGAGGGAGTTTTTTGTCCCTGATTGCATGAATCACTCTCCCTCTGGCAGGGACGAGCAGAGGGCGGAAGACAGAAAACCATGAGTCCGTGCTTTAAAAGTACCACTTGATCGGCGCGCCGTGTGTCAGCAGATCGCTACTTCCGATACCCTCCCCTCCTGGAAACGTGAGTTTAAACCCTGGAAAAAAAAGCAAAAGTTACTTACCACCCCGGTGGCCCCGGTGTCAAGCAAAATTTGCCTTCTGTACCAGGTGAGGTCCTGTTTGAGAAGCGTGGGGCGGTCCAACTCAGTTTCCCCGACGCTCGGTCTTGGAAGCGGCCGCCACCTCCACCAGTTCGATCAGGATTCCGTGCGCACCTTTGGGATGAATGAACGCCACCCGCGTGCCATCCGCTCCCCGGCGGGGGTTCTCATCGAGGAGGGGAACGCCCGCCTCGCGAAGCTGGTGCATCTTTTCATCGAGATTCGCAACCTCAAGGCAGATATGGTGAATGCCCTCCCCTCGCTTCTCCAAAAATTTCTCGAGGGGGTTTCCCTTTTCCACGCCCTCGACGAGTTCGATTTCAGTATCCCCGACGGGGAAAAAGGCGACCTTGGCTTTCTCTGTTTCTATCACCTCAGTCCGCTCACAGTGAAGCCCCAGCACATTTTCGAAGAACCGCGAAGCTTGCTCCACACTCCGGACCGCAACGGCAATGTGCGCCACTTTTTTAATCATCGTTCGCGGTAAAGACGCACGCGTGTCGCCGCGTGGTAGCAAGGGCAGTGCCACTCTCCCTTTTGTGCAGGGCGAAATGGGCTCCAAGCCTTTGATTTTAAAAGAGACATGGCGAAAGAAGATCACGCGGACACTACGAGGACCCAGGTGATTGTTGGGGCAAAAATGCCTCAGATCTGTTCTCTTTATGACACTCCTGAGCTTCCGTTTCAGGAGATTACTGCATGAGACACCCTTGCCTCACGCGGACTGTATGAGACACTGCCAACCCCTTAGACCGTGATCGTTTCGCGATGCTCGCCGAAGACCGCTCGCAACACATTGCAGATCTCGCCGATGGTGGCATAGGCCTTCACCGCCGCCAGAATGGGGGGAATGAGATTGCCAGTTCCCCGGGCTGCCGCGTCAAGCTCGGCCAGCGTCCGCTCCACCTCTTGGGTGTCCCGCCGCTGCCGCAAGTCCTGCAGCGCACGCCGCCGCTCGTCCTCGATCCGTGCATCCACGCGGAAGACGGGCATCTTCACGTCCTCCTGTGTCACGTATTCATTGAGGCCCACCACGATCTTCGCGTTCCGCTCCACTTGCCCCTGCTCCCGGTACGCGGCCTCCTGAATCTCTTTCTGGACGTATCCCATCTCGATCGCCCTGAGCATGCCTCCGAGCGACGCGATCCGGGCCAGATACTGCTGGCCTTCTTCCTCGAGCTGATCGGTGAGCCGTTCGACGTAGTACGAGCCGCCGAGCGGATCGGCCACATCGGCCGCCCCGCTCTCGTATCCGATGATCTGCTGGGTGCGCAAGGCAATGCGGGCCGACTCTTCGGTGGGCAGCCCGAGCGCCTCGTCCCGGGAGTTGGTGTGCAGGGACTGGGTCCCGCCCAGGACCGCCGCGAGGGCCTGCAACGCCACCCGCACGATATTATTTTCCGCCTGCTGGGCGGTGAGGGTGACCCCCGCCGTCTGCGTGTGAAAGCGCAGCATCCAGGACTGCGGTTTCTTGGCGCCGAACCGTTCCCGCATCAGGGAGGCCCAGAGGCGTCGCGCCGCGCGGAATTTTGCCACCTCCTCAAGGAAGTTGTTGTGACAGGCAAAGAAAAAGGACAGCTGGGAGGCAAAAGCATCCACGTCGAGACCGGCTTTGAGCGCGGCCTCCACGTAGGCCACGCCGTCGGCAAGCGTGAAGGCTAGTTCCTGCGCCGCCGTGGCCCCCGCCTCCCGGATGTGGTAGCCGCTGATGCTGATGGGATGCCACCGCGGCATCCGCTCGGCGCAGAAGGCGAACAGATCGGTAATCAGTCGCATGGATGGACCCGGCGGGTAAATATACGTCCCCCGGGCGATGTACTCCTTCAGGATGTCGTTCTGAACGGTTCCCCCGAGCTTCTCCGCCGACACCCCCTGCTTTTCTCCCACCGCCATATACATGCTCAGCAGAATCGATGCGGTGGCATTGATCGTCATAGACGTCGTGACCCGGTCCAGGGGGATCCCCTCCAGGAGACGCTCCATGTCCTCGAGCGAATCGATGGCGACCCCGACCTTGCCCACCTCTCCATGTGCCTCGGGCGCGTCGGAGTCGTAGCCGATCTGGGTGGGGAGGTCGAAGGCGACACTGAGTCCGGTCTGGCCCTGCTCTAACAGGTACCGGAATCGACGATTGGTCTCTTCAGCCGTTCCGAAGCCAGCGTACTGTCGCATCGTCCAGAGGCGGCCCCGATACATGGTGGGCTGGATGCCCCGCGTGAAGGGGTATTCTCCGGGAAAACCGAGCTTCGCGTGGTAGTCCCATTCATCGAGATCGAGGGGGGTGTAGAGGCGCTCCACCGGGATTTTCGAGTGGGTCTCAAATTCCTCCTGCCGCTCGGGCGCTTTCGCGAGGGTCTTCTTCACGAGCTGCTCTTCCCACGTCTTTCGCGCCTCACGGATCTCTTGCTGATCTCGCTCGTCCATCGCGTACTCCAAAGCTGGCTGTCAGCAGTCGGCTGTCAGCTATCAGCTTTTAAACCCCGTTCAAGCCGGGAGATCAGACCTTGCAAAACCCTTGCCGTCTGTTGCGAAAGTTCGAAAGGTCCCGACTGTCCATTTTTCAGGTACCCGAGTTCCATTGCCAGTTCGATGTAATACGTCAGCTCGGTGAGAGAAGCAGAATCGTCTTTTGCTGATTGCGGACTGCTGACAGCTAATAGCTGACTGCTGACCGCTGGGTTATTCGATGACGACAAGGAGATGTCCCCCTCCGACTGCCTCACCCTCCTTGACCTTGATCTCCCGCACGGTGCCGGGTCCGGCCGACCGGAGCTCATTTTCCATCTTCATGGCTTCGACGACGATAACGCCATCCCCAGCATTCACCTGGTCTCCCACACCGACCAAGAGTCGAACCACCTTGCTGGGCATCGGGGCGGCGATGACCTGTCGCCCCTCCCGACCTGCTGCCACTTGTCCCGTGATGGCCTTCCTGCGCTTCTCCCTCTCGGTCAAGAGTTCCACATCGTGGACTTCGCCTCTTACCCCTACCGTATAGGGACTCACGCTCTTGATGATGTCTACTTCGTAGGAGGTACCGTCGACCAAGAGAGAGTAGCATCGGTCCGAGATCCTGAGGTAGTCCACCTCCCACGTGACCCCGTCCATGGTGACGCGAAAGATGGAGCCTTCAGGCTCTGCCACGTCGATGAGATATTCGTGCTCGCCAATCTCAGCAATATACTTCAAGGATCACCTCCGTGATCCTGGTTCACACTTCAGGGGCCACGGTTCACCATCCACAGTACGATGAAGGCTGATATCCGTGAACTCTGAACTGTCAACTATGAACGCCCTACCAGCCGCGTCTCAGACCCTGTTGACGGGCCGCCAGTCTCCACTCGGAGCCAGCGACACCCCCACTGACCGGGGTTGCCGCCGGTTTCCGTTCCCGCTCCGTAAGATATGCATGGATGGCGGCAGCCACGACCGCCACGTCCCGATGCCTGGGCTCGCCGCGATCCTCCTGCTGCAAGAAGGTGTCGATAAAAGTCGTATCCATGTCCCCTGCCACGAAGCGAGGGTCCGACATGACCTCGCACAGAAAGGAGACTGTGGTTTTAATCCCGGCGATGAGGTAATCTTGCAAGGCCTGCCGCATTCGGCTGAGGGCCTCGGGGCGATCTTTCCCCCAAGCGACCAGCTTGGAGATCAAGGGATCGTAATACATCGGCACCTCGAACCCCTCGTACACCCCGCTGTCATCCCGGATCCCTGGCGCACCCGGGGGTCGATAGAGGGTGATCTTTCCGGGAAAAGGCGCAAACCGGTTGGTCGGATCCTCGGCGTAAATCCGGCACTCGATCGCATGGCCCCGCCGCTGTATCTCTTCCTGACGGAAGCCCAGGGACTCGCCGCCAGCGATTCGAATCTGACTCTTGACCAAGTCGATCCCCGTGGTGAGCTCGGTCACTGGATGTTCCACCTGCAGGCGGGCATTGATCTCTAAGAAATAAAAATTCCGGTCGGCATCAACCAAAAACTCTGCGGTCCCCGCATTCTGGTACCGGCAGCCCTTGGCCAGGGCCACCGCAGCCTCTCCCATTTGCCGCCTCAGGTCCGGCGTCATGAAGGGTGAGGGGGCCTCTTCCACCACCTTCTGATGACGACGCTGCAGAGAGCACTCGCGCTCTCCTAAATAGACGGTGTTGCCCGCGGCATCGGCGAGGATCTGCATCTCGATGTGCCGCGGACGGGTAAGATACTTCTCAACAAAGATGGCATCGTCACCGAACGAGGATAGCCCCTCCGAGCGGGCTGCTCGAATGGCCGACTGGAGTTCGACCTCTTCCCCGACTATCCGCATCCCCTTTCCCCCGCCGCCCGCTGCGGCCTTGATGAGCAGCGGAAAGCCGATCTCCTGTGCCCGCTGGAGGATCTCTTCATCGCGCAGATTTTGGTCGGTCCCGGGCACGGTGGGCACACCGACTTGCTTGGCGAGGCGGCGTGAGGCGGTCTTGGACCCGCAGAGACTCAGGGTCTCGGAGGAGGGGCCGATGAAGACGAGACCCGCCTGTTCGCAGGCCTCGGCAAAGGTCGGATTTTCCGCGAGAAAGCCGTACCCGGGATGGATGGCCTCCGCCTCGCTCTGCCGGGCGACATCGAGGATCCGATCCACCCGGAGGTAACTTTCGGCAGAGGGAGACGGACCGACGTGGTAGGCTTCATCCGCCTTTCGCACGTAGAGCGCCGAGCGATCGGCATCGGAGTAAATCGCCACCGTCCCGATCCCCATCTCCCGGCAGGCCCGGATGACCCGCAAGGCAATCTCGCCGCGATTGGCGATGAGAATCTTTCTAAACACGTCTTCAGTCCCCCGTTCCCTGTGCCCAGTGGTTCAGTTCCGAGTGCCCTGTCCCCAGTGCTTAGTATCAGTCTCACGTCTCACTTGCCCGTCCGCCGCCCGCAATCTTCTGCCTCCGGCCTCGGTTCGACGACTCAGGTAGCGCAGGAATCCGCCGATAAGAGCGCGGATTTCCTCCAACTTGGTGTATAGTTTTTCGAAATCACCTGAATATCCTCGAACCGTTCGATGTTCATCCCGAGTCTCTCTGAGTGAGTATCTGCGAGAGCGATCTTGGCGACCTCAGACTGGGGACCGGGGACTTCGGACCGCGGACGCCTACAGAGGGATGTTGCCGTGCTTCTTCGGAGGGTTCGTGTCCCGCTTATTGGCCAGGATCTTCAAGGCATTGATCAACTTCGGGCGGGTCTCCTTCGGCTCAATGACATCATCGACATAGCCTTTTGCTGCCGCCACATAAGGATTCGCAAATTTGTCCTTGAACTCCTCGACCCGTTCCGCTCGGAAGGCGTCCGGGTCAGCTGCCGTGCCCAACTCCCGGCGGTAGAGAATGTTCACTGCCCCTTCGGGCCCCATCACGGCGATCTCGGCCGTCGGATAGGCCACATTGTAATCGGCCCGCATGTGCTTCGACCCCATGACGCAGTACGCGCCCCCGTAGGATTTACGGACTATTACCGTCAGCTTCGGCACCGTGGCCTCGCCATAGGCGAAGAGCAGCTTCGCCCCATGCTTGATGATCCCGCCATGCTCCTGATTCGTCCCGGGGAGATAGCCGGGGACGTCCTCGAGGGTAACAATGGGGATGTTGAAGCAATCGCAGAAGCGGATGAACCGGGCAGCCTTAATGGAAGAGTTAATGTCGAGACACCCCGCCAGCACCATTGGCTGGTTCGCGACGATACCGATCGTCTGGCCGTCCAGCCGGGCGAAGCCGATCATGATGTTTTGGGCGAGATGCTCCTGCACCTCGAAGAAATAGCCGTCATCGACCACCAACCGAATCAGCTCCTTCATGTCGTACGGCTTGTTGGGATTGTCGGGTACCAGCGTATTCAGTGCCTCTTCCATCCGGTCCGGATCGTCGGTTGGCTGGCGCCGAGGTGGTTCTTCCAGATTGTTCTGAGGAAGAAAACTCAAGAGCTCTCGAATGATGTCGAGGCACTCTGCCCCCGATTCCGCCGCGAAGTGGGCCACCCCGGACATGGAATTGTGGGTCATCGCCCCGCCGAGCTCTTCGAAGGTCACCTCCTCTTGCAAGACCGTTTTGATGACGTCAGGGCCCGTCACGAACATGTAGCTATTCCCTTTGACCATGACAACGAAATCCATCAGGGCCGGCGAATAGACAGCCCCCCCGGCGCAGGGCCCCATGATGGCTGTGATCTGGGGTACTACCCCTGACGCCAGCACGTTCCGCAAGAAGATGTCGGCATAGCCGGCCAGCGAATCGACCCCTTCCTGGATTCTGGCTCCGCCGGAGTCGTTGAGACTGATGAGGGGGACGCCCATCTTCACCGCGAGGTCCATGACCTTACAGATCTTCGCCGCATTGGTCACGCTCAAGGATCCCCCGAGGCTGGTAAAATCATATGCGAAGATATAGACCTGACGGCCATCAATCGTGCCATACCCGGTGACCACCCCATCGCCCGGGAACTTCTGCTTCTCCATCCCGAAATCGGTGCAGCGGTGGGTGACCAGCATATCCAATTCGGTGAAGCTTCCCGGATCGAGCAACAAGTCTAGGCGCTCCCGCGCGGTGAGCTTGCCCGCCTTGTGTTGTCGCTCGATTCGCTCGGGGCCTCCGCCGGCCAGCGCCGCTTCTTTCCGCCGCCGAAGCTCCTTCAGTCTGTCCTCAATAGACATCGTCGCTCACCTCCTCTCTCACGCGGAAAAATAGGCTTTTTTACATACCAGTCATCCGATCAAAAGTCAATCAGATATTTGCCCAAAGAGCCCGACGCGACAGGGACCTTTTTGTGGCATACGGTTTGCTACAGGCTGAGACACGAGGAGCAGCGCGCAATGGGGACAATTCTCATCGTTGAAGATAACCCCATGAATATGGAGTTGGCCCGCGATGTCTTGGAATCGAGCGGACATGATGTGTACGGTGTCAACTCGGCGGCCGAGGCTTTGCAGGCCCTCAATGAGACCTTGCCCGATCTCATCCTTATGGACATCCAGCTCCCTGGGCTCGATGGGCTCGAGTTCACCCGGTCCCTCAAGCGAGACCCGCAGAAGAGGGCAATCACCATTGTGGCTCTGACTGCCCACGCCATGAAGGGGGACCGGGAACGGATCCTCGGCGCCGGTTGCAGCGGCTACATCGCCAAGCCGATTGACACGAGGGAACTCTGCCGGGAGGTCGCCAAACACCTCCCTCCACCCCAGCCCCAGCACCACTGCACAGAAGGCTAGCTCCCTCCCCCGGCCGTTTCGCGTCCACACTCTCCAAACGAGCAAGGGAAGGACCCCCCACGAACCCAGAGCGGCCGACCCATAAGTGCCACGATCGCTTATGTTTACACGACTTCTACCGATTTTCCCGTTGACATTTCCTGCTCTAAAAATAAAATAATAAAGCTCATGCCGAAGTGGCGGAACTGGTAGACGCGCACGTTTGAGGGGCGTGTGGGGTAACCCGTGGGGGTTCGAGTCCCCCCTTCGGCACCATGGTGTCTCAGAGCCATTCTCCTCTCTCTGCTGCCCCCGCTCGAGGCGCCCCTTCATGGCTGCACGCGCGCGGGCAGGAGACAAGCCGGGTGGCGTGTCTCCCCCGGAGCCCTGAGGCGCATAAATAGGCATATGAAGATTCTGTCCAATAGTTGGGTAACTGTCAGCAGCCTACGGAGCCGCAAGCTGCCGGGAATCCCCGGACGCCTCTAGATGTTTACGGGATTGTGGAGAAATAAAGCCCTCGACAACCCGTCAAACACGGTAAAAAGACAGGAGACCCTGGAGCAGGGGCGAAGGTCATGCGAAAGTTGATAAGCTTGACCGCTGCCGTCGCGCTCCTTAGCGCCTGTGCGAACCGGCCGCTCACCTCTCAGGAGCAGGGAGCTTTGACGGGGGCCGCCCTGGGCGCGGTCGCCGGATCACTCATTGGAGCCGGTACCGGCGGTAATAGCGCGGCCGCGGCCGCCGCCGGAATGGGTCTCGGAGCCCTCACTGGGGCAATGGTGGGTGGCGCGATCGAGAACGAGCGTGCGGAAGCCGATAACACGATAGCCTCACCCGGCCCCATTGCCACGACACCGCCCGAGCCCATACCCGCAGCTCAGGCTGCGCAGCCGACGGCGGGAGCTTTCAACCCGAATGCCGCAACGATAGACCCGACCGTAGGCAAGTTTGTCAACGGCACGCGATGGCGTGTCGAGATCTTTGTTGATACCGATCCGCAAGACTTAGAGAGTCCTGCGGCTATCCTGCTTAACCCCGAGGAGTCCTACGCGCAAAACCTCGACCTGGGTCCGCACCGGATTACTGCCCGGGCGTATGTCGACACGCAGTTTGGGACCCGAACGGTCGGACAGTACGATCGAACGGTCCAAGTGGATCCGCGTGGAAGCGGCTGGACCCTTCTCTTCACTGAGGGTGATTTCCGCTGAGGGAGTGTAGCAGTGGCACAGGGGAAGAGATCGAAAGGCCTTGGCGGCGTCGGAGAGAAGCTCAGCGGACGGCTCGAGACGTGGCTGACCGGCTGGGAGCACAGTCGCCTCATGTCGGCCTACAATCGGGTGCGCCACCGTTTCTCGGGACCACCAGTTCCCGGCCTCCCCGAGAGCAGCCACTTAGATCCCTTTGTCTTCATGTCTGTAGGAATCCATCTCCTGATCGTGCTCCTCATCTATCTTTTGGCGCCGCGGACCTTCTCGCCGACCGAGCGCCCCCCGATCAGCGTCCAGATCCTCGAAACCAAACCACAAGCGCCGGCTCCCGCGCGTACGCAGAAACCGATCCGCCAAGCAAAGAAGCGGCCAGTGCAGAAGAAACCGCGTCAGAAACCCAAGCCCAAACCCGTCGCGGCCAAGCCCAAGCCCGCGCCACCCCAAAAGGTGGTGGAGCCGAAGCCGACATTGACTCCCAAGACGCTTCCCCAAGTCGCCATGGTGACACCACAAGTCCCCAAACCGCTTCCCAAAACAGTACCCCAGGAGACCGTCACGGCACCGAAACCAAAGACCGCTGCACCCGAGCGCGTGTTACCGGAAAAGGGTCTCCTGCCGATGCCGGTGAAACCCTTTGAGGCCGAACCCGTCCCAGGGGGTCCCCCGCAAGAGGTTCCTCGATCATTCAGTGCTCCACCCCCGTCGGCACCGGCAGAGGCCCCCACCGAGATCGCTCCCCTTCCTGCTCCCAGCGCTACCGCCACGGCGACCGCCACACCCTCGATGCCGACGGAAATCGACGAGACAGCGGTCAAAGAATTTCAGCAGCCCACCGGGCCTGTGGTGGTCCCCGAGCGCTTTTTAAAAGGCGGAAAGCCCCAGAATACCCCAGGCTCGGCCTTGGCGCTCATCGACACTTCTGATCCGGACTTCACGGAGTATTTTGAGCTGATCAAACGCCGCGTGTATGCTGCCTGGCGCTACCCAGAAGGGGTCCGTGGCGTCCATAAGGTTTCGCTCCGATTCAGTTTGGACCGGGCTGGGTCCGCCCATGGGATCCAGGTCGTTCGGTCCACCAATCGGGAGCTCAATGCGAGCGCTGCAGAGGCGATGGACCGCGCATCGCCGTTTCCGCCGATCCCGGAGAAGTTTCGCGCCTTGGTCGGGCAGCCCCTCACCCTGATCTTCACGGTGACGATCCGATGAGACTCTACGTAAGGAACGGTGAAGCATGCGCCAGATGAGATGGATAGTTCCCCTCCCGATACTCGTTGCGATAGCGATCGCGGCTTCGGCCGCACCGCGCAAGCCGAAGGCGATCTTTTACTACGACGAGCAGGGACAAGTCGCCCGTCAGGAGCTCGACACGAACAACGATGGCAAGATCGACGTCTGGATCTTTTATGCCAAGGGCCAGATGGACCGCCAGGAAGAGGACCGGGACTTCAATGGCAAGGTGGAGGTGTGGTCCTTTTACCTTGGAGGGAAACTGGACAAGCAGCAGGTAGATACCAACGGCGACGGCAAGCCCGATATCTGGTACTTTCTGGGACCCCGGGGAGAGGTGAATCGGGCGTGGAAGGATATCGATTTTGACGGCCAAGTGGACTTCTGGGGTTATTACAGTGGAGAGACACCCGAGCGGCAGGAACAGGACCTGAACCGGGATGGCAAACCGGACCGGTTCCTCTTTTTCGCCGAGGGGAAGCTTGTGCGGATGGAAGAGGCTGGGAATCGGGATGCCAAGATCACCGTGCGCGTCCTGTATGACGCGCAAGGCAACGTTACCCGGAAGGAGGAGTTTCGTCCAGGTAGGAGCACGCCCCGTCTGGTGAGTCTATACCAAGGGGACACACTCACCCAACAAGAGGAGGACAAGAACGGGGATGGCCGCATGGATCTCTGGACCTTTTTTGACGGGAAGGGTGAGCTTCTCCGGCGTGAGGTTGACACCAACGGAGATAGCAAGCCAGATCTGTGGGCCCATTACGCCAACGGAAAGCTCGCCAGGCAAGAGGAAGATCCCAAGGGGCTTGGAAAACCCACCCTCATTTATTACTATGAGGGGGGGAAACTCATTCGGCGGGAAGAGGATCGGCAAGGGCGGGGGAGACCGGACCTCATCGCGTATTACGAAAAGGGGAAAATTCGACGACAGGTCGAGTTTCGCCACCCCGGAAACGAGCCAGATATGGTGACGGAATTCAAAAACGGTCAGCCCGTCCGCCAGGAGATCTCCACCAAGTCAAATGGCATTCGGGACCTGAATCGGTTTTTCAAGGGAGACCAGCTCCTCCGGGAGGAGGTCGACACGAACGGGGACCGAAGGACTGATGTGTGGGTTTTCTACCAGAACGGGGCGAAGGTGACGCAGGAGGAGGACCTGGACTTCGACGGTCAAGCCGATGTCCGGTACCGCTTCCAGCGGGGCCGGGTGAGCGCGAAGGAGGTCCTGACCGATCGGGGTTCGGACGAGGCTCCCCGCCCGACGAGCGTCCAGTCGTCACAGGTGCCACCAGCGCCGCCCACCGAACAGTGAGGAGATCGGCAATTTATTCGGCCAGCTGTCGCCGGGCAAGAATTCCAAGCTGAATGTTCAGCGCTTCAACCCTTGCTGAGCAAGATGAGGAGACCACCATGTTGACCAATCGACGCTTTTGGTTTCCTCCGATCGCATGCTTGCTGATCGTCGGCTGTGCGACGTCAGGGTCGGTCGGGGCACGAAGTGGTGCCGTGAACGTCTCGGCCGGAGGTCACGACCCCGTGATGAACTCCACGATGATGGGAGCTGCGATCGGGTCCCTCGGGGGCCCGATTGGATTAGGGGTCGGCGCAGTCTTGGGGTATGTCCGCGGCCTCCATATGGAGTCAAAGCTCGAGGAGCAGGCCAAGGTGGAGCAGGACCGACAGGCACAGATTGACAAAGAGCTCGAGAAGGAGATCGCGATCAAGCGGCAAGAGGCGGCCCGAAGTGGGATGGATGGCAGCAGCGGGCTCATCCTCATTGCAGACCATCTAGCGCCAGACAATGAGACCGTGCCGTCATCTGACCCCCCTGCTGCGGGAGAGGGTCTCATCCTGCTGGGCGACAACAGCACCCCGTCCGAGCCGAAAGGGTCCACCACAACCCACACGGCTGCAGTGCAACCGCAGAACTCTTCCCCCCCAGCAGCTGGACCGGAACTGCACACCAGCGAAGGGGAGGACGAAGAGGCGGCAGAGGCCCGCAGGGCGCTCGAAGAGCAGATTGCAGCCGCCAGAAAGCGGACGCGAAAGCTGCATGCGGCAATTCAGGGGAGACCTGCCTCTCGGAAACAGCCCCGCGTCTCCAGCATGCCAGCGAAGGCGCCGCCCCCGACGATCGATTCCGAAGGATTCCGTCTGATCTATGAGGGGGGGAGGCTCGCTCGGAAGGAGCGGGATCTCAACGGGGACAAGAGGCCAGATATTATTCGATACTATGATGAGACCGGAAGACTGATCCGACAGGAGGAGGACAGCCGTCTCGATGGCCGGCTCGACACGTGGACCTTCCACGAAGATGGCCGCCCGGTCCGCAAGGAGTCTGACACGAATGGGGACGGAAAGGTGGACCTGTGGGCCTTCTATAACGAAAAAGGCAACCTCGTTCGCACCGAGGTGGACTCGGATGCTGATAACCATCGGGACCACGTCATCCTGTATGCCCAGGGAGAAATGGTCAAAGAGCGACGGTACACGCCGGGCCTTGAGCCCCCCCGGTTCGTTGCCACGTATGCCAATGGCCTGCAGACCCGCAAGGAAGAGGATACGGACGGAGACGGTCGCATCAATCGGGTGACCGAGTACGACGACTCAGGCCATGTCACAAAGATTTCCCGAGACACGGCAGGACAGGGTGCCTTCAACCTCTTTGCATACTATGAACCGCAGACCGGCAAGGTTCTTCGGGAGGAGGAGGATCTGAACGGCGACAAAACCGTTGATGTCATTTCATATTTCGAGAAAGGTCGTCTGGTCCGGCGCGAGTTTTTTGATCTGCCTGCGGATGGCTCGGTTCAGCCCCACGTCCCGCTGGCCTCGGTCCCGTCCGAGGAGCAGAAACCATGAGCCGACCCGCCCTCGTTTTTGCCTTGTCTTGCTCCCTCTTCACCAATCCCATCCTGTCCGTGTCCGTCTGGGGGGGGACGCGAGTGCAGGTCGGCATCGAAGCCCCCCAGCACGGGGCCACTATCCGCGGACCGAGCCAGGTGACGGTGAGAGGACAGGCACGAGCCGCGCGCGATTACCGTCCCGCTCTGTTTGATCTCATGCTCATCCTGGATACGTCGGGAAGTACTCGTGCCCCTGCCGGGGTGCAGACTGTCGGAGGCTTCGGGGGGGATATGACCATCTTGGCTGCGGAGGTGAACGCCGCCGAGCGCCTCCTCGAAACGCTGGACCCCAGGAGTACTATGGTCGGGATCGTCACCTTCGCCGGTGAGTACAACCGGTTTACGGGCGCGGGGATCACCAATCAGGCTAATGCGATCCTGGAACAGCCCCTGACGGCGAAATACGATGAAGTTCGGCTGGCACTGCAGCGGCTCCTTCGGCGAGGTCCCAGCGGGGGAACCGACATGGCGGCCGGGGTCCGTCTGGCCGTGCGGGAGCTGGCCGGCCTGGCAGGGGCGCAGAGTCTATACCGGCCGCAGAGCCGGAAGGTCGCCCTGCTTCTGACCGACGGATTCCCAACGCTGCCTTTCGGCCACGTCAACAGCATGGACCCTGGTGATATGGAAGTGGCGGTCCGCGCAGCCTCTGTAGCCGCCAAGGCCGAGATCAAAATCCACACATTCGCCCTGGGGATCGAGGCGGTCTCTGCCCCCTACGCCTGTACGCAGATCGCCCGGGTCACCGGGGGGATCTTCACACCACTCCAAAGACCGGGAGAGATTATCGAGGTATTGCCCAAGACTTCTTTCGCCGACCTCGATATGGTTCTCGTCACCAATATGACAACCGGCCGGCCGGCCAGCGATCTGCGGGTCAATCCCGATGGTCGCTTTCAGGCGAGCGTCCCTTTGGTCTCAGGAGTCAACCGGATCGCCGTTACCGTCCTTGCCACTGACGGGACCAAAGGCTCTGCTGCTGTCGAGGTAACCTACGGCCAAGAAGAATCGCTCAAGCTGGAGGTGCTTCGGGATTCCAAGGACCTGGAACTCGAGCTTCAGGAACTCCAAGAACAGAATCAGAAGCTAGAAGAGGCCCTGAAACAGAAGCAAGAAGAAAGGGCCCGTGAGAAGGCACTAGACCTAGAGATCGAGCTCGACCGCTGAGAGGAGGAATCCCCGTGTCCAATCGCCTGTCCTGTCTGGGCCGGATTGCTGTGATCGCCATCCCGCTTTTGATCCTGCCGGTGGCGACGTGGGGGGCAGATGAGACCCCGCCGACGCCATCCCCTCCCCGGCAGGAGGGGCTCGTCCTGAGTTCTCGAGACACCCTGCTGGACCTGTACTTGAAGGGAGGAGTGGTGATGCACCTCGTCACCCTCTGTTCCATCCTCGCGTTGGGGGTGTTCCTCGAGCGGTTGGCGAACTTGCGGAAGAAGAAGATCATCTCCTCTCAATTCCTCGAGGAGATCCGACGTCACTGGTACCGCCGTGAGGTGCAAGAGGCCATTGCCGTCTGCAAGTCTCACGATATCTCCCTCTCCCGGATTGTCCGGGCCGGCTTGCTCCGGTTCAATCAGGGACAACGGGAGATCGAGCGTGCCATCCAGGATGCTGGTCGGCGGGAGGCCACCCTCCTGAAGAAGAATCTGGGGCTTTTGGCTTTTCTGGCGAGCATAGCCCCGATGTTGGGACTCTTCGGGACAGTCCTCGGGATGATTAAATCCTTTGACGCGATTGCCGTTCAGGGACAGCAAGGCAACATTGAACTTGTCGCGGCCGGCATTGCCGAAGCCCTGCTGACCACCGCCTGGGGGCTCATGGTGGGGATCCCGGCCCTCGGTCTTTACTACTACTTCCGACGGAAAATCGAATTGCGGGTACTCGAAATGGAGGGGGTCTGTGTAAGCTTTTTGGAGGATCTTGCGGTTCACCAGCAGGGGGTGGCTCTGCCAGTCCAGGAACGGGAGCCAGTCCTTGCGGCAGCTCGACCCGGTGTCAAAGGGGGACGCCCCCCTCGGCCCGCAGGCGATTGGGAGGGTGCCCCTAGTTTTAAACCGCCCTCCTAGAGGGGTACAGGGGGCAGGAGGTCAACGATGCAATTCAGCGAGCCAGATGATGAGCAGGCAGGGATCAACCTGACATCCCTCATTGACGTGGTCTTCCTTCTGCTCATCTTCTTTATGGTCACCTCGACGTTCATTGATATCCAGCGAAAACTGGATCTGGAGCTGCCCGAGGCCAAGGCGGCTGATCTCGAGAAGAAGGAGCGGAAACCGATCCAGATCGAGATGGACAGACAGGGACGGATCACCCTGGACGGCGAATTTGTCAACATGCAAGCGTTAGAGGCAAGACTCAAACAATCTCAGGGAAAGCGGACGAGTGCCGTCGTCCGAGCCGACCGACGTCTGAACCATGGGACGGTCACGGCCGTGTTGGGACTCTGCCGGGATGCTGGCATTCGGGAGATCGCTATCGCCGTCAAATAAAACGGATGACCGTTATCCGATGATCGACGACCGTAAAGGAACGAACGGCTCATTCGGTCATCCGTGGTCGGTCAACGGTCGTCGGTCATCGGACGTCGCTCCACAAGTACCGCCACACAAATTCCTTTCTCCATCGCTCGATATACGGCTACTTTCGTAAAGGAACCGCGATGCCATTCATCGCCACGATATGGGAATCCCGCATTCGAACCCTTCTCATCGGGGTCAGCGGGCTCCTTGTGCTTTCCCCGGCGACGATGGCACCGGCCCAAACCAGACCCAGTGTTCCAATGCCGTCACGGCATGTGCGGATCTCCGCCACGGTCGTCGAGCAGCGCGACTCTAGAAGTTGGAGCTTCGGGCCCGAGAAAGGCATTATCCCGGGGAGCGAATGGAAGAACACCCGGAACCGCTCCACCTTCTTTCTGCTGGTGGCGGATGGGCAGGAAGGAATGATCTCCGTCGGCGAGAGCGTGCCCAATGGTCAGTGGTTTTACCAGTACAGCGTGAACCACGGCTACATCGCGCGAGGCTCAATTTTTCGAAGCGTCTCGACCGGCTTTCGGGTCGTTCCCATCATTCTCGCTGGTGATCGGATCCGCCTGCAGATCACCCCGGAGATCAGTTATTTCACCGATCAGGGGCAGGGCCAGATTGCTTTTGTCGAGTCCCGCCTCGAGGTCGTGCTTGTCAACGGCCAGCCGGTCACCGTTGCCGCGAATCGCCACGAAACCGAGTCTATCCTGTTCAACATCATGCGCGGATTCGAATCGCGGACCGGTTCTTCCACCTTGGTCATGACCCTGACCCCCGAGATCCAGTGAAGAGTTCTCTTGCCCTCCTTCTCATCACCGTGGGGGTGGTCACCTCCGCCTGCCGTCCGATCGTCAAGCAACTGACGGTCTCCTCCGCAACGGAAATCCTCCAAGACGGCCAGGCAGCTTTCTACCGGGAAGAGGATCTTCAGCTGGCGGAGCAAGCCCTTGCGTCCAACCTGAAGCTTCTTGAAGTGTTGCTCCAGACCGCTCCCGATGATCAGGATCTGCTCTTGCTGGCTTCTCAGGGCTTCGGCGCCTATACCTTTGCATTTGTCGAGGAGAAGATCGCCGCGTACCGCACTGATCCTCAACGCGCGTCCCTCCATCGCGACCGCGCCCGCCGTCTCTATCTCCGAGGCCGCGATTATGGCCTCCGCATTCTCAAACTTCGGCACGACCGCTTTACGGCGGCTCTGTATGGGGACCTGCCATCCTTTGAGGAGGCGCTGCAGGTCTTTCAAGCAGGGGATGTGCCTGCCTTATTCTGGACCGCGTATGGATGGGGGGGATCCATCAACTGGAGTCGCGACCATCCAGAAATGTTGGCAGAGCTTCCCCGCGTCGTGGCGATGATGCATCGGACGCTAGAACTCGATGAGGGATACTTTCACGCCGGGCCCCACCTCTTTTTCGGTGTCTACTACGCCTCGCGTTCGCCCACATTAGGGGGGGAGCCCTCGCGGGCAAAGTCTCATCTCGACAGAGCTCTGGACCTGACCGGAGGGAATTTCCTCCTCGTCCGGCTCTTTATCGCTGATCCCTATGCGGTCCAGATCCAGGATCGAACCCTCTTCGAGACTCAGGTGCGGATGATCCTCGATGCCCCGGACGATCTATCTCCTCAGCATCGACTCTTCAACCAGATCGCCAAGGTCCGAGCCCAACTCCTGCTGGAGAAGATCGATGAGTTGTTCCTGTAAACCGACGACCGACGACCGACGACCGACGACCGGAAAGACGATTTATTCCCTTAAACCGTCATCGGTCAACGGTCATCGGTCATCGTACAGTGTTCGCCGACTCACCATTATTCTTCTCGGGATCCTGCTCACCGCCATGCAACCAAGTGAAGGCAGCGATTCCTTCACCATAAAATTTGCTACGCTAGCCCCAGAGGGCTCCACCTGGATGCTGACGCTCCGGGAGATGGATGCGGAGATACAGAGGCGAAGCGGCGGCCGGATCCATTTCGTTTTCTATTCGGGAGGGGTGCTCGGGGACGAGATCGATGTGCTGCGCAAGATTCGCATCGGACAACTCCAGGGTGGGGCGTTCTCCGGCGTGGGTCTCGGCTCCGTATTACCATCGGTCCGGGTCCTGGAGCTCCCCTTGCTCTTTGAAAACGCAGGGGAGGCAGACTTCGTCACCGGACGACTTGAAGAGAGCTTTACTCGAGCCTTTGAGGAGCGAGGATTTGTTTTCCTGACCTTCGCCGAAGCTGGCCCTGTCCATCTCTTTTCGCAGAAGGCGATCCGTCGCCGCCAAGACCTGAAGGGCGTCAGGATTTGGACCTGGCATGGGGACCCGCTAGCTGCGTCCCTATTCCGGACCTATCAGGTTGCAACGGTTCCGCTCGCCCTGCCCGACGTTTTCCCGTCCCTCCACACTGGTCTGATTGACGCCTTCTATGCCCCCCCGCTGGCAGCCATCGCGCTCCAATGGTTCAGCCAGGTATCCTACATGTCCTCACAAGCGCTGACCCGCGCGATCGGCGGCATGCTCATCTCGAGATCCCGTTGGGAGACAATCCCAGGAGAACTTCGTACAATTCTGAAGGACGTGGCCAAAAGATACGCGCGGGAGGTCGTCATCAAGACCCGACAGGAAAACCAAGAAGCGCTGGCCACCCTCAGGCGACACGGGATCCAGATAGTTGACCTCGATGTAGCGGAGCGGCGCCAACTCCTCGAGGCGAGCCGTCAAGTCTGGGAGGAACAGGTGGGCACCCTCTATCCCCGATCGCTCCTCGATCAGGTCAAATCCCTCTTGCAAGAGTATCGGGGGAAAGCATCGTGAGACGGTTTTTCCCCATGTCGACTGCACGCCACGTCATCCTGATTTTTTTGATTTGCCTTGCACCCCTCCCCGCCTTGGCAGTCACGTCGCCACGTCCCTTCCCGTTAGAGGCTGTCGCTGAACACGGGAAACAGAAAGTCGAAGCGCTCCTGGATGATTACACGCTCAAGCGTTCACTATCGATCGAACATCCGATTCTGAATCGTCAGCTTCACCAGTTCCTTCTGGACCGCCCCGACATCGGGGCCGCGATTTCCAGAGGCCTCGCGATCGGCAACTACACAATCACGCAGGTCGGTCCGGATCACTTTCACGGCCGAGATCCGGACGGCGTCGAAGGGGATATGGAAATCTTATACCGGGACGGAGGACACCGTGTGTACTACGCGGAAGGAACTGTCGAAGGGGCATTGGCCACGCTGCGAGGCAAGACAGTGATTCTGCAAGTGTTTCAGTATCGAACTGTCGATGCGCAGGAGTGGGTAGAGAGCCAGCTGACCATCTACGCCAAAATTGAAAATCCGGTTCTCGCCTTTTTCATTAAGATTTTTCAGCCTTTCATTGGACGACTGGTGGACCCGAAACTCAGCAAGGCGCAGGGGGTGGTTCGGCAAGTGAGTGAGTTGATGGTTCAAGACCCGCACGAGTGCTACAGGCGGATTGCAGAGTCTGAGCAACTGACGCTTGAAGACTTGAAGATACTTCAAGCATTGATGCGTATACACTTGGAAAGCGAGCGCGAAGAAATCGTAGTAGCAGGCCGCTATTAACCCAAACTTCTGATGGATCTTCGAATAGATCCCCGGTTCGGCCGGCTGAGGCCACCCCGTTCCCCATGGAACCCATATTCAATATGGACCATTAGCTTTATCACACTCAACTATTTCTTGCGAGAAGAATGGACTCACGTGTCATCAACAATTCACCGACTGTCAATCATGGTCTCCGCGGTTGTTCTTGTCTCGATTACAATCATCTGTATCATTCACCATAGAGGATGGTTTCCTCGTACCGGTCAAAGATATCCTCCAGGGCGGGGCCCTCGTACGGCGTCTGATTCGACCCTAAGCAAAGACCCTTTTCCGACGCAGTCAGACCAAATTCCGCAAGCATTTGTCTATATTCTTTCGCTGCCTTCAATGCAGTGATACACGTCTTTACGTCTTTAAACACAGACACACTCGCCCATCCTGGCGACATCGGAATAGGTCCCCACATCCACGGGGCACTATAGTGGAGCCAAAGTACAAACATTACAGGGCCTTTCATCCCCGGCGCCACGGGGGCCCGCGCCTTCGTCGCGCAGCCAGCCACGAGTAATAAGGCCCCCAGAAACATAGTTGCAGCCTTCAGATGGACGCGCCGTCGCCCCATCAACTCTCCTCTGAAACTGCAAGGACTTTGCATCCCAGTTTCCGAAATTCCGCGGAGCGTATCGTCATTCGAGTGACGGGTCAGTTTAATTTTCTGCTACTTTGTGATTCGTGCCTCCCCCTCTTTGATCCCACCTGCAATAAATCTAAAACCGAGAACTAACTGAAAGAGAGAGGTGGCACGTCGGTGGACTGGGGAACCGTGAACCGATTAGACGCCGCGCTTGAGTCCCCAGAGGAGGCGGTGCAGCTGTGGCAGGACGCGATAGGGGAAGCCAGGCTGTCGGACAGAGTCCGCAAGACGGGAAAGGAGCGCCTCGTAGTCGGACGCCAAACCGTTCGGCTGGAGGATCACCTTGTTACTCGGAAGGCCACGGCTTTCGACAAACTCACGGACCTCTGGCAAATCGGTGACCGGGTCGCAGATGACAAACTTTAGGTAGAAGTTCCGCGTCTTGTTGAGCCAGTCCAAAGGACCCCAGCGGAGATGCATCCCCGCATTTTTGAGTTTCGGCGAAACAGCCCAGTGCCGCACGAGATCGAGCAACGCCTGCTCCGGCATATGTTGCCCATTGGTCTCAACCACGGTTTGATAGCCGGCGGCGTCGAGCGCCGCGACGAGGGGTATAATTGGTTGGAGCAGCGGCTCGCCACCGGTAAGGGTAACGAGCGGTGCCGTGGCCTCCTTCCGAACCCATCCCAGGATCTTGTCCATTGTCATCGAGGTGTAGTCTTTCCCCTCCACTGCATGATCCTGACCGACCCAGGTGTACTTCGTATCGCACCAGATGCATGTCAGGTCGCACCGATAGAATCGGATGAAGTGGGACGGGATCCCAATCACCTCTCCTTCTCCCTGGATCGAAGTGAACAGCT
>JBFHXD010000032.1:0-21557 GCA_041599135.1 Methylomirabilales bacterium (SeqCode) | reverse complement strand
GAGTACAGCAGAGGGTCAAGCACCGGTCAACTTTTTTCTCCCATGTGTGGAATGCGTTTTCACAGCGATGATTTTCGACAAGAAACCAAAAATGGGGGTAAACACCGCCACATTGACGTATGCTGTAAGAGAGAAGAGGATGAAACATCCAGCAAGGACGATGACATAAAAGCCCAAGAACTCCATCAAGAGCGGGAAATCACGGGAGGGAAACGAAAGGAACAAAGACACCGTCCAGTACACGCTGGAGAATATTGCCACTCCGGCCAAGTGATCCTTCACTGTTTGTACACTGACACTTTCCATTTCTCTCTCCCCATGAATTGCACGATTTCTTGCGGTCATCCATCCTCGGTTTTGCAGGTACACGTTTCATCCTCTCGGTCGATGCTTACTCGATTTTCATAACCTCCACAGGCCTCACCGCCTTGATCAGCCATTCCCCTTCGGGCTTCACCAAATCCATCTCCATCTCCTGGGCATTGACCGATTTGGCCCTCTGACTGTGTGCTCCGGTGACCACAACGGTCGTATTCACCTGCGCCTGCTGTGTTCCGTTATCGTAGATTACCGACATGTCTTCAAAAGCAACCGTCAAGTTCGGCTCTTGTTGTAGAGCGACATGTGCCATTTGCAGAAGCTTCTTCCGATCCCCGACGTTGGGAATATTGCCGTTGATATGGACGCTGACATCCTCGGTAAAAAATTGCTGTAATCCAGCGATATGGATCAGTCGGGCTGCATCCCTGTGTTGTTGCGTTGTGGATACGACTTCCGCTAACTCGTGAAGACGTTGCCGAATGTGATCCTCCTCGCTCTTCGGATAGACGAGCCACACAACGATCAGGATGCCGAGGACCGCTGCGGCTATTGCGACAGAATTTTTCTTCACCACATCCTCCCAACAATTCTGCGACGTTTCACCTTCCCAAAGGTATGGTGGTGCATGGGTACCTCTCGGTTGTCACCAACCACAAAATACTCATCTTCGCTCAGCGATTGTTTTTTCAGGTCCCAGTGCCCTCTGAGTTGGAGATACGACTCAGCAAGAACCTTCCCATTCACGTGCACCAAGCCGTTATGAATTTCTACCGATTCACCTGGCAGGCCGATAATGCGTTTGAGATACATCACGTTTTTCCCCGCCATACGGATGCCGACGATATCGAAACGTCCTGGGCTAGCCCACCGATATGCCAGCGTGTTCATGAAGCCGTAATCGCCGGTTGTGTACACAGGAAGCATGCTGTCACCCTGCACCCTGATGGGGAGGAAAATCGTGGAGCACATACCGTAGACCACAACACCAAGAACTCCAGCGCGGAGCAGGGTATGCCGCCAGTCGGATCCGATGAAAATTTTTCTTACTGGCTTCATGAAATGACATGTCCTGGTTTATCCCGTTGACAAAAACGACACCGTGACGACCAGCACGAAGTTGTACGCGGTATGTAATGTCACCGCCGGACCGAGCGACTCGGATCGGATGCGCACACCGAGGGTTGTGATCCCGAGTACAAGCACCGCGATCATTGACGGCCAGTAGTGGATCGTTTCGGGAAGGTGAATGACGACGAAGAGAGCGGTGACGAGCAGCGCCGCACTCGTTGACCCCCACGATCGCGCAATGCCGGAAAAGAGCACGCCGCGGAAGAGAAACTCTTCGAGCGGTGGAGCGACGACGATGGCAATGATGACCCACGACCATTGCGACAACCCGGGGGTGGTGGCCATCTCCGCAAGCGGGCCCCGAGACATCTCCGGATCGGGGGGGACCAGCGTAGATGCAACGGACAGATACGCAAATGCAAGCGCGCTGCCGAGAAGAATCCCACCCAGCAGATATGCTGGCCTCCCGAGTGACCAGCCGATACCGTCCTTGGAACTGCCGACAATCGATCCGGCCGCGAACTTGCGTACCAACAGGACCACGATCAGTCCACTGACGATCAATCCGATGACCACAGTTGGACCACGTACTGCAGTGCTGAGTTCGGCAATGGTATCGGGATCGTGAACCCCGCTCAGGGCGACCCAGAAGCCGATGACGATGCCAACACACACACTGGCCAAAAGTTGACACGCCATATACGTTGCAAAGATGAACAGTGCTGTGGTCGCGCCGAATGTCGCAGTCGAGGTGGTGGTGGATGTGTGCTCGATGTTCATGCGTCCAATTACTCGTCGGCCTAGCCTTTTCGTCGAAAATCCCTTCTGACGTCGCAGCCTAGAATGCAAAGAGCATCACGCAGAGAAGGGGGAAACCCACCAAATAGAGTAAGCTCCCGGCAGGATCGGGAAGAAAAAGGGACACAATCCCAAACAGGGTACAGCCGACGGCTACCCACAGGACGAGCTTGCGTACGAGGGTCTTGTACAGTTCTGCCATTTTGTCCAATTCAGAAGCCAGGTTGGCACTCGTGGGCCTTGGGGATTTTTCCATGTGGACCGTCGATGTACTCCTGTATGGCCCTGTCCCCCTTGACACCTCTTCAGTGAAAAAATCTCTCTTGGACTGGATTCCACGCAGGAAGGCACTGCAATGGTTGTGCCGTAGGCGGGTCAACCCCTTGTCCGCCTCGGCCCTGCCTTCCTGAGGGCCGCCTGCACTCCTTCGATATGGTATGATCGGGCCAGATCCTGCCAAGGATTCCCCTGAGCAAGATTCACTTCTCCTTTTTCATTTCAAGGAGATGGAAGAACTCGATGAAGACCCTCCAACAGGACGGTCCCGTTGTCGTGGTTGTGGGAGGCGGGTTTGGGGGACTGTGGGCTGCAAAGGCATTGGCCCGAGCCCCTGTTCGCGTTGTCGTGGTGGATCGAAACAACTATCATACCTTTTTCCCACTTCTCTACCAGGTGGCCGCCGCCGAGCTGGAGCCCGAGCAAATCACCTATCCTGTGCGAGGGATTCTCCGGAAGATCCCGAATGCCGAGTTCGCCATGGCCGAAGTCATGCAGATTGACTTCGAACGGCAGATATTGGAAACCGATGGCCCGACGTTTCGTTACGATTTTTTGATCCTGGCGACTGGGAGTACCTCCCACTTTTTTGGAGTGCCTGGTGCCGCAGAATATGCCTTTCCACTCCGCACCATGGATCAGGCGCTGGCGCTTCGGAACCATATCCTGTCCTGCTTCGAGCGGGCATCTCAGGAAAGTGATCCAAGGCGTCGTAAGCAACTCCTCACCTTCACCATCGTCGGAGGCGGTCCCACGGGGGTCGAATTTACCGGGGCATTGGCTGAGCTTATCTTCAAACCCCTCAAACGAGATTACGCGAACCTCGATTTTCAGGACGTGCGGGTTATCCTCCTCGAGGCAGGCCAGAATCTTCTCCCTGCCTTTCCTGAAAAATTTCAAGAGTATGCAAAAATTCGCTTGGGAAAGAAGGGGATTGCGGTGCATCTCCAGGCAATGGTGACCAGGGTTTCTCCCGATGGCGTGTGTCTGATGGACCATGAAGAGATTCCGACGAAAACGGTCGTCTGGACGGCCGGAGTACAGGGAGATCCGAGCGGGGAGGCCTCAGGCCTTCCCACCTCGCGGGGCGGTCGGGTCACCGTGCTCCCCACGTTACAGGTGCCGAAATACCCCAACGTCTACGTCGTCGGAGACCTGGCGTACCTCGAAGAGGGTGGTCAGCCCTTGCCGATGGTCGCCCCTGTCGCTATCCAGCAGGGCGCGCTGGCGGCGAAAAATATTCTGCGACACCTTTCCGGTGGACCCCTCGAAACCTTCCACTCTCGCGACAGGGGGATGATGGCAACCATTGGTCGGAACGCCGCGGTCGCCCATTTGCTCAATCGTTGGGCTTTTATCGGCTTTCCCGCCTGGGTGCTCTGGATGGGGCTACACCTTTTTTATCTGATCGGATTCCGGAATCGGATCCTCGTCATGGTGAACTGGGCCTGGGACTACTTTTTCTACGAACGGGCCGTCAGGCTCATTCTCCCTCGGACTCCGTTGGTTGATGCTCCCCAGAAATCCTCCCCCCAAGACGACGCATCACGATAAGCCTCTCCTGTCTTCTATACGGTGCGAATGTAACTAGTGAGAAAGACAGCCCTCCCGGGGCGTGAGCCTCCGAGCGTGAACATCCCCGACGGGTTCTCCGCTACGGCCGCTTCTCCAGCTTCCCCTCGCGGATGGCATTGTCGTTGCATAGCGCTGTCCGAGGCCTTCCAGTGCGGGGGGGAATATGAAGTACGTTCGGATCAATGATCTCTTTGAACAGGGATACTTCTGGCCCGGCACGACCTTCCTGCGAGACGTCGTGCGCACCCTCGACGACGATGGCCCTTTGCAAGAGCTTTTTCAGGATTTGTTCTCGATCTTAACCCTACGCTTGCTCGCCAGTCGCAACTGATTTCCCTCCTATCCATCTTTATTCTCGTTCTCCGTGTTGTGAACTTTGTCGTCGACATCTTTTTAAGCCCCGCCCCGTAGCTCACGATATCGAAAGCAATCAACGGAAGGAAGACATCCGGCGCAGACCTTCTGATGACGGTTCGGGTACGATTCTTGCTCATGTAGCGAAGCGGATCCGACAGTCTACGCCCCCCTGCCTGGGAGGAGTCCCGTGAAGGAAAAAATCAAGAAACTGTGGCGGCGTGAAGGGGAGATGGCAACCTGCAAACTCTGCTCGACACGCCTCGAGGAAGGGGACCTGACGTGTCCAAGCTGCGGGTATTTGGTGGGCACCGACTCCAACGTCTTCGAAATCCCGGGAGAAGATGGGAGCCAATCGGAAGAACAGGACGCCCGACCCGCGGCGGCCCCCGCTCTTGCACGCGCCATGGTTGACCCACACATGGAGGATGGTGACGAAGTGGACACAGAATTCGGAGTAGAGAAAGACCTGGAGGCGGAGATCGAGGCGGCGATGGGGGCACAGAAGGAGGCTGCGTCGAGCTCCCCCGTTTTCAACTTGGGTCCAGCCGGGCTCCGAGAATTGTTGGCAAAGCAGCCAGAAATGCTGGAACGGGGGCTCAGCATCGTGACCGATAAAAAGGGGAACCCGATCGGAGCCGGACTTTCAACCGCAGTCGGCCACATTGATCTGCTGGCCCGGGATACGAGCGGAGCCCTGGTGGTGGTGATGGTCGCCGAACGGGATCAGGGAGAGGAACTCATCGCGGAGACCCTGACGCGGATTGGCTGGGTCCGAAAAGAGCTGGGAAAGGGAAAGCAGCGGGTCCGGGGGGTCGTCTTAATGAAGGAGGTTCCCGAGAACCTCAGCTACGCGGCTGCTGCGGTGGCAGAGACGATCCTCTTCAAAGCTTACCGCGTCGCGGTGACCTTCGAGGATATAGAGGTCTAGCCCTGGTGGCCGTCTGCGTTCTTTTAGCCCAGCGATGGTGCCCGAACACAACGCAGTGGGGAAATTCACCGCGGCTGAGCACGGCAGCAGGGGACCTAAGTCTGTGTAGCGTGGCGACTCCGCACAATTGGCCCAGATATTGCAAAGTTATGAAAACAAGACGTTCCACCATGAGGCTCAGGCCTCTGGTTCAAGGAGGAAGGATTGAAAAGAATCGCGCTGTGTCTCGTTTTGCTTCTGGCCCCGCTTCCCGCCAGTGCTGGCCACGGAAAGGCCCCTCCGCAGTTGGGCATCCCGTGGGTCGTCGGGGAATACCTTCACCAGTTCGGCGACATGCGGTCCACGGTCATGCGCTTCTGCCCGGAGGTGGCCTGTAAGGCGCTCGTCTCATTTTACGACACCGAGGACGAATCTTCCTGGGTAGGGACAGCCACGTTCGCGATCAACCGTGACGGCTCCTTGGGCAGACTCCTGATCTTCCGGTTCCCGGATGGGCATCGGTGGGTGTATGAGGGGGACGGCTCACCGCCAAGGTGGAGTGAACACCAGAGCATACTCCAGTAACACCTGCACAGGACTCCTGTACGAGAATCGATTCTTCCAACACCCCACCCGCCTCTTTCTCCATCTCTTTCCTTCCTGAAGTGGCTAGGCGAAGGGGTTTTCGTCTGCGCTCGGCCCGTAGATCGAGGGAACGGGAATGTTCAACAGTCTAAGGTAGACCGACAGCTGGCCTCGATGGTGGTACCAGTGATTCAGCATGATGGAACGGACGACGCCGATCCGGGGAACGGCAAGCACCTCCTTGCCATTTACGATCAGCGTAAAGGTTGACATGGCGATCTGATCGTCCAGGCCGTTCAGGACCTCTTTGGCGCTGGCGATGCTTTGCTCAAGTGCGGGTAGCAGTTCGGATGCGCTGGTGGCCGCCGGAAAATTGCCGAAGTCCTGCAATTCGTATTCGCTTTTGGAGACGAACGATGCCACCTGCCCCGGTGTTGTTGCCACGTGCAACGCGAGTTGACCGAGCGACATCGACTTTCCATGCGGCTTCCATGTCAGCTTGTCATTCGGTACGCGCTCGAGCACTCTCTTGGTTGTCGCGGCTTCCTGATCCAGCTCTGCCAGAATCGGATCAACCATGCGCATGATGTGGTCTCCTTTGTCTGGTCCACCCCATTCCCTACCCCGACTTGATTTGTGCATCTGCTGATGAAAGTCAGAGTATCCTCCACCGAGCAAGGGGTGTCAAGAACCGTCCTCGGAGAGCAAACTTATTTCTTGGTCGATCGTCCAAAGTCTTTGGAAAAAAAGGTTGAGATGGCCGTGGGCCATTAATCGCCCTTTTGCAGTCTCACCTTGTCCTCGACCTTTTTCCTGAACCAGTCAATATCGATAATGTAGCGTTCATGGGTCCCTGTGCAGATTTTCTCGAACTCGTCGCACGCCTCGAAGAGAAACGCGATTCGCCGGCCCTCCAACCGCTCCACACGAACCGTGGTTTTGACCTCGATCCCGATGGGGGTGGAGGCGAGCTGTTCCAGAGCAATTTTTGTCCCCACGGTGAACTGACCGCGCTTGAGATAGGGAGCCACCGCCTTGGCTGCGGCGAGCTGGAGGAACGTCACCAAGGAAGAGGTTGCGAGCACCTCGGGAAGTCCCGGGATAAGAAGTGAAGCAGTCTGCCCCGGCTCAACAACCATGCGATCCTCATAGACCAGTCCAACTTTAAGCCGCTCCATTGCTTCTCTCCAATCAATTCGTGCAGTCTCTTTTCAACGTCGCTGCTGCTTCTTTTTTAAAGGGGGCCTCAATATCCTCCCCCAGACCAGGGGTGTCAAGCGCACCCCCAGCGGAAGTCGCCATCAGGTGTGATCAGCCTCGACAGCACCGAGCTGTTCTTCGAGTTTTCGATTCAGGCGCTCGCCGTTGAGCCCGTGGTGGATTTCCTGATGGCAGTTTGGACAAACCGCCCCTACCCAGCGGGGATGATCGGGCCCGCCGTCTGACAGCCTACGGGTATGGTGGGGCTCCAGATAAGGACTCCCGTCTATTCGGTGGAATGGAGCTGGCTTCCCACACGCCTCGCAGACCCCCCGCGCTCGTCTCAACACATACACGCGAACGGCTTCGCTTCTCTCGTAGTACAACCGCCTCGCCTTCTTTGGACTCGACTCCTCAGCCTCAGAGGCGCTCGCATAGGCTTTCTTCCGAAGTTCATCTACGGGTTGCAGGTCTAAAGGCAGTTGTGTCGGGGCTACATCCGGAGAGGAGGAAGACGCGACGCTTTTCTCTAGCGGAACGAGATGGAAGATGATTGCGCGCCTTGCTTTTCGCGACCTGTCCTTTGCCTGGCGGAAATGCCAAGAACAGCACACAAAACACCCAAGGTACCGGACTTGTCCTGACTTGACCTGCTCAAAGAGATGCAGATCCTTGCCATCTTTGATGTGGTCGCGAATGGCCTTGTTGCCAGCTGTGAACTCCATATCCCCAACATGAGATACCCCTGAGTAAAGGAAGACCCTGTCGTCGTACCACCCGTCGTGATACCCGTACGGCTCACCGCTTCCAGTAAAGAGCAAAATATAGGGGCGATCCTTCGGCGTGGAAATCCCGCCCTGCTGCTGCCCGCCATGCTCTGCGTGGATATCGCTGCGCTTGTAAGCCCGCCCAATTTCAAACACGACATGCACCCTTTTCGGCAAGCGATTCTGTCACCGGGGAGCTAGACCTGCCCATGTTCCATCCAGTTAACAAAAAACGCCCTCGGGCCGTACGAGACCCAAAGGGCGTCCGTGTCGTTGGTGCGCCGCCGACTGTGCCGGAGGTGGGCTAGGAATTATGCCTACCCCGGTTCCATGCCTGTATCTCCCTCGTCGGCAAGAGTATCCTCTACCCGGTCAGGGGTGTCAAGCATGGGGTCACGGGGCCCGCGCGATGGCATAGTCCTTGCTCCTTGTCTTTCTGTCGGCCGTTGGTGGAGTCAACGCATGTCTGACCAAACAAAAACCCAGGGCACGCCACGATATAAAGCCTATGTCCCCGCGCAGTGCACGGCCCTCGGCGACGAACGTTCCCATCTGAAACCCCTGGCGGGCAAGACGCACTGGGTCAGTGCCGTCGGCCTCGGACTCCTCCTGCCCGAAACGCTCCCCGTCGGAACGCGGGTGTTGGTCCAGCTCCATGAGGAAGAGCCCCGTCGCGGACACATCGTGTGGGTCGACAAGCGGGTGCGGACCCACCTGGGGACCACAGTCCCCCACAGAGTCGCCTTTGAGAAGCCCGTCGACCCCGCCTTAGTCCGCCGATGGATATCGCAGGCCAAGTCCCCGGCCGAACCCCGGGTCCCCGTTCAGCTTGTCGTCAATTTCCAGTCGATCGAGACGGGAAGAGGAGGCCAAGGCATGTGCATGGACCTGAGCCGGGGAGGGATGTTCATTGCGGCCAATCCCCCGCCCCAACGGGGGAGTGAAATCCTGCTCCAATTCAAGCTCCCGGACATTTCCCACACGCTCTCAACCCTGGCGCAGGTGATGTGGGTGCGCGGGGAGGCAACCGTGTCGGTGGACGAGGAGGACATCTCGCTGACGACCGTCACGGGGATGGGGATGCGCTTCCTTTCCATCAACCCGCTCGACGCCGCCTTGATTAGTCGTTTGGTCAATCGCCTTCGCGCGGAAACATCGTCCTCGGCGAATATCTCCCGATCCGAATAATCGCGCTCGCGTCCTTCCGGTGATGCACCCCTTATTGTTGCCGCCGCTCAATCCCGGCTAATAGGATGCCGGCCGCAATCAACAGTCGGCGATCAATTGGCGGTTCCGGCGCGAGGATGGTCATGGTGTATTTGAGGACAAACGGATTGAAATGTTGCTTCATTGTCGCAACCTTTCTGCCATCTGGCCCCGTAATGGAATAATCTTGTGGGATCAAGGTGATAAACCGGCTTAACACGGCCCCCACGACGCTTTCCGTGAGCTTTCCGATCTCTTGCCCGTTGCTCGAAAGAAAGATCCATTCGTCCTTCACAATAGACTTGAGCCCCTTGCGCCGTATGGCTCCAACCGCCTCCCGTGTCGTGGCATCATACACATCATATGTGGCACCCAAATCAAGAATGTGCGGTGTTTTAATGGTCAACAGTTCTTGCATCTGACTGTCATCGGCGTACACGCGAAAATCCTCCCTCAACCGAAAGGCCTTCTGCTCTGAAAAGAGGACAAGGCGCCCATTCCCATCGAACACATAAAAAGCGCCGCCGAACACCCTGAGGACCTTTCGGCGAAAGCAATACGTTCTGTGCAAAAATGCTGGAGACAGTTCCTTGACAACGACCATTTCACGCCTCCTTCACGTTCATTATTATCGGTGTTTCAGACGGATCGCTTTGGCCCGTGTCTCCAATTCTGCGGCCTTGAGCTGCCGTCCGGTTTTGTTGTACAGCTCTGCCATATTCTCCAACACATTGGCCACATCGGGATGGTTCGGCCCGAGGGCGTTCTCCCGGATGGCCAGAGCTCGTGTGTACATCAACTCAGCAGTGGCGTAGTTACGTTCAGCAACATGCAATGGCGCGAGGTTGTTGAGGGAAGTCGCCACATCGGGATGATGTGACCCGAAGACTTTCTGTCTGATGCTCAGGGCCTGCTCGAACAGAGGCTTGGCGGCGGCATATTGGCCCCGCAAGTAAAAAGTGAGTCCCAGATTGTTCAGCGAGGTTGCCACGGCGGGGTGGCCGGGCCCGAGGGCCTCCACCCGGATGGCCAGCGCCTGTCTGTGGAGGCGCTCGGCCGCGGTGTATTTGGCTTGCACCCGATAGAGTTCCCCAAGATTGTTGAGCGAGTTGGCAACATCGGGATGATGTGACCCCAGAGCCTTCTCCCGGATGGCCAGCGCCCGTTGATGGAGAGACTCGGCATTGGCGTACATGCCTTGGTTCTCATACACTTCGGCCAGATTGTTCAAAGATATGGCGACGTTGGGGTGGTAAGGACCGAATGCGTTTTTTGCGACTTTCAAAGCTTTTTGAGCTACCTCGGTCGATTCGCCATAACGACCCTGTTGATAGAGCCTCCTTGCTTCCGCGTCCAGCTCTTCCCACGATGCAGCCGGGGCCGGAGTGGGTTTCTTCGCCGGTGCAGTCGATCTTCGCGGGGCGGCCTTTGACCCTGTGGGCGGGTTCAGAACCAGCTTTTTGCCGGTGGACAAATTGACGATCGTCGCGATGCGCTCTTTGGGCAGCGTCACCTTCCCGGCAAAGCGCTTGTAGACAACATGATCCCCCATGTCCTCATACCGGGACACTTTGATCTCTCTACCGTCCCGGAGTTTGATAACGAAATGTGCCTCGGCCACCCCGGCGACGCCCAGAATCGCCAACGCGACGAGAACAGCATACCCCTTCACACCTGCATACCGTTTCATGCCTCGTAGTTCCCTTCGGGTTGAGCCGCGCCGACGCCCACTAACTCAATGAAAAAAGAGCCCTCCCGGGCCGTGGACCGCCCGAGAAGGCGCGACAACGCTGGTCCAGAGGCGGGCTCCCCTACCACATATAAATCGTCAAAAAGAGAGGATCCCTTGAGGGCTCAGAGGGGGAGGGGTGGGGGTGCTACCAGCGGAATCGGAAATACGGTCCGAGGTCGTACGCGAACACCCCCAAAAAATACGTGAGCGTCCCGACCAAGGAGGCCACGATCACCGCGAACACGAGATGCCCAAAGAGCGTAAAGGTATTCTGGCGCAGCTGTGCGGGCAACAGGAAGAAGAGCAATGGCACGATGATGCCAGCACCAATCAACACTTCGGTGCTCGGCCAGGCGTTTACAAACCTCCACGGAAGATTTTTCCACCCGTTCAACACGGCCATCGCGGCCCACAGTCCCTGAGAGAATCTGATACGCGCGAGATAGATTCCGGCCAAGGCACCCATGATAACGCCAGCCATCCAGACCATTTTCACGAGGCGACCGAGGTGATCCGCATGCGGAGCCTTGTGCTTGGTCAGCTTCTCCAAATAGTAGGCTTCCTTTGGCGATGCGAAACCCTGGGAGGTCCACACCATTCCCTGAGGCGTCCGGCAGGCTCGACACTTTTGCTTGGAATCCTTGTTCGAAACGCCGCAGGCGCATTCCCAAGCCATGTGTGCCCTCCAAGGCAAAGGGGGACGGCCCTCGCGGGCCTTCGCCCGAAAAGACATTGCAACGGCCGTGCCTGCGGTGGGCCGCGGCTCTCGTCAAGCCGGAGAGCTTGTCAGATGCAGACGTGATGCCTGGCGGGGACGCATGGCGTGGGGGTATCGGAAGCGGGATGATTGTGGCAGATGCGAGTGGTTTCCGGAGTCGATCCTCGGCCCCCGTATGCCCGGGCACTCGTTTCGTGTCCCGGGCTTGTGAGGTCTTCACGAATCCAGGCTAGCTCGGGTCAACGAAGAGACCTTCTCGGAGCACCGGTTTCAGCAGGATGATGGCGACAAGGACGGCGATCGCCGGCACCAGCATTATCGTGAACACATCTATCCGCATGCTCCTCTCCTTCCGGTTTAGAGTCTACTCATCATGAATCGGCTAATCGTCCGTGGCGTAGCGGAATTCCTCTCGGTAATACTCGGGAAACCCAACCAGGTTGCGTACCTCACTGAAATCAAGGATCCCTTCGGCAACGCGGCCCTCTTTGAGCGCGTTCAGGGCTCCCTGCATGGCGTACATGCTGGCCATGAGCAGGGTCAACGGAAAGACGGCAATCTTGTACCCATACTCTTCCAGCTTCGCCAGAGGCAGCAGCGGCGTCTCACCCTGCTCGATCAAATTGACCATCTTTGGTCCGGGGACCTCCGCGGCGATGGCCTGGACTTCTTCTTCCGTCGTCGGCGCCTCGATAAAGAGGATATCGGCACCGATCTCCGCGAACCGCTGGGCGCGGCGAATCGCTTCCGGTAGCCCATCCGTATAGCGGGCGTCCGTGCGAGCAAGGATCAAGATGTCGGGCCCCTCATTGCGTGCGTCCACGGCCGCCTGTATGCGAGCCATGGCCTCGCTGTCGGAGACCACCTTCTTGCCCGGCGTGTGCCCGCACCGCTTGGGCCACACCTGGTCTTCTATCATCACCGCAGCCATGCCCGCCTCTGCATAGCCGCGCACGGTGCGCTTCACATTGATGGCATTCCCGTACCCGGTATCGCCGTCGCCAAGGACCGGGATCGAGACCGCAGAGCAGATGCTCCGGGCTTGCTCTACAATCTCGCCATACGACAAGAGGCCGGTATCCGGCAGGCCCAGCCGTGCCGCACTCACACTAAAGCCGCTCATGAAGGCGAGAGGAAATCCAGCCCGCTCGACCAGCTTTGCGGACAGCGCATCGTAGCATCCCACCATGAGTAACAGATCGGGGCGAGCGAGCAACTCTCGCAGTCGATCGGCTGGACTGCTCGGTTGTCGCTGTGCGGCCATGGCCCATTCTCCTCCCCAGATCGCTTGCGAGAGTCCAAGTATCCATCTGGAGCTTCCGGGTGTCAAGGGGACCAAACACGGGGGAAAATCAACAATGGATGATGGATCCCAGCGAGATGGAGGGTGTGACGGACATCGATGGAGGGAAAAGTGAACTACTGTGGAGGTACCGGGACCGTCACCGTGCCGGAGGCCCCCGGTCCCGACACCGTACCGGAAACCGAGCCGCCGTGCGTCCCGATTGTTGCTGAGCCAGAACTGTAATAATGACCGGTGCAACCGGCGAGAACAATGACCATCAAGGCCAGGAACAATCCCTTCATTCGTGCCATGTCCTTTTACGAAAGGGCGGCGCCACACTTGACGCAGAATTTCGGATTAATCGCCTTTCCGAGATATTTATTACAGGCAGGACATCTCCAGTTGTATAGCGAGAACCCGACACCTCCAGTAAAGAGGACCGCAAAGGCTGGAGCCCAGACCGTCATTGGCATGCCCAGGATTACTTGGTCAGGGGTCTCCCCGGCGAGCACCAGGAGGATGACCATTGCCATCATTGGAATCGTTACGAGGATCTGATTCCTTTTCCTCCCGGCGAACTCGGTTTTGATAGAGAGTTTCTGCCTTTCTGTGTAGTCCATGTCTGCCCTCCCGATGGGCGCTCGGTTGTTCGCTTATTGTCTCGGTGACGCGTCCTGCACTCGGTGCAATTTCAGGGCCAGGTAAGCCCTCGGGTGTTCGACTTCCAAAAGCAACGCCCTCCGGGGGTCTTGATTTGGCCAGAGGGCGTTTCCAGGGGTCTAATTTTTCTTGAAGATGGGGCTATAGCGCTTGACCGTGCCGCCAGCTTTGTTTTCAATCATGGCAACCCGTGTGCGATGCACGCCCACGATACCCCCAAACATCTCATATTCGATTGTGTCGCCTTTTTCCCAGTAATCCGTCACCGGTATTTTTCGCCCGTTGCGCAGGTGAATAATATATCCTTCAAACTGCCCAACCGTGGACGCCCGCTGGGCAGCCGCATGGGCGGACGGTGCCGAATCTTTCAGGCGGGTGAGCGCTGCCTTTACGGCCGTGCGGTTCCATCCCCTGATTTTTTCGGTGCCGACCACAATTAAAGGCACACCCCTCCCCCGCAATTCATCGAATTGACGCTTTGCCTCGGGTGACTTTTCGATATCGTATTCGGTATACGCGATATCATGACGATCAAAAAACTCCCTGGCTTTCTGGCAATAGGGGCACCAGGAGGTTGAATACATCACGACCTGGTGAGCGCTGCTGTCAAACGTGGATGCGAGGGGGATCTCACGCGGGATGTAAGGCTCGATCTTATCCCAATATTGATACGCGGCGAGAGGGATACTGATAAGGACCAGCAATACGAGCCATTTTCTCAAGTGCGTTCCCTACCTATCCCTGTATGACTGCGATGACCGGGCAGATTTCTCTCCTGCCCTACTCCCCTTCTAACTCGTGGAGCGCCTCGTACGCGGACTCGACTTGTGCCGCATATTTTCCTGGCGCTAGTGCAATGAAGTGCCGAAAAGACAGGGCGGCATCCTCAATGCGCCCAAGGTGCTCCTCGGCAGCCGCCTTGATGTACCAGCCCAGTGCGTGTTCCACGTCGAAGTCGAGCGCTTTTTCACAACAGTGGAGGCCTTCCTCAACGCGATCCAAGTTGATGAGGCACGCGCCCCGGATCACCTGGGCGTCGGTGTTATGCTGGTCCAGGTCTAACGCCCAATCAAAACAAGGAAGTGCTTCCTCGAATCGCTCCAGGTCATAGAGGCACGCACCTTTGAGGCTCCAGGCCTGTCCGTTGTAGGGGTTCAGTTCAACGGCCTTCTCAGCACACTGGAGGGCCTCGTCAAGACGACCCAGGTCGATGAGACACGCGGCCTGATGGAGCCAGGCATCTGCATGTCCGGGATCGATTTCAACCGCGTTCTCGAAACACTGAAGGGCCTCGTCATCGCTGCCACGGTGATACAGGCTGACGCCTTTCTTGTACCAAGCAGAGGCATCCCCGGGAGTTTTCTCCCAGAGTGGCCATCGCTTGCGTATTTTTTTGCGAGACTTTTTCATGGGTCTTCCCTTTCCAGCCGTATACCGGTGCAACTCTGATGCCGCAGCTGGCGAGGAGAGCCCTGCCTCCTCGTAACTTCGCGCTGCTTGAGGGCTCTGTCAGATTGGCGCGGTGAGATTCTGGAATTCTGACCTGCTGGAAAGCACACACTGTGCGGAAAATAAGCACGCCCTCCCGAGCTCGGTTTTCCTCAAGAGGGCGTCTAACTGGTTGATATGGCTACGCTTGTCGGGGCGATGATACGGCTAATCGATCTGGATTTTCAGCGACTTGATGAGCGTCAAGAGACGCCTAGAAGGTTCCGCCTCCTGCGTCGCGTTCGGGTCCGTCGGTCAGACATGTCCACGGCCTTTTTTACTGCGGGGCAGCACACGGGACAAAAGGTGACCTCGCTCGCGCGAGGTGTGTTTTTCATCAGGCCCACGAAACGCTCGATACGGGCCCCACACCTTTCGCAGGCACGATCATCGAACATCTTCACCCAACGCATGTCCTGACCCGCGCGTCGCCCTACCCTTATATAATATATAAGTATTCTTCTCAGCCTTTCTCATGGCAATGATCCTGGTCACCTCCTTCTATGATCAAGATCACATCTCCCCTTCCTGCAGCTCTACCGCGGACTTCTTGGCTTGACCACCACGCGTCATCTTTTTCCCCGCCGTCTCTTGCTCACGATGAAGACCCAGATCCCGCCGAGGGCAGCACCGGAGGCCATCGCCAGGACGACCAGCCATATGTTGGTTCCACCTGGGCCGGACGCCGTCACCGCGGGTCTCGTGCCCGCAGGTGGCGGCTGGCTCACGGCAGGGGTCGTCGGCTGGAGCGCCATGGCGGTGAGTCCTGCGGTGGTCTTCGTGTAGGTGATCCCGATGGTAAACGTATCCAGGGGTGTCTTTGGACCCAGTTCACCCATGTAATACGTGAGCCCGTCGCTGCCGACGCTCTGCCTGCTCGGCGGGGGCTCTACCGAGAAGTCTGCGGCGCCGATCGGCTGCATCACCTCGTAGCTCACCTGCCCAACGTCGAGGCCACCCGGCCATGTGAAGACAGCGCGACGTTGGGGATTGGTGGTCGCGAGGTCGACATAGTATTCCAGCCAGACCTCGCGACCATCGGTCATCACGTTGACCGTCGCCCAGTCGCCTTGAACGTCGACCGTGTGCTGAGCCATCAGCAGCGTGCCGTCCGCACCCTTCTTGGCCACCGCATGGGGCTGACCTGCCCGAGCCGGCATCGGCAGAGGGACGGTGGTGGGCAGCGCCGTGTCCACCACCAGCCAGCCCTTCAGGATCACGAGAACGGCTGCTCGGTCATACTCAGGCCAGAGGGCGACCTCGAGGCGAGCCAGTCGGGACTCCGTCTGTGCCGTGGCGATCGAGGAAACCAGGACGATCGAAATCAGGGCAAGCCTCCACCGTTTCACCCTTCATCCTCCGTCATATAGAGAGTTCAGATTCCACGGTTCATCTCTTGCAGCCAAGCGTCAGAACCGGGCGGTGCGGTATGTGTCTCTTCTGAGCAACGCCCGTTCCAAAGTCCCGCATGGAAACAACCTTCTATTTTTAAGGGGCCTGAAGGGTCGTTACGATGGGGAGAAGGGATACCCCTGTCCCGCCCTCAGATCACCTACTTATTATGTTGATGAGGGGCGCGGAAGAAGCCTGGCGGCGGTTGGTTTACGGGGCCCCGGTCTGTCTTGGAGCCGACAGAGCTGCCGCAGCCCTGACAGAGGTAATCGTATAAGTCCCCGTCGGGAAGGACCAAGAGCAGGCGTTGCCGGACGGGCATCGGCCCGCCACATGTGTTGCAGTACAGATGCGACGCCTGCAAATCCTGGAATTTCCTTCTCATAGCCCCCAGTATCCCCGACTACCCAAAAGGTGTCAATCAGGAGTGTCAGAGGGTGGCCCCTCTGGTACACGAAACCCCGCCTCGCGCAGCACGTGCGGCCAGTTTTCGTGCGCCATCCCTGCAGCGACAAGGACGTCTCGCCAGTCTACGCGAGCCTCGCGAAGCCACTGCTCGAATGCCGAGAGGCTGCCGTTGGCAAGTTTGACCACTGCGAGCTGCACGCGGGCGCGTTCACGAGCGCGCGCATCGTCATCGAGCAACGGCAGCTCGGCGGCTTTGAACGCGGACAGCACGCGCCGCGCCTCTTCCTCGGGAAATCGATCGCGCACTTCAGCGGCTACGATTGACGAGACCTTCATCGAAGCCTTAGTATCCCTTACCGGCATGTGGTGTCAAGCAGCCCCATTTTCCTCGCTGAGCGCAGAGTTAGGTGAGGAGACCATTCAGGACTCGAACGATATTCGCGGGTGGAGAACTGTTGTGGCCGGGCAACCGATAAATTTCGAAAGTTGAACCCACACAGAGCGCGATAATCAGAACAACCACACCCAGTCGTGCAAACCGCGCAGGGAGCACAAGGAAGAGGAACCACGTAATGCCGACTGCCGCGACATATAAAAAGCCCCCGAGGATGACGACGTGTACCCAAAATATGCCGAGCATCCAGAAGGCTTCAGCGGTGAATTTCGGCACCGCCACAAAAAGCCCGTGCACTGCAAAGTACAGTATCCACACAGTTGGGACCAAACCACCGACAACAATCATAAAGAAGGGAACCGGCACCGTGAACAGAAACGTGGCGAACAGCATCCACTTTGACGAGCGTTGAGGATTGCGAGACAGGAAACTCACAGTGTTTCGCCCATTCCGCTACACATCGGTTCCTATGGTTGCCCCCGAGGCGTCTTGCCTGTCGTGAATTCTCTCGCCTGGAGCACCGTCAGTATCAGTGTACCCACAACGAACCCGCCATACGCGCCAATCCACGTTGCCATGCCCGTAGGCTTCCCACCCCAGAGGCTGGTGGCAAGGGGCATAAGGGCAGAGGCAAGGCCCACCAGTAAACAAAGCCGAGCTACGAGCCGCGCAAGTCCCGGCTTGTTATTCACAAATTGAGCCGTCCGCTCATTGTACCCTGCGATGAGATGCATTTTGTGTTTGATGCCGATGGCGTACGCAAACACAAATAGCGATACTGCAATGCCCTCCATCACGAGAATCTCGATGAGCTTTTCCGTCACCGACGACCACCTCCTTGTGTAGCATTACTCGAGAAGGCGTTGCAATGCTTATGCCGCAGGGGGCTTCCCGTGTGCATAACTCTGCTGTCGTCGGTGTCAGAGATACGGGGGGGTTGAATGGGTCAGGGGAGTTGGCCATGGAATTGCACTAACCAGAGGCTACTCACGTGAGTATAGGCCAGCACGTTCGCTTCGCCTACGGAGACGGAAGCAAACGATGACAAAAGTAACGCAATGCCCTAAATGTGGCATGCCTCAGACCCCAGGGGCACCCTGCCAAGCCTGCGCGGGTCCGGTGATGAGCCCGATACGACATATCCCTGCCACACAACACGTCACGCAACGAGTCGTGAAGAAGATCGCGCGACCCGTTGTAAAGAAAACCATCACAAGGACAAACCGCGGGAGTGTTGTCGGATTCGCCCTTCGGGGTGCCATTGGCTTTGGCGTGGGCGCTGGCATCGCCTCTCTCTGCGTGGCCTCGCTCTTGTTTTCTGATCTTTTCGCGGGGATCGGGTATCTCGAGGAATTATCGTTGCTTGTCGCAGGATCCGCCATGAGCGGTGCCTGTGGCGGCGCGGTCCTCGGCTGGAAAGGAAACACTGCAGGCTCCTCAGTGATAGCCGCTCTGGGCTGTGCCATCGGGTTTGCCCTGCCAGGCTGGCTTTTTCCGCTTACCCTGAGAGGTTTGCACGATCTGGAATTATCTGGTGCTCCATCTGATCGCGCACTGTACGGGGCACTCCTCTGGGCTGTTGTTTTAGGTTTTGCCGGCGCGATTGGGGCGGCGCCCTTACGGTCGGTGTTCAGTGTGACGAGCAGACATTTTCTTATGTACTCCGTGCTCGCTGGGGCTATCGCGTTCGGTGTCGGCGGGGCCGCTGGAGGTGCTGTTGCGTTTGCCTTTTCCTTGCCCTCCGATGCCTTCCAGTATTGGCCGTTCTTCACGGCATTATTCATGGCCTACACCATCGGAGGGATGTTGCTCGGGGCGGCAGTCGGGTTCAAGACTGAAAGCCCACCGAGTTAGACATTGCAGGGCATGCGGCGTTGAGGAGTTATCGAGCCACCCGCCGGGAAAGTTTGCCATGCTGTCAGTAGGTCCGGCGGCAAGAGACAATCTGGCGCACAGGAAGGCTTCGGTCTGGCGAAAATATGGAATCCTCAGGTATTTTGTTATTGACATGAAAGCTATGGATTTATAGGCTGGGAAAAACCGAACAGTACGGGCATCGCCCCGTGCGAAGGTTTTCGGACTTTGAATGGGTCGAGCCCTCAAAGGATTCGCGAGCCTTTGAGGGCTCCTTTTTTTTAAGGGGCGCAGAATCTATAGAAAGGAGGTCACTATGTTGCAATTGAGCGAGACTGCGGCACAGGTCTTAAGAAACATCAAGGACGAGATGCAGGAACACCAACCGGGCAGCGTGCCTCGGCTAGTGCGGACCGGTGACGCAGAGTTCAAACTCGCCCTTGACGTTCCGACACAGCAGGACCACGCGCTGCACTCCGCAGACGAAACGGTGCTGGTTCTTGATCAAGAAACCAGCGAAGTACTGACAAACGTCACCCTTGACTTTCAAGAGACTCCCCAGGGTCAAGCATTCGTGTTTACGCAGAGAGAGGCGTAACGCCGTCCTGCCACAAGCCCCTTCAAGCCTCGGGCTGCTCGCCCGGGGCTTTTTTTTTCTCTCCGATGGCCCTCGAGCGACTTACCGTGCCGGCATGCCGCGCTTGGTCCTCGATGGGGAGAAGAGCCACGATCTCACGGGCCACTTCCTCGACCGACTTGCCCGTCACGTCGACCTGGCGCCAGCCATGAATGCCACACAGACGGTGCGAGTGACGAAGCTCCTTCTGGACGTGCGTCAGTGAGACGTATGATTTCGAAGGAATCGCGAGGGCGTCAGCGCGGACACGCCGCAACTGCGCCAGCCGGTTGGACTCCATGGCAAGACAGATGACCCGTTCCGAGGGCAAGGAGAGCACCGTCGAGGGCAAAGGAATCTCGGGGATGATGGGCACGTTAGCGGCGAACCACCCCTGATAGGCGAGGTACAGCATCGTGGGCGTCTTCATCGTGCGGGAGACACCGACGAGGACGACTTCCGCGTGGCTGAGCTCATCCGGGTACTGCCCATCGTCGTGACGGAAGGCAAACTCGACCGCCTCGACTTGCCTCGACTTGGCTTCCACCAACTGCTTGAAGAGCCCAGGCTCCTCTTGCGGCGTGAGCCTCAGGTGTGTGGCGAGGCGATCCAGCATCGGCCCCATCAGGTCCATGGCGTCTACCCCGTGCGAACGGCATTCCGTGAGCATCGCATGGCGCAGTTCGTTCGAAACCAGGGTATGCAGAATCAGGGAATCATAGCCGATAGCTTCCTCAACCACGGCCCGGAGCTGCTCTGGCGTGCGCACATGCCCCCGCCGGATGACGTTCGCAGGTGCCTCCGCGAACTGGACAAGAGCGGATCGAACCATCCGCTCTGCGGTCTCGCCCGTGGCGTCGGAAACCACGTAAATCCTCAGCATCGGTCGCTCGCGACCACTCTTATTTCTCCCCGACCTCGATGATTTTTACCTTTTCCTTCAGGGCGGCGTGCGCCGCGGCCAGCTTTGCCACGGGGACGCGATACGGAGAGCAGCTTACGTAATCCAGGCCCGTTCGATGGCAGAACGCGACCGACTTGGGATCGCCCCCGTGCTCGCCACAGATCCCGACCTCCAGATTCTTCCGGGCGGAGCGGCCCTTTCGCACCGCAACAGCCATGAGCTGTCCGACCCCTTCCTCGTCGATACTGATGAAGGGATCTTCCGCCAAGATCCCCTCCTCGAGATACTGCGGAAGAAACTTTCCACAATCGTCCCGAGAAAAGCCAAAGACGGTCTGCGTCAAGTCATTGGTCCCGAAGGAGAAAAACTCGGCCTCGCGGGCGATTCCGTCCGCCACGAGGCAGGCTCTCGGCGTCTCGATCATGGTCCCGACCTTATACGCGACCTTCACACCAAACTCGCGCATCACCTCGGCAGCCACCCGATCAATAATGGCCCGCTGGTGTCGGAACTCCTCAACGGTGCCCACCAACGGCACCATCACCTCGGGATATACCTTTTTCTTTTCTCGAACCATCTGACAGGCCGCCTCGAGAATGGCGCGGGTTTGCATCTCGGTGATCTCGGGATAGGTAATGGCCAGGCGGCACCCCCGGTGTCCGAGCATCGGATTGGACTCCTGCAGCAGTTCCACCTTGCGTACGAGGCTCTGCAGGGGGATGCCCATATCCTCGGCCAACACTTGGAGCTCACGGGGGCTCTTGGGCAGGAATTCGTGGAGCGGCGGGTCAAAGATGCGGATGATGACCGGCAACCCTCGCATCTTCTCAAAGATCGCCTTGAAGTCCTGCCGCTGCATCGAGAGAAGCCTGGCCAGGGCTTGCCGCCGCCCGTCGGCGTCTTCGGCCACGATCATCTCACGCATGGCGATGATGCGGTCTTCGACAAAAAACATGTGCTCGGTCCGGCACAGGCCAATCCCCTCGGCTCCGAAGTCCATGGTGGCGGCCGCATCCGTTGGCGTATCGGCATTGGTCCGGACCCCG
>JBFHXD010000031.1:0-21611 GCA_041599135.1 Methylomirabilales bacterium (SeqCode) | reverse complement strand
GCGCTCTTTACGCCCAGTAAATCCGAGCAACGCTTGCCCCCTACGTATTACCGCGGCTGCTGGCACGTAGTTAGCCGGGGCTTCCTCTGGCGGTACCGTCAACCCCAAGGATTGTTCGTCCTCAGGGGATTCGTTCCGCCTGACAGGGGTTTACAACCCGAAGGCCTTCGTCCCCCACGCGGCGTCGCTGCGTCAGGCTTTCGCCCATTGCGCAAGATTCCCCACTGCTGCCTCCCGTAGGAGTCTGGGCCGTGTCTCAGTCCCAGTGTGGCCGGTCACCCTCTCAGGCCGGCTACCGATCGTCGCCTTGGTGAGCCGTTACCTCACCAACTAGCTAATCGGACGCAGGTTCCTCCTCCAGCGAGAGCCCCTTGCGGGCGCCCCCTTTGCTCTTCTTGGGATGCCCCAAAAAGACATCATCCGGTATTAGCCCCCCTTTCGGAAGGTTATCCCAGACTCGAGGATAGATTACCCACGCGTTACTCACCCGTTCGCCGCTTTACTCATCCCGTTGCCGGGACTTTCTCGCTCGACTTGCATGTGTTAGGCACGCCGCCAGCGTTCGCTCTGAGCCAGGATCAAACTCTCCAGAAACAAACGGCTTTGCCCTGACGGGCAGATTCAATCGGTCCGTTCTACGGACCACCCGCCCGTAAGACAGTAACGCGATATTCTGTTGTCAAAGAGCAAAGGGAAAAGAAACCAGGCTGGAGTCTTACGTGGCCTAAATGAAGTTCTCTACACTATAATATGGGAAGCCTGCTTTCCCCTGTCAAGGGGGTCCCTGGTGGGATTCCCACCTCAACAGAACTTTATACCAACCCTTCCCCGTCCTGTCAAGTCCTTTTTCCCCTTATTTAAACCCTATTTTCTTAAAGCGCCGCTTCCCCACCCGAACCAGATACTCTCTGTTGGTCGCCAGTTTCCGGTTTTCATCGACGACTCTTGCCCCATCCACCTCGACCGCTCCCTGCCGGATCAGGCGCCTGGCCTCGGAGTTTGAAGTGGTCAAACCAGCCTGTACCAGAATCAGATAGAGCAACACATGCTGGTCTGTGGTCGGAATCCGGGCCAGCTCAATCTCCTCCGGGAGCTGGCGGTCCCGAAACACTCGATCAAATTCCTGGACGGCCGCCTCCGCTGCCTCAGGGGAGTGGTAGAGACTCACGAGGATCTTGCCCAGATCGGCTTTCACCTGCCGCGGGTGGAGCGTTCCCTTCTCGAGGCCCGCTCGGATGCGTGCAACCTCGTCGGAGGAGAGCGACGTCGTCAGCTCGTAGTAGCGCAGGAGCAGGCTGTCCGGGATCGACATCACTTGGCCGAACATCTCCTTCGGAGGTTCTTCCACGGCGATGGCATTCCCCAGGCTTTTGGACATCTTCTGGACCCCGTCCAAGCCCTCGAGGATCGGCACCGTCATAATGACTTGGGGCTCCTGGCCAAAGTCCCGCTGCAGCTCCCGGCCGACGAGCAAATTGAATTTCTGATCGGTCCCGCCCAGCTCCACGTCCGCCTCGAGCACCACCGAGTCGTACCCTTGGATGAGCGGGTAGAGGAACTCGTGGATACTAATAGGACGCCCTTCCCCATACCGCTTTTGAAAGTCATCCCGTTCGAGCATGCGCGCCACGGTGTATCGCGACGCGAGACCAATCAGCGCCTCACCCGACATCGCGCCCAGCCATTTGCTATTGAACTCGATCCGCGTCTTTGCCGGGTCGAGGATCTTGAAGATCTGGCTCTTGTAAGTTTCGGCGTTGCGCGTCACCTCCTCAGCCGATAAGGGCTTTCGCGTCTCGGATCGGCCCGACGGATCCCCAATCATTCCGGTAAAATCCCCGATCAAGAAGATGACCTCGTGGCCGAGCTCCTGGAACTGACGGAGCTTATGCAGCACGACCGTGTGGCCCAGGTGCAGATCCGGGGCCGTCGGATCCATCCCCAGTTTTACCCGAAGGGGACGTTTACGTCGCTCGAGCTTCCGGAGCAGCTCCTCCCGGCTGATCACCTCGACGGTCCGGGACGTGAGGACGGCGAGCTGTTCCTCCAGTGTGGGCTTTGCTGTCATGCCTTTCTCCGCAAATCCCCTCCCCCAAGACCCTTAGGCTCTGCTATAATACCTTCGAATCTCGTCCTTTCCAAGGGTGACGATGGCGATCACGCGCCGAGGGTTGATGAAAGGGGTTCTTTGGGCAGTCCTTCTGTTCTGCGTCATGGGAACGGGGATCCTTGGGGGGGTCGTCGCCGCCTACGTTCGAGACCTCCCACCCCTGGACATCCTTGAGGAGTACCAACCGAGCCTCGTTACCACCCTGTACGACGATGAGGGAAAACCGTTCGCCACGTTTTACGAGCAACGGCGCATTCTTGTTCCCCTGGACAAAATCCCCCGCTTCCTCCGCGAGGCCATCATTGCCGTCGAGGATAGCCGATTCTATCAGCACTACGGCATCGATCCCGTTGGGATCACCCGGGCGCTGTGGTCCAATCTCAACTGCCTCTGCCTGGCCGAGGGTGGGAGTACGATCACCCAGCAACTTGCGAAGGTCCTCTTCTTCAACCCGGAGAAGAGCCTTTCCCGGAAATTCAAAGAGGCTCTGCTCGTCGGCAGGATCGAACGAGACCTCTCGAAAGACAAGATCTTGGAACTCTATTTTAACCAGATCTACTTCGGGCATGGGGCCTACGGTATAGAGGCAGCAGCGCAAACCTATTTCAATAAGTTGGTTGGTGACTTGAACCTTGCCGAAGCTGCCATGTTGGCCGGCCTCCCGAGGGCGCCGAACACGTATTCCCCCATCGTCAATCCCGAGCGGGCTCGCAGGCGCCGGCACCATGTCTTGCAGCGCATGGTCCAAGAGAGATTTATCACGGCCGAGCAGGCCCAGGCTTCCACGCAGCTCCCCTTGACCGCCGCGACCTTTACGAAAGACAACAATTTTGCTCCGTACTTTGTCGAGCACGTTCGCCGACATCTGGAGGACAAATTTGGGACCTACGCGGTGTACCACAGTGGGCTGCAGGTCTACACAACCCTCAATCTAAAGATGCAAGGGGCTGCAGCACAGGCCTTGATGCGCGGACTCCAAAGCCTCGAAAAGCGGAAGGATGTTCGGCTGCAGACCTGGCTCTCCTCGGCAGAATCACCTACCGAACCGCCGAAGGTGGGAGAAACCCTCGTAGCCAGCGTGACAGGTTTGACCGATGAGCTGCTTGAGTTGCAGGCCGGCGTGTATCAAGGAGCGATCCCCTTGGAGGAGTTCACCCGAGCGGGCCTGCTCGACATCCAAGCGCGGTTCAAGCCGGGAGATCAGATGCCCATCCGGGTCGTGAAGCGGGAAGAGAATCGGATCGAGGTGGCTCTCGAACCAGACCCGGAAATCGAAGGGGCCTTCCTGGTCCTCGATCCCCGCCAAGGAGCGATCAAGGCTATGGTGGGGGGGTACGACTTCCAGCGAAGCAAGTTCAATCGGGCAACCCAGGCCCGGCGACAGCCCGGCTCCGCCTTCAAACCCTTTGTGTATGCGACCGCCTTCGACATGGGCCTTACCCCGGCCACCGTCTTGGAAGATACCCCGGTCAGCTATCCCATGGTCATCGAGGAGGAGATATTCGAATGGGCCCCCGAAAACTACGATCGGAAATATCGAGGGCCGGTGACCTTGCGTCAGGCCTTGGAGAAATCGATCAACATTGTTGCGGTCAAGCTGATCGAACAGATCGGGGTTGAACCCGTCATTCGCACGGCCAGACGCCTCGGGATTCAAAGCGATCTCCGCCCGGAGTTCGGTTTAGCACTGGGAGCGTCAGAAGTGAGTCTCTTAGAGATGGTTTCGGCGTACGGGGTCTTCGCCGCCGGCGGCTATCGGACTGAACCGTATGCCATCAAGAAGGTCCTGGATAGCAAGGGAGTGGTGCTGGAGGAATGGTTCCCGGAACCTCACGTGGTGCTCAGGCCGGAGACGGCTTTTGTCCTGACCCACGTGTTAGAAGGGGTAGTGGAACGGGGGACCGGGAAGCGAGCCAAGGTACTGGAGCGGCCGCTGGCCGCCAAAACAGGGACGACCGACAAGGCGACCGATGTGTGGTTTATTGGTTACACACCGAGTCTCGTGGCCGGGGTATGGATTGGCTATGACATTACGCGCTCGCTGGGTCCACACGCGACCAGCGCCCAGCTCGCCGTTCCAATTTGGATAGACTTTGCCCGGACCATCCTGCACGGGGCACCGCTCGAATATTTTCAGCCCCCCCCCGGGGTCGTCCCGATATTTGCGAATTACACAACCGGAGAGCCGACCACCGCACACGACCCCGATGCGATCCAGGAGTACTTCATCCAGGGGACCGAACCGCAGCCCGCCGCCGCCCCCGGTTACCAACCTCCGGATTTCGAAACCAGAGGCGACGAATCCGGTAGCCCCACCACCACTGTCCGCCACAATCGGCCGCAACACGAGACGCTTTCAGGCGCACCTCTCCAGCCCACAATGACAGGCCGGTCCTGGTAATCTTGCACCGATGCACCGAAAAGCAAGAAGTCACCCGCCGGGGATGTCTCGAGGGTCGGGCTCGGCCTCCAGAATTTCTCTGGCCCGTTCGAGATCAGCCGTTTTGACAAAGATCTGGTGTTTCGCTAATGGGCCAATGGTATACCGTGCATCGACGGCGTACGGGTTCTCGCGCTTGACCAGATACGGGATCCCATAGGCCTCGAGCAAGGACACGATAAAGTCGGCTTCGATGAAACCCTCCGCATCCATCAACAACGTCAGGTCCTCGCTCACTCCATCACTCGCTGCAGCTGCCCGGTTTTGACGTCGTAGATGAGACCGTGGACGGCGATATCTTTGGGGATAAAGGGGGACACTCCCTGATCTTCTCGAGCTGACGCCTCACGTTGCTTTCGAGGTCCCGGAAGCCGAAAAATTCCAGGCCGCCTGTGTCTCTTCCGGTCTCCATGGCAAGCTCCTTGCGAAGCTGATCATCATACAGACCCAGAAGACCGCATCCGGTGTGGTTGATGACGAAAATCTCGCGGGTCCCGAGAAAGCGGTACGAAAGGATCAGCGAACGGATCACGTCGTCCGTGACAATCCCACCCCCGTTCCTGAGGACGTGGGCATCGCCGACGTTTAGCCCGAGGATCTCCTCGACATGGATGCGACAGTCCATGCACGTCACGACGACTAAGTGCTTCGCCGGATGTGTGTCCAACCGAGCGCGGTCCCCGAACGCCGCCACATATGCTTGATTGGCGTGCACGCAATCGTCCAAGAGGCCCATTGTCCCCTCCACGGTTTACTTCTCTTGGGCAATCCTCGCCTTGTACGCCCTCAGCGTATTCTTGAGCAGCATGGCAACGGTGAGGGGACCGACGCCGCCGGGGACTGGGGTAATCAGAGAGGCCTTGGCATACACCGAGGCAAAGTCCACATCGCCTACCAGCCTCCCCTCGACCCGATTGATCCCCACGTCGATCACCACTGCGCCTTCCTTCACCATCTCCCCCCGGACGAGGCCAGGTTTTCCCGCGGCCACGACCAGAATATCAGCCTGCTGAGTATGCTGCTCGAGGGACCGGGTCCATTCTTGGCAGACGGTGACGGTGGCCCGCCGCTCGAGGAGGAGAAAGGCCGTCGGCTTGCCCACGATCGTACTCCAGCCCACGATGACGGCATGTTTCCCCTCGACGACAACCCCGAATCGGTCGAGGACCTCCATGATCCCCAGTGGGGTAGACGCAACGAAAAAGGGATTGCCGGTGAGAAGACCACCCAGGTTCGAAGGGTGGAAGCCGTCCACATCCTTGGCGGGGTCCACGGCCTCCAGAATCGATCGCTCCCCGATGTGCGGAGGGAGGGGGAGCTGAACCAGGATCCCATCGATCGTCTCATCCTTATTGAGGCCATGAATGATATCGAGCAGTTCCTCGCGAGCGACGGTGGCGGGTCGATGCATCTGCACCGATTTAATTCCCACCTCTTCGCACGCCTTCCCCTTATTCCGCACGTAGGTTGCCGAGGCCGGGTCCTCTCCGACCAGGATCACTCCCAGCCCCGGTGGTCGCCCGGTTTTCGCGACGAGGCGCTCCGTCTCCGCCCGCACCGCGCGGCGGATTACGGCAGCGATCCCTTTGCCATCGACGACTTGGGGGGGCATCCGTCTCCCTACAGCAGCCCGAGACCAGTCCTATGCCAACGCTCCATCCTCTTCGCGGAGCTGGAGACGCGTGATGGCTTTTGCCCTGCCGCTCTCCTCTTCCAGATCGAGGATCACCGCAGAGAGGATCGGGGTCCCCTTGGCCACCCGGAACTTCGAGGGCACCTGGGTGAGGAAGCGACCGATGACGTCAGAGGACTCCATGCCGATGACGGAATCGCTCGGCCCGGTCATGCCGACATCGGAGATATAAGCGGTCCCACCAGGGAGAATCTGTTCATCGGCGGTCTGGACGTGTGTATGGGTTCCAATCACGGCCGAGACCCGGCCGTCGACAAAGCGGGCAAAGGCCTGCTTCTCTGACGTCGCCTCGGCGTGAAAATCAATCAGGATGAGGTCGGTTGCCTGCTTGAGGAGGGCGATCTCATGCTCGGCGACCTGAAAGGGACAGTCAATCGTCGGCATGAAGACGCGGCCTTGCAGATTGATGACGCCGACGCGTCGTCCGCCTTGCTCCCAGAGGGTCACCCCAGCACCCGGGGTATGGGCCGGATAGTTGGCGGGACGCAGCAATCGTCGTTCGGTGGTGATGTAGAGCTCCGCCTCCTTCTTGTCCCAGATATGGTTGCCCGAGGTCAACAGATCGATGCCGAACCGAAAGAGTTCCTCCGCCACCGACGGGGTGATGCCGAAGCCACCCGCCGCATTTTCGGCATTCGCAATCGTCAGAACAATCTCATGCTGCCTCTGCAGGTTGGGCAACAGGGCGGCGACGGCTTGCCGCCCCGGTTTTCCGACGATGTCCCCGATGAATAGGACCCGCATGGACGCTCCGCCGTGTGGCGCGAGGACGAAAAGGGTTCGCTACTTGGCGTACTCGACGGCCCGGGTTTCTCGGATCACCGTGACTTTGATGTGTCCGGGATATTCCAATTCCCCCTCGATCCGTTTGGCGATGTCCCGGGCCATCTGCGTAGAATCGGAATCAGATACCTGGCCGCTTTCCACGATGATGCGAATCTCTCGTCCGGCCTGGATCGCGTAGGACTTGGAGACCCCTTTAAAGGAGTCCGCAATCTGCTCCAGCTTTTCGAGCCGCTTCACGTAAGACTCCAGGATCTCCCGGCGAGCCCCAGGTCGGGATGCGGACACGGCATCCGCCGCTTGAAGGATGATGGCCTCCAGGCAGTTCGGTTCCTCATCCTCATGATGGGCGGCGATGGCATTGACCACATGCGGATGTTCGCCATGCTTTCTCGCGAGCCCCGCGGCGATCTGGGTGTGTGTCCCCTCATGGTAGCCATCCACCGACTTGCCGATATCATGGAGCAGCGCCGCCCGCTTGACCAGAGTCGGATCAATGCCCATTTCGGTTGCGATCATGGCCGCCAACTGCCCCACCTCTTTCGTGTGTTGCAGCTGGTTTTGGGAATAGCTCGTCCGGAACTGGAGGCGTCCGACCAACCGCATCATCTCCGGATGCAGGCCCGAAACGCCCAGCTCCAAGGTGGCCTGTTCCCCCGCTTCTCGAATTTTCTCGTCAATCTCCTTCTTGACCTTTTCCACAACTTCCTCGATCCGGGCCGGGTGGATCCGGCCATCGACGATGAGGCGCTCCATAGCAACGCGGGCCACTTCTCGGCGGACCGAGTCGAAACCCGACAGGATGACGGCCTCCGGCGTATCGTCGACAATGACATCGATACCGGTGACCTTCTCGAACGCCCGAATATTCCGCCCCTCCCGACCGATGATCCGCCCCTTCATGTCATCACTCGGCAGGTCCACCACCGAAACCGTTGCCTCGGCGACGAAGTCGGACGCACACCGATCCACGGCGATAGCCAAAATCTCTTTCGCCTTGCGGTCCGCCGTCTCCTTCGCGTCATCCTCGATGCGCTTGACAGTGACCATCGCCTCCAGTCGGGCCTCGTTCTCCATATGCCGCATCAAGACCCGCTTGGCCTCCTCCGCGGTCATCCCGGAAATCTTTTCGAGGTTCTGCCGCTCTTCCGCCAACAGCGCCTGATACTTGTTTTCACTTTCCCGCAGCAACTGATCGCGCAAACCGAACTCCGCCTCCTTCGCACCGATCTGCTGCTCGCGACGATCCAAGAGTTCCCCTTTCCGATCCTGGGACTCCTCCCGTTGGAGGAGACGGCGTTCCAACGCTTGGATTTCGTTCCGACGTTGCCGGGCCTCTTCGTCAATCTCTCCCTTGGCCCGAAAGATCATATCCTTCGCCTCGAACTCTGCTTCTTTCCGCCTCCGCTCCGCCTCTTTCACCGCATCCGCGACGCTCGCCCGCGCTCGCTCCTCGGCGTCCGCGATCCGGTTGCGCGCCAGGATGTTGCGGGCAACAAAGCCCACGGCGAGGGCGACGATGGCAACACCGATCAGAATTGGCCAGCTTACCGTGATCTCCACGGTTCCCTCACCTCCTCAGGGTCCGCCGTTGGACCCCCTTGGTCTTTCCGTCCCCATCATTCGAGTCTCGTGCAAAGCAAGCTTGACTAGGCCAATACGGAAAGGAAGTAGCGACTTCCCTCCTGTCACTCGGCAGGCAATCAGCCCTCGCCGCTGCGGACGCATCGCTAAGCGCAATACAGACGGTGAAGAGAGAGGCCGGGCCCTAGCCCGGTGGGTGGGTGTGAAGAAGGGAAATGGGTCCGAAGAACGCGGCGACCACATGGGAAAAAATAAACCCCCCACCTCGGTGCCGTGTGGAGGTTTCCTCGTGAACCTGTCCTCGCAGGTGGGCGCCCCGCATGCGCTTTAGGCTTCCCTTCGACGGGCTCAGGGTATACCCCTTTGCCAGACTCGGGGCATGCACACCACGCAAGTATAAGGGCTCCCGTACTCTCACTGTTGGTTCAAGGAAACCAACCCCATCACGAACACAGCAGGGGGTCTCGTACGTCACTGCTCAGGCCCTCCCGTTGAGGGCGTTCGGTCGATCATTCTATGCAGCTCCACTTCCAGCTCTTGAATCTTCGCCGCCGCCGCGGTCTCCTCCTTTTTCACACGCTCCTCTAGCCTAAACAAGGCGTCCGCAATGTTGAGGGAGGCCAGGACCGCTACCTGAACTGAAAGGGTAGCCGTCCCGCCTGCCACTTCATGGATCTGTTCATCAACATACCGCGCGACCCGTTGCGTATACGCAGAATCCTCCCCTCCGATCCCCCGCAGAGTGTACCGCTCGCCAAAAATCTCTACCTGCGTCAGATCGCTCTGATCAGTCATCTCCGCTCTTGTAGCGCAGCCTCCACCCGAGAGACCTCCCCGAGCAGTTCATCGACCCGCGCCCGAATCTCCTGCCTTTCGGCCTCGAGCCGCTCCACGGCCTTTTTCAACGTCGTCTTCTCGGTCTGCGCCTGTTTGAGTTCTTCTTGCAAATTCCCCATCTGTTTGTCCAAGGTCTTCTTCTCCGATTCGCATTGACGTAGCAAACCAGCCACTTCTCGAACTTTCTTCTCCAGGTCCTGAAGCTTTTCCAGGATCATCGCAAGATAGCCCCCAGTTCCTTCTCTAGTCTCTGCAGGATCTCTCCATGAATCGTCGCCACTTCTCCATCGGTCAGGGTCCGTTCCGATGACCGGTACTCGATCGAAAATGCCAAGCTCTTTTTCCCTTGCGGGACCGGCTCCCCCTGATACACGTCGAAGAGGTGAACCGCCTCCACGAGCGGCCCTCCAGTCCGGCGAATCGTGGCCTCCACCTCTCCGGCCGGCATGCTTTCCTGGACCACCACCGCCATGTCCCGCAAGACGGCAGGATACCGAGGGAGAAGACGGAACGTTGGCGTCGGCCGTCGAGACCGATCCAGAAGGTCCAGATCGATCTCCAGAGCAACGGCACGCGTGCTCACACCGAAGCTCCGGAGCACTTCTGGATGGATCTCACCACTCCAGCCTAACACCTGTTGTCCCAGCAGCACCTCTGCCTGCCGGCCGGGATGTAAGAAGGGGATTCTCTTCTCTGCCCTGAGGTCAAGGGAAAGCCCAAGGAATCGCCCCATGGCCTCGAGGACCCCCTTCAAATCGTAGAAATCGACTCCCCCCCACTGCGTGCCCCACCACACGGGGAGCCGATCCCCAGCCGCAACCATCCCGACCGCCCGACCTTCGACGGCTTCCGCTGCGCCGGGCTGGTCACGAAAGATCCGAGCAATTTCAAAGAGCTTCACCTCCCGAATCCCCCGGCTTTCGTTCAACACCAGATTGTCGAGGAGGGAAGGAACAAGGATACTCCGTAAGATAGCCTCCCCTCCCAGGGGATTGCGAATGCGCACGACAACCCGCCGGAGGTCTGTTTCAGGCAGGCGTAACTTATCAAAAACCCCCTCTTCTGTAAAGCTGAAATTGACCGCCTCGTGGTATCCCCACGCAGTCAGGAGACGCCGAATCTGCGCCTCGATCCCCAAAAACGGGGTCGCCCCCACCGATCGGACTTGGCCTCCGGGTAGGGTCGCCGGAATCCGATCGAAGCCTCGCAGACGCGCCACCTCCTCGACCAGATCGATCTCGCGGCTCAGATCCAGTCGGTGGCTCGGCGGCGACACGGCAAGTCCCTGTGCCCCGCGGCGTGTCACCCGGCAGTAGACTCGCCCAAGAATCTTCGTGATCTCGCCCTGTGGGATGGGCGTACCCAAGACCTCGCGAAGTCGAGCGACGCGAAGCACGACTGGTGCAGGCCTCGGTCGCTTGACCCGCAAGTCGAAAACACCCCGAGCCACGCGGCCTCCCGCGAGCCCCACAATAAGACCGGCCACCCGGTCGAGCGCACGCACGATCCCCTCCGAATCCACGCCCCGTTCAAAGCGATACGAGGACTCGGTCGCAAGCCCCAAGGCCTTCGCCGTTCGACGCACGCTCACCGGCTGGAAAAGCGCACTTTCGAGGAGGAGGTCTGTGGTGGACTCGGTCACCTCGGTGGTGGCACCACCCATCACACCGGCGAGCGCGACGGGTGTTTGCGCATCGGCGATGACCAGCATTCCCGTATCGAGTCGGCGCTCTACGCCATCCAACGTGACGATCCGCTCGCCTTCCTTCGCTTTTCGGACGACGATCCTGCCCTTGTCAAGCCTGGCATGATCAAAGGCGTGAAGGGGTTGTCCCATCTCTAACAGGACATAGTTCGTGGCATCGACCACGTTGTTGATGGGCCTGAGTCCCAAAAGCATGAGTCGTCGCCTGAGCCAGAATGGGGAGGGACGGATGGTGACTCCTTGGACCACACGAGCGGCGTATCGCGGGCAGAGATTGGTCTCCTTCACGGCGACCGAGGTGAGCTTTTGAATCGGGCCTCCGTCTTCCGGAGGCTTCGTCGCTTTGAGGCGAAGTTTCGCCCCCGTGACCGTAGCTACTTCCCTCGCCATTCCCCAGTGGGACAGGCAGTCCCCGCGATTGGGAGTGACGGCGACTTCCAGGATGTGATCCCGAAGTCCCAAAGCCTCTGTGAGATCGACTCCAGGGGCCCCCTTCTTGTCGAGAATGAGAATCCCCGTGCTGTCTTCTCCCAGGCCTAATTCTTTCTCCGAAGTGAGCATGCCCACCGATCGTTCCCCATGGATCGTGGTTTCCTGGACGTCCCGCCCGTCGGCAAGCCGGCCCCCCGGAAGGGCAACCGGAACGCAATCACCGATGGAGATGTGTTGGGCACCGCACACGATGGGAACGACCGATTTACCCACATCGATCTGACAGAGGCTCAACCCACCCCGCTGCGGGTGGGGCCGCATGTCCGCGATCCGCCCAACGACGACCTTTCCAGCTTCAAATGGGGAATGGATCTCTTCAACCGCCTCCACCTCTATCCCAGCCATGGTGAGGCGCTCGGCGAGCTCGCGAGGACTCAGGCCAATCTCGACAAATTCTTGCAGCCAACTGAAGCTGACTTTCACCGCATCAGACCTCCGTACGGTGCAGAAAATGGCACGCGGCAAGCCGATGTGTCAAGTTGATAGTACCGCATTCACGCTTGTACTTCCCCCCAACTTCCTTTATGCTCACGACGCTCACCGGGCACGACCTCCCTCTGTCATCCGGCCGGCTGGAATCCGACACGTGGACTGCGAGGATCTGCACGGGAAAAACATGCCCACCCCGGGGAGCATCGACACGGGGGTGTGTCAGCGTGACGAACCCGCAGTCTATCCCAAGGGTCTCCCTGCTCTGAAAGTACGCGAAATTCCTGGCCTGGATAAGCCAGGCACCCCTATCTTCCGAGCCGGGGTGCGCTTCAGTTTAGCCATGTATCTGGACCGACTCTTGCACAAGGGGGCTCAAAGTCATTAAAGAAGGGCAGGCAGAATCGCCCTCAGAGTGCGAAGCAACAGCAGAAGGAGGACCCACAGATGACTGGAGCAAAGTGCCGCAAATGCGGGTTGATGCAGATGGCCCGGCCGACCTGCAAATCCTGCGGTGCTCCCCTCGCCAGCAGCGTGCCGCACCATGGGGCCGCACCGGCTGCCGCATACCAGCCGACCGCTGCCTCCCCGCCGCGGTCGGGCCCGATCTATATGAGGGAGGAGGCAGCGCCCATGCCTCAGGAGGCGTTCACAGGTGTCACCACGATAGCGCCGGAGCCCACCGCCTCTCCGACCAAGGAGCCCCCTCCATATATCCCCCAGGCGCCTCCCCCAGCAATGGTGCAGGAGGGAACCCTGTACCCGGGAGGAAGTGACGGTCACGCGCACGGACTCTTCTTCCATGGGACGGGAGGATCGCTTTTCGGCATTCATATCGTGAACATGTTCCTGACCATCATCACGCTCGGGATCTACTATTTTTGGGGCAAGACCAAGGTGCGGAATTATCTGTGGAGCCAGACCGATTTTGCCGGAGATCGATTCGCATACCATGGGACTGGCAAGGAGTTGTTGATCGGTTTCACGAAGGCGGTAGTGGTCTTTGGCGTCCCCTTCTTTGGATTGATCATCTTACCGGAGTTCCTGGACATTGGAGGGGCACTGAAGGGTGGTGCAACCCTCCTCTTTTACAGCATGGCGATGGTGGTAGTTCCCGTGGCCATGGTTGGCGCCCGCCGCTATCGATACAGCCGGACGTCGTGGCGGGGGATCTTCTTCTCGTTCCGGGGCTCGGCCAAAGAGTTCATCAAGATCTTTTTCAGTGGCTCGCTCCTCACCGCATTCACGCTTGGTCTCTACTACCCCTATTTCGAAACCAAGAAACACGGCTTCTGGGCGTCCAATTCCTACTTCGGCAACCAGAAATTTGACTTCCAGGGACGGGGGCGCGATATTTTTGGCAGCTATCTGCTCGTCTACCTCACCCTCGGCTTCTACTGGTTCTGGTTCGAGGCCAAGAAGCAGCGCTATTTTTGGGCCAATACCACCATTGGCAGTGCCCGCTTTTGCTCAACGGTCACGGGGGGCGGTCTCCTCCTGCTGACCCTGGGGAATTTCCTGCTCATGATCATGACGTTGGGTCTCGGCTTCCCATGGGTCGTCGTGCGAAATGCGCAGTTCATCTGCAGACACTTGAGCCTCGAAGGCTCCCTCGATCCGACCGCCATTGAGCAAGACGCCCAGGGTGCCACCGCCACCGGGGAAGGGCTCTCCAGCTTCCTCGACATCGACTCGGGCTTCGACTTCGGCTAGCGCCCGAGCCGCCTGTGTGCTCACGGTTTCGTGGCGAGTCGCGCTTCGCAGTGCTCCCGCCTTCCCTTCGATCGTATAAATCGTATAATCTGAGAACGCGCCACGGGGGAACCGAAAAGATGAAAACCCACTGGGAAGGCTACTACCTGGACGGGCGGACCGCGGCGCGCCAACGTGTCACGATCCGCCCGATGCGCAGCGGCCTTGAGGTCATCACCGAGGGCGGCACAACGCTCTGGTGGCGCTATGAAGAGATTCGCCAAACGCAGGGTTTCTATCCCGGCGAGGACGTGCGCCTGGAGCGGGGGGACGAGATTCCGGAAGCCCTCCTGGTTTCGGACTCGACATTCCTCATAGCATTGCACCGCATCACACCGGAGCTTGCCACGCGGTTCCACGATCCCGCGCGTCGCCGCATGCGGACCAAGCTGACCCTGATCGCGGCCGTCGCCGTCATCGGGATGACGATCGGCCTGTACTTTTGGGGTATCCCGGCGATGGCAGGCCTCGCGGCGTCACGCGTCCCTGTCTCGTGGGAAGAGCATCTCGGCGAGGCCGTGGTCGAACAGCTTGCCCCGCCGGAGAAGCGATGTACAGATCCCGTCCGCCTCCAAGCCATCGCAGAGATCATGACCGCCCTCACGAGCACGATTCCAAACTCCCCGTACACCTTTCGCGTGATGGTTGTCGACAATCCCATGGTCAACGCCTTCGCGGCCCCCGGAGGATACATCGTGGTCTTTCGCGGGTTACTCGAGCAAACCCACGCTGCCGAGGAGCTGGCGGGCGTGCTCGCCCATGAGGTGCAGCACATCACCAAGCGCCACGCCACACGGATGCTGATTCAGCACGCGTCGACCGGGCTGCTGCTGACCGCCCTGACCGGCGGTGCAAGCGACGCGTCGGCGTTCGGGCTGGAAGGAGCACGGACGCTTGGCGTGCTGCGATATAGCCGCGGTCACGAGAAGGAGGCGGATGCGCAGGGTGTCCGCATGCTCGTTGCGGCTGGAATCGATGCCAAGGGGATGATGACTTTTTTCGAGTCACTTAGCGCAGAGGGAAGGGGGACACCGGAATTCCTCAAGTATCTCTCGACGCATCCGAGCACCGCGGACCGCATCGCGCGGCTGCAGTCACTGGTGGCACGGCAGAAAGGGCAACCCGAAAAACTCCTCCCGGACTACGGCTGGGACGACATGCATCAGATTTGCCAGGTCACCGGCATGGAACTCCGTCGGTGACGCACGAAGACGGCCACGTCAGCTCGGTCAGGTAACATCCACTACCCTGCCACGCGTGGCCTCACGGAGGTCGGCCGCCCGGATCCGCAACATGACGTCCTCAGAACCTCCCCCCGCGTAGATCTCTTCCACGCTCAGGACCCCCTGATCAATGAGGACCGGCAGCGCCTGCCGATGGGCGAAGGGCGGCGTCCCCCCCACGGGAAACCCTGTGATTCGCTCAACTTCCTCACGGGTCGCGATGCGCGCCTTCTTTCCGCCGACCCCATGGAGGAGCTTTGTCCTGTCCACGCGGGCGGTGCCCCGGACAATCACCAGATAGGGATCCCTGTCGACGAGAAAGAGGAGCGATTTCACCACCTGCTCGGGCGTCACCCCCAGTGCGCTGGCAGCGGCCTCGACCGTCGGCGTGGGCTCACCCGGACGGACCAGCTCTCCGGCGATCCCTCGTTCCGCCATCCACGCAGCAACTCGTTCAGCGCCTTCAGATGCGTTCACCTGCGATAAACCTCTCCGTGCCGCTTCAACTTCGCCTCATAATCACCACAGACCTTCCGCAAGGGGGACTGAGGGGTTCTTGAGAGTGCCCAGCAACGCCAACCGGTGGCGCGACCCGTGAACCGGCGAGGGGAGGGGCTTGGATGACTTCCCGAGACGGTGAGCTGAGAGGCGCCCGGACCCGGTGGCCATTGTTCAGCATTACAGGGCGGGAAATTGCTGGAGGAACCGGAGGTCATTCTCAAAGAAGAGGCGAATATCATCGATCCCGTACCGCAGCATGGCAATCCGCTCGACCCCCAATCCAAAGGCGAATCCGGTGATCTCGGGATCGTAGCCCACCATCCGGAATACCTCTGGATCCACCATGCCGGCCCCGAGGATTTCGAGGAAACCAGAGCCCTTACAGACACGGCACCCGGCCCCCTTGCACATCACGCACGCAATATCCACCTCGGCGCTGGGCTCGGTAAAGGGGAAAAAGCTCGGCCGGAAACGCACGCCGGTCCCGGCGCCGAAAAATTGATCCACGAAGGCCTCGAGGGTTCCCTTGAGGTCGGCAAAGGTCACCCCATGATCGACGAGGAGCCCTTCCACTTGATGGAACATCGGGGAATGGGTCGGATCGGCGTCCCGCCGGTAGACGCGTCCGGGTGCCACGATTTTGACCGGAGGCGGCTGGGCTTCCATCACGCGGATCTGGACCGGAGAGGTATGGGTCCGCAGGACGACATCATCGGTCACATAGAAGGTATCCTGCATGTCCCGCGCGGGATGGTCCTTGGGGATGTTGAGGGCCTCGAAGTTGTAATAGTCCAGCTCCACCTCAGGCCCTTCGGCGACCGAGAAACCGAGATGCTGGAACACCTCGATAATCTCGTACAGGGTAGCAGTCAGGGGATGGAAGCTTCCCCGTGGAATCGGTCGGCCGGGTAAAGTGATGTCGATTCCCTCGCGGACCGCCAGTTGGTCGAGGACGGCCGACCGAAGCGCCTGTTGCTTCTCCTGCAGTGCGACTTCGATTTTGGCTTTCAGCACGTTGGACTGCTGACCGACCTCGCGCCGCATCTCGGGTGAAAGCGCAGCAAGTCCTCGCAGGATCTCGGTCAGCTCTCCCTTGCGTCCGATCACCCGGATCCGCATCTGCTCTAACGCCTCCGGATCCTCGGCCCCCGCAATCGCCGGCAGCGCCCAAGCCTCAAGCGCCTGAAGCTGCTCCTCAATGCGTTCGCTCTCTGCCACGGCTTCTCCAGATACGACAAAGCCCCGATGGTGATCGGGGCTTTCACACACCTCGCGACTGCGGGTTAGGCGCCCGCCGCTTCCTTCGCCACGGCGGCCAACCGGCCGAACGCGGCGTCATCGGTCACTGCCAAATCGGCCAGGGTCTTTCGATCGAGGACCACCCCGCCCTTCCGGAGTCCCCCCATCAACTGGCTGTAGGAAAGACCGTGTGATCGGGCCGCAGCGCCAATGCGGGTCACCCAGAGTCTGCGGAAGTCGCGCTTCCGCGTCCGACGATCCCGGTAGGCGTATCGCAGCGACCGGTCCACCGCCTCTTGGGCAATGCGATAGTTGGACTTTCGCTTGCCCCAAAACCCCTCAGCCTGCTTCAGCACCCGATTGCGCCGGCGTCGGGTGACATATCCCCCTTTGACCCTCGACATGTAATGGTTCTCCCTGTGTGTTTCCTGTCCCCTGTTCCCCCCTGTCGCTACAGGTACGGGATCAGCCGACGGACCCGCTTCACATTGGTCGGATGGACCAGATCTCCTTGGCGGAGCCGTCGCCGCCGTTTCGTCCCCTTGCCGGTCAGCAGGTGACTCTTCCCCGCCTTCCGCCGACGGATCTTCCCGCGTCCGGTCAGCTTCAAACGCTTCGCTGCCCCTCGGTGTGTTTTGAGCTTCGGCATGCCTTACTCCTGCACGGCTTCTTGGACCTGTTTTGCCGTCCCCGTTTTCGCCTCCGGCCTCGGGGCGAGCACCATGGTCATGTTTCGCCCTTCGAGTCTGGCGGGCTGCTCCACCTGCCCGACCTCTTTCAGTACATCGGCCAGGCGGTCTAACAACCGCTTCCCCAGTTCGGTGTGCACCATCTCCCGGCCCCGGAACATCATCGTGATCTTCGCCTTATTCCCAGATCGGAGAAACCGTTCCACGTGCCGCGCCTTGAACTGAAAGTCATGCTCGTCGGTCTTCGGCCGCAGTTTAATCTCTTTGAGCTGAATGACAGCCTGTTTCTTCTTGGCCTCCCTGGCCTTCTTCGACTGCTCGTACCGGAACTTGCCGTAGTCCATGATGCGGCAGACCGGCGGCTTCGCCTGGGGGGCCACCTCCACGAGGTCCAGGTCCATGCTCCGAGCCTTGCTTAAGGCTTCCTCAGGCGACATGATTCCCAGCTGGTCCCCATCAGGACCGATCACTCGGATCTCCCGAATCCGGATCCGCTCGTTAACTCGCAGGCCCTTTTCGATCCCGACTCACCCCCTTACATCGCAGGTCCGGGGACGGGCGGATACCGTGCCTCCGAAAGCTCGTGGATGAGCTCATCGAGCGGCATCGCGCCCCGGTCCCGGCGACCCCGTTCACGGACAGAAACCTGACCCTGTTCCACTTCCCGGTCCCCTACCACTAATATATAGGGAACCTTGGTCACTTCCGCATGCCGGATCCGATACCCCACCTTCTCGTTCCGGTCATCGATCTCGGCCCGCACCCCGGCGGCAGCCAGGCGCTCGGCCACCTGCTGCACGTATGGTTCGTGCCGCTCGGATACGGGCAGGACCGCCACCTGGACGGGGGCCAGCCAGAAGGGAAATGCCCCGCCGTGGTGCTCGATCAAAATACCAAAGAATCGTTCCAGAGACCCCAGGAGCGCGCGGTGAACCATCAAGGGCCGGTGCGACCTGCCATCCTCGCCAATGTACCCCAAGTCGAACCGCTCCGGCATGTTGAAATCGACTTGGATGGTTCCGCATTGCCACTGTCGCCCGAGCACATCGACGAGCGAGATATCGATTTTGGGTCCGTAGAAGGCGGCCTCCCCCCTGACGCGATCAAAGGCCATCCCGCTCTTTTCCAGGACCCGCTCGAGTGCCGACTCTGCCTTCTCCCACTGCTCCGGGCTCCCCGCATACTTCGACATCTGGTCTGGATCGCTCACCGAGAGGGCCAGGTGGTATTCGGCGAACCCGAAGGCGCGGAGCATGGCTAACGCCAGTTCCAGCACATCGGCCACCTCACTTTCGAGCTGTTCCGGCCGGCAGAAGATATGGGCATCATCCTGGGTGAAACCCCGGACCCGGAGCAGTCCATGCAGGACCCCCGAACGCTCGTAGCGGTAGACGGTGCCGAGCTCGCCGAGCCGCAGTGGCAGATCACGATAGCTGCGCGTCTGCGAGCGATAGATCAGGACGTGAAAGGGGCAGTTCATGGGTTTCACCAGGTATTGCTGCCCCTCGACCTCGATCCCTGAAAACAGGTAGTCGCGATACCAGCTCAGATGCCCGCTGACGTCCCACAGATGGGCCCTGGCGACATGCGGGCTGTGGACGAGCTGATATCCCCGGCGGCGGTGTTCGGTCTTCCAAAAGGTTTCGACCACCTCGCGAATCAAGGCACCCTTGGGATGCCACAGGACGAGGCCGGGACCAATCTCTTCCTCGATGCTGAACAGTTCGAGTTCGCGACCCAGTCGCCGGTGATCTCGACGCTTTGCCTCCTCGAGGCGATACAAGTGTTGCTCGAGTGCCTCCTGCGTGGGAAACGCGGTCCCGTAGATCCGCGTGAGCATCGGGTTGCGTTCATCTCCCCGCCAGTACGCCCCCGCGATGTGGGTCAATTTGAAGGCCTGCAGATACGAGGTATCGGGGACGTGGGGGCCCCGACACACGTCCAGAAACGAGCCGGTCTGGTACAAGCTGACCGTTCCGCTCGCCTCGGCCTCGCCCTTGAGCTCTTCCACCGCATCGGGCCTCGAACTGCCGTAGCGGCGGATCGTCTCTAAGATTTCTACTTTATAGGTCTGCCCCTGCTGTTCCATCACACGCAAGGCCTCGTCCAAAGGCATTTCTACTCGCGCAAATGGGAGACGTTCGGCCTGCAGCTCTCGCATTTTGGCTTCAACCGCCGCAAGCTCCTCGGCGGGCAAAGGCTTGGGCAGGTCGATGTCATAGTAAAAGCCGTGCTCCACCGGGGGCCCGATCGCGAACCTGGCATCGGGATACAGCGCTTGCACGGCAGCCGCCATCAGGTGCGCGGTACTGTGGCGCAGGACATACAGCCCGTCCGGCGAGTCTGCCGGGAGCAACTCCACTCTCGCCCCAGGGGGCGGGACCGTGGAGAGCCCCACCGGTTTTCCGTCCAGGCGAGCAGCCACCACTCGCCCTGCCACATCCGACCCGGCCTTGTGAAGCACGTCCGACAGAGGACGACCCGACTGAAGCTGCTCGGTCCTCCCGTCAGGCAGGATCACTTCCACGTGCACCATCCGTACCCCTGAAGAAGAAAAAGAGGTACCACGGAGTCCTCCGTGATACCTCTGCGATGATCAACGAAGGATGAACGGGATGGTAGGCACGGGCGGTCTTGAACCGCCGACCTCTTGCGTGTCAAGCAAGCGCTCTCCCCCTGAGCTACGTGCCTACGCCGGTTCACCGTGAACTGCGCACGGAGCGTCGACCACTGGCCGTGGCACCTCCAAACCTTCAACCTCCCCGTTACCGGTGAACCCTCCATTAAAGAATAATAGTGCCGACGCGAGGACGCCCACCCTCAGGCCCAGGGGCTTTTGAATCCTCAGCTGGTGGCGGCACTATATAACGCCATTGGCGGACATTGTCAAGATATTAGGAACTTATGCTCTCTACGAGGTGAGCTCACCCCTCTTGTTGTCTTTCTCCTTAATGAAATGGTACTGGCAAAGCCGTAGAAAAGTCAACCCTGTAGGTCAACTAGCTGTCAGCCGTCAGCAGTCCGCAGTCAGCGGCGGTATTTCGAATTTACAATTGCGAATTTTGGATTTTTGCACGTGTACAGCTGGCTTGCAATCCCCAATTGAAAATCCACAATTCGAAATCCAAACTGCTGATACCTGATTACTGACGGCTGATAGCTGTTGTCGACGGCCATCGGTGCGCGGTCGTCGCTATCCGCCAGAATACCAGCGGCCGCGCGCCTGGATGATTCCCATGGGTGTCCCCGGCGGGGGATTGGTGTCAAAGAGGGTGTCATAGCCCCAGTTCCGGTTCGGTGGCCGGTAGTAGTTGTCCCCATCGTCCCCGCAGCAGCGCCACGGCGCGGTGGCCTGCTGGCTGTGCCACAGCGCGATGACCGAGCCCTTATAGTTGAAGTCCACATTTTTCCAGTCTTCGAGGAACCGGATGAGGTTGTTGAACTCGCCATTGCCGGCCCCTGGCGCCGCCTCGGCGTGGGGTCCCATGGCGAACGCGGCGTTCACCGTGGTCGCCGCCGCCTGCCGGTTGGAGGTGGCGAGATCACCTTTGCTGTCGTAATTGTTCGGCTCCCAGTTGTTGGAGAGGACCGTGATGGCATCGCCGAGCACGGCGGCCGGGACCTTGTTCACCGTGTTATAGTCCCCTTGGACGTAGACTGGATTCTCGGAGACGACGGTCAGCCCCTGGCTCGGCAACTCGGAGCCGTTGACCAGGCGAACGCCTCCACCAGGTCCGTCCTTGGAGACGTACATGATCCCGTTCCCTGGCGCTTGGCCACAGGCATTCAGTTTGCCCACGTCCACCTCGGTGACCGTCATGTCTGTCTGCTCGCGCGCATCGTGGAAAGCCTTGGTGGTGACGGTCTGCGGATCACACCCCAACGCCGTCAAGTCCACCGGAGTGCCACTGCTATCCGTGGCCACCCCGTTTTCGATCCGCAGGCCCGCTTCGTAATACATCTTGGCCGCTTGGAGATCCGGCGTATCTCCAGCACTGCCCTTTTCAATCAACAGATGGGACGAAACATCCGGATTGCTGGGGTCGTACAGTGCGTCCGGGATGGGCGGCTTGATCATTTCGACCCCGTGGGCGCTGTCCTGCACCTTGCCGCCAAAGCGGTTGAGCGCCTCGG
>JBFHXD010000030.1:0-21909 GCA_041599135.1 Methylomirabilales bacterium (SeqCode) | reverse complement strand
CTGGTGATATACCCGTTGATCGGCTGCTCGATGGGAAGCTGGATGTTCAATCCGACGGAGGGCCCTCCAGCCTCCTGCGCCCCCTTGTTCGCAGCCTCCATGATGCCGGGTCCCGCTCCGGTCAAGACGGCGAATCCATTCTGGACGAGGAGACGCCCAATATCCTCAGCGACACGGTAGTATTGATCGTATTGCGTCGCCCGCGATGACCCGAAGATCGCCACTCCCGGGGGCATGCGAGAGAGCACCTCGAATCCCTCCGCGAATTCGCCAATGATCCGCGTGATCCGGTTCGCATCGTCCGAGTGCAGCTGATTATTGAGGAGAAGCTGGTCGGACGGGGAGTCTAGCTTATCCATCTCGCCTCCGTGACAGACTTCCATTATACCACGGACAAGTGAGAGCTGCTTGGTGCGGAGTCATTGGACTTTGCATGAATCAGGCCAATCTCCGGGGATGCCATGGTGGTCTGAATAGGCTTTTCCTTTGGCATCCCTTTGGGGAAGTTGCTAAGATGGCCCCTGATTTTGTTGCCATGCGGGGTGCTTTCATGGATGCGCCGCCTGAATTGGTCAGTCGGGTTCTGCCCGCCGTTGTCAGCATGCAGGTCACTGTTCGGCCGCACCATCCGTCGATCGCGGCGCTGGGCGAGAAACGGATGGGGACCGGCGTCATTGTAGACACCGGAGGATATCTGCTGACGGTCAACTACGTGGTCTTGGGCGCCGACCAACTCGGGATCGGCCTCTCGGATGGTCGGCAGTTTCAGGGCCGCGTGGTGGCGCAAGACTTTACGAGTGGTCTGGCCGTCGTGAAGATTCCGCCGCAGGAGCTCACTGCGGTGCGTCTTGGCTCCTCCATGGATATCCTGCTCGGGCAGCCCGTCTTCCTCCTTGCCGCCACCGGGACAGGAGAGCGCCGAGTGGCCGATGGATTCATCACCTATATGGGGGAGTTCGAGACGCACTGGGAATACATGCTGACCAAAGCCATCGGACTGACGATCCAGAACCCGGGATTCGGGGGGGCTCCGGTCTTTGACCTGGCCGGGCGGGTGGTGGGGATCGCCTCGTTGAACCTGTCCGAGGTGGGGCGGACGACGGTGGCCATCCCGGTGGAACTGTACCAGCTCAACCGAACGGAACTGCTCGAGTTCGGTCGAGTTGTGAGCCGGCCGGAGCGGGCGTGGATCGGGGCGTTTCTCCAACCGGCGGAGCACGGGGTCATGGTGGCGGGCTTGGTTCCCGGCGGACCGGCAGAAGCCGCGGGAATCAGAGAAGGGGATGTCGTCGTGGCGTTGGATTTCTGCACCGTGGAGATGCGACGCGACCTGTATGAAGAACTGTGGAAGAAGCGGGCGAATGAGAAGGTGAACTTGAAGGTCCGGCGTGCGGAACGGGTGATCGACGTAGAGATCGTGAGCGGAAGCCGGGAGGATTTTTATAAGTAGCGCGGCAGTGTTGCTCTTCGTGACAACGTGGTGAGGAGGGTAATGGGTCTGGCACTAGATTTCTTATCCTTTGGCGCACATCCCGATGATGCTGAGATTGGGACCGGGGCGTTCCTCCTGAAGATGAAGTCCAAGGGATATCGGACCGGAATCGTGAGTCTCACGGAAGGGGATATGGGGGCAGGGACCCGGAAACTCCGGCGGCGCGAAGCGGAGGCGGCAGCCAAGCTCCTCGAATTGGACGCCTTTGAGTTCCTGGACCTGGGGGATGCTCGCCTTGAGGATACCTTTAAAAACCGAAAACAGGTCGCCTCGGTGATCCGCAAGTACCGGCCAAAGATCGTCCTCGCGCCTCACTACGCCGTAGAGCCAGGCCGGGGCCGAGGGCATGCCGACCACATCGCGGCCGGTTATCTGGTGACGCATGCTGCCAACTTTGCCCACCTGGAAAAATTTCCGGCAGGGGGGCGGCCGCATGCGGTCCAAAAGGTCCTGTACTATTTCACAACTCCCTTCGAGCGCCCCTCCTTCATTGTGGCCGTGGACGAAGAACTCCCCAGGGCCGTTGAGGCCATTAAGGCGCATAGCTCCCAGTTTGGCCGGCCGGGCTATCGCGCCGTCCCGCGCCGTCTCGAAACACTCGCCCGCTACTTCGGCCTCCTGATCGGCTGTACCTACGGGCAGGCCTTCTACACCCAGGAGGTTTTTCGGATTGACGATCCCATCGTCTTCTTCCAAAGGCCGGAAATGGGCGAGGAATAAAAAATCGATGACCGATGTCCGATGACCGACGACGAAGGGTGACTAGTGAACCAATTAGCAAACTCCTACTTCGTGACGTTGGACATTGGACTTTGGATCCTGACCCTGAGCTGTGAACCGTGAACTGTGAGTGGGAGCAGAACTGAGATCATCACGTGGACATCGTGGGAGCTGCCGGGGGCCCTGGATGCGCTCATCCTTCCGGAGGATACCTACTGTGTCCTGCAAGCGGTGACTGAGGAACTGGACCCGGAGGCTACCCCACTCGATCTCTGGATTGCGGTGGAGCGGGCCGCGCGAACGGAAAAGCACCCGCTGGGTTCGGTCCTCATCGCCGATGGGGGGCCCCGGTGCGTCAAATATCTCGCCAGCGTGATCGTGTACGACTTTGAAGACGAGATGATTTGCAGCAAAGAGGTCGTCCTCGCGGGTCTTCACGATGCCCTCACCGAGCTAGTGAAGCGGGGCTGCGACAGGGTCGGGATCTTTTCCCTTGGCACGATGCGAGGGGGGATCTCACAGGCGGAATATCTCAATGCCGTTGACGAGATTACGACACGGCTTGGAGGAAGCTCTCCTCGGATGCTTTATCTTCTTCTGGGACAGAAGCCCGGACCGAGTGAGGATGCTGACCTCTGAAGACTTCTGCTTCGTAAGCAAGGGAATGGGGGGCATTCCTTCAGGGCTTGACGAACCTGTGGAGGGCGAGGGGAACTACGGGGAGAGTTGGAGGGCCGTTCATGCCTGGAAAGAGGGGGGGGATGAGATGAAGCCAGAAGAGATCAGGCGTCAGGTTGGGAAGCGGGTCACTCTCACACTGGCGGCTGGTGCGCTCGGAGGATCCACGATCACGGGACGTCTGGTGGGGACGACCGAGGCGGCGGACGGTCTGGTGATCCACGTCGAGCCCGATGACGATCAGCCGGGCGCGCGACTCACCATACACTACCATCACGTGGTGACCCTGGCCCCCTCCGGGTCCTAGCCCGCGTTATTCACGAACGGACTTTTTTCGTGAATAATGCGCCTGCCGGTGCGGACTCGGCCGCACTGGCAGGTTTCGACTGGCCGCTCCCGCGGCCTGCTCAAGGCTAGCCCTGGACGACGCCCCGCAAATGCGGCGGAGTCGAAGCCCAGAGGGCGGAATGTTCATCAGTATGTGAATAATCCGGGCTAGCGAGGTCAGCGGCCTTTGATCGGCCGGCCGTTCAGGGGAGAACCGGCAGGATCATCCGACACAAGGAGAGGGAACATGTCGATATACGAGCAGATCGTTTGGGCCGCAGCGGAAGCCATCGTGGTGGCGAGAGCGGACGGGAGCATCGAGCTCTGGAACTCAGCGGCTGAAAGATTGTTCGGGTTCACCGAAAGCGAGGCGTTAGGACAATCGTTGGATCTTATTGTTCCTGAGAAATACCGAGAGCGGCACTGGGCCGGATATCATGAAGTTATGCGAACTGGTCAGACCCACTACGGTGATCAGGTCCTTCGCGTCCCAGCCCTGAGGAAGGACGGCAGCCGCTTCTCCATTGCCTTCACGGTTGGGTTGGTGAAAGGCGACGATGGACAGGTGGATAAAATCTTTGCGATCGTGCGAGATGATACCGAGACCTTTAATACGCAGAAGGCCCTGCGAGACCGCCTGAAGGAGTTGGAGCAGGCCCTGGAAGGGGCGAAGGCCAAGGGATGATCGGCCGGTCGCGCGGAGGGGTCGGGCAAAACTCCTTTTGCAAAAAATCGTGCTGCTGGCAGAAGATCCTATTGACTCGCGGGGCATGACACGATATAGGTTTGACCGGCGGGAATGTGGGTAGAGGGGGAAAACCGTCTGAGCAAAGGAGGGGATGATGGCGAAGGCGATGACGAAGACACAGCTCGTAGGGCGGCTCGCGGACAAGGCAAAAATTACCAAAGCAACCGCGGGAACGGTGCTTGAAGAATTGGCCTCCTTGGCGGCTAAAGAGGCCAAGAATGGATTTACCGTTCCAGGAATTGGCAAGGTGGTCTTGGTTAACCGCAAGGCGCGCATGGGACGCAACCCCCAGACCGGCCAGCCCATCAAGATTCCCGCGAAGCGGGTGGTCCGGATCCGGATCGCGAAGGCCCTGAAGGATGCGATCCTGCGTCGGGGCTAGCAATCTGTAAATCCCGAGGTATTGCGGTACCCTTGAGGGGTGTAAGTCGCGAGGGCTGGCGAGGGGCCGAAGGGGGGTGCCTCAGTCCCGAGTTCGAGTCCCGCGCAGATGTGGTCAGTTGTCGTCTATGCGGAGAACAGGTTCCGGTGGCCGGCGGAACATTGAATCATCTGTACTGTTGAAGAGAATTTGGTCTCTCGAAACAAGCAGAGGGGCCTTGCCAAGACAGAGAATCTTATGTTTCTGAAGGCTGATCGGTTGGTTCCGGGGGAAACTCGCTGCCCGTGGGTTCCGGGCCCTCCTGGTCCGGCCGGCCGGCCCTTCGCTCCAACCTGCGACGTCGCTTTTCCTCTTGGCGCGCCTTCCGGGTTCTCTCTTTCTGGTGCTTGGCACCCCGGTACGCCCGGGCTTTTCTAGCCATCAGTAGCCACCCCGCTGGCGCCCGCCAGGCCGCCGGCCAAATCCGCCACGGTCAGGTCCGCCTCCCCGGGGCTGCCGCTCACGCGCCATGCTGACTGTGAGGGTACGCCCACCGACCTCAGCACCGTTCAGGGAATTGATCGCCGCCTGCGCATCTTCTTGGCTGGCCATGTCCACAAAGGCAAAGCCGCGGGGCCGTCCGGTATCTCGATCTGTGACGATTTTGACTTCGAGGACCTCGCGTCCACCTTCCTCAAAGAGACCACGGAGTTGTTGCTCATCCACGCTGAAGGGGAGGTTGCCCACGTACACTCTCGATCCCATGCCTGCTTCTCCTTTTCCCTTGCCGATGCCTGTGCTGGCCTGACGTCGACCGTGTGCTTACGGTCGGTCATCCTTACGCCTGAGGGCGAGGTTTAGTTGCCGCCGCCGATACTCCGCCATCCTTCCGCCCGGTGCCTCCCGTCATCGCAGGCTTGATGGCCCATGATCAAAACAAAAAAGCCGCGGGACTTCAGACCTCGCGGCATCGGTAAGGGTCAAAAGGATAAAACCGTGAGAATCGAGAGTCGTGGCAACTATAGATCGTTCTGCGTGTGCTGTCAATGCATCTTTTGTCGCACTCCTCCCCTGCGGTGCTCGCCCGTGGCGGCCTGATAGAGCGTATCCCAATAGAGGAGTTCGTAGCCCTGGAGCAAGCGGGCTGCCCGGCGGACCTGTACGGGTCCGACCCCGCGGTCGAGTCCCTCCTGAATCACCCGCAGGGCCCGCTCATGGAAGCCGGCAGGCTGCCCGCTGAAGAGGTCAAAGAAGGCGACGCCCCTATCCGTCAATTGGTACCGCGCCTTGAGGGCCTGGCTCATTCGGGCGCAGTTTCCTCCCCACGCCTCCAGGTTTACGAGGAAGGCGGCCGCAAACTCCGCACAGGAGCCGAAGAGCGCCAGCCACGCCACATAGGCGCTATACGCAAACGCCCCCGGGATCGGCTCGGCAGCCTGGAAGTCCTCAGCCGGCATGGCAAGGGCACTGGCAAAGGCATGAAGCGCCTCGAGGGCCGACCGCTCTCCTTGCATGCCTCCCCAAAAGAACTCCCGGGTTTCCACAGATTCGGCTTTAGCGATCAACAGCGCCATGGCTCTCAGATCACTTCCGATAATGTGGTGCTGCTGGCCGGCAAATCGGCGAAGCTCATCCCGGGAAATCTGACCAGCCTCCAACGCGTCCAGATACGGATGTTGGCGGATTTGTGTTTCTACCGCATGAAGTTCCTGCCTGGTTTCTTTCACGAGGTGACTGGCGTCCACCATGATGGGTCCTCCTTCACGGATTCGGGTCCTCGTGTTGCTCCGGCGGTGGTCGCTTATCGAGCGCCTCGAAGGTGGTGCACAACTCCTCTCGAAGTCTCTCCAGCGCAACGGCGTGGGCCGACTCCACCTGGGTCATCTGTCGGCTGGTGCCGAGCGTCTGCAGCATCATGGAGAAAAAGGCGATAACCCCCAGGCCGATCCCGACGGCCGTCGCGTAGGGGAGGCCCGTTGCGCGTTCGGCCACATATCCCAGAGCTGCTCCGATTAACACGGTGGTCGCCGAAATTCCCAGGGCGCGTGCCATACGCCTTGGCGAACCCATCGCGGCATCATAGGCGCGATAACGCTCCAGGAGATCGTGGTAGCGTGGGACAACCTGGAGGGCCGCCTCTCGCTTTTCGCGTAACAGGGCCGCCTCCGACTGCCGCTGTCTGACCTCGTGTTGGAGGTCCTCGGGGAGTTCTTTCATTGCTTCGGGTGATGGGAGATCGATCAGGCAGCCTCTAATCCGCCGGGCAAAGGCCTCTCGGAGGGCTGTGGTTGCCTCTTCCTTCCCTCCGCTGGCAAAGCCCACCTCGAGGGAACGAAAGGCGAACGCAACGAGCTCCCGATTGTCGGCTGGCGGGGCACTCACCTTTTGACTATAGCCCGGGATAGACGAAAACCCAAGTCTTGCCTGGGCCCCGGTCTTGGCGTATCGTCGAAGGCTGGACATTCCCCACTCCCCCTCACTTCTCCGGGTAACAGCTCGGGAGAGTGAAGACATTCCACGAGAGGAATCGATGGCCAACCGATCTGATCCGGTTACCTTTGGCATTCGCGAAATCCATCCGATCTCGGAGATCGGCCTTCGGCGTACCATGGAAGATCGGCACGTCGTGGAAATCCGCCCCGGCGTTGGGCTCTTTGGGGGCATCTACGACGGCCATGGAGGGGTGGAGGCGGCCGAGCTCGTCGCGGATTTGCTGCATGAGGCGTTCTTCCAGGCCTTCGATACCGGCCTTTCCCCGCCTGCGGCATTCCGGAAGGCTTACCGCGTGGTGGAAGACAAACTGCAACGCGTCGACAGCGGCGCCACCGCAGTCACGGTGTTTCTGCGGAAGGAGGAACTCACCTTTAGCTACGTGGGGGATGGCGGAATTCTCTTAATGGCGGAGCAACCGAAGTTGCTGACCCAACCGCATCGGGTGGACGATCCGGTGGAGCGCTCACGGATCATCGCGGCGGGAGGAAAGATCGAGGGGGCGTATGTGGTGTGGGGTCTGCGGGGGCTCATGCCGACCCGCAGCTTTGGCGATACGTACTTTCGCCCAATCGGGGTGATGGCCGAGCCGACGGTGGGAGAGCATCGACTGGGTTCGGAGGATCGGTATCTCGTGGTGGCGTGTGATGGCCTGTTCGATGTCCTCGAGACGAAGGCGATTGCGCACATCCTGTTGCAGAGTTCTGGGGCGCGGCAGGCAGGTGAATCCCTACGGGATGAGGTCCTTGGCCGGGGCGGGACCGATAACCTGACCATCCTGGTCATTGAATTGACATCCGGAGCACATCCGTCGACCACGACGAACGATCCCACCGCCGCCGCGTCCTGACCGAAGATGCGACTACGCTCTGCAAATCGGCAAGCCTTGACACGAGTTCAGGCTCAGGTCGTTTGCTGCACCCGGTGTCCCCGGTTGACTCGGCATCGGCAACACGTGGCAGCCGTGAAGGTTCGCCGCTACCGGGACTGGGAATACTGGGGACGACCGATCCCCAGCTTTGGCGATCCCCGGGCCAGATTGCTGATCCTGGGCCTGGCCCCGGCCGCGCACGGGGGGAACAGAACGGGTCGCATGTTTACCGGTGATCGAAGCGGTGACTGGCTCTACCGCGCCCTCTATACCTACGGCTTCGCCAATCAACCGACGTCCGTCGCGCAGGGGGACGGCTTACAGCTTACGGACTGTTATATTACCGCGGCCCTCCGCTGTGCTCCTCCCCAAAACCGTCCGACGCGCCACGAACGCGAAAACTGTCGGCCCTATCTTGTGCGGGAGCTTGCACTCTTGCCCATGATCCGTGTGGTGGTTGCGCTCGGTCGGATCGCCTTCGACACGTTCCTGCAGACCTGCCGCGAGGTGGGCGTTCCCCTTGTGCGCCCCCGACCACAATTTGCTCACGGAGCCCGCTTCCGTCTCCCGGGCGGGCTGACGCTGCTTGCATCGTACCACCCGAGCCAGCAGAATACCCTGACCCGTCGCTTGACCCGTCCCATGTTTCACGCTATCTTCCGGGAGGCCCACCGGATCCTCTCCAAGCGCCGTTGAACAGGCGCAATCTTTGCACGATGATGTTTGTGAGATACGGCACAAAGTGTGTTCGGCATCATGTGAACAGGGGATGTAAGACCCGAGAGGGATGACGGGACCAGAGATGGAAAAGCGGTCAGGACATCTGGTGATCATGATCGGTGCCGGTCCGGCAGCCCTCTATGCGACCGCCAAGCTGACGCAGGAGGGGCACACGGTGCTGATCCTGAACAGAGACATTAAGACGGGGGGCCTGGCGGAGTACGGCATTTACCCCACCAAACACAAGATGAAGGAAGGGCTCCGGAAGCAGTTCCGGAAAATCCTGGCCGAGCCTTCCGTCCACTACTTCGGGAATGCTGCCGTGGGAGAGAACACACCGCTTCGCCTGTCGGATCTGCAGTCGCTTCAGGTGAGTGCCATTGTGGTCGCGGCCGGGGCCCAAGGGACCAAGTGGCTGGGATTACCCGGAGAGCAAGGGCCGGGCGTCTATCATGCCAAAGACCTCGTGTACCACTATAACGACCTCCCGCCATTTAGTGGGGAGGAGTACCCCATTGGCGATCGGGTGGCCGTCGTGGGGATCGGCAATGTCATGGTAGACATCGCGCACTTCCTGGTCAACATGCGCCAGGTCAAAGAGGTCATCGCCGTCGCCCGGCGGGGACCGAAGGAGCGGGCCTACGATGATCGGGAGATGCGGTCGGTGGCGTGGAATATTGATCGCGAGGCGCTGCAACAGGAGCTGGAGCGGATCCGACCCCGCTTGGAGGAAGTCGGGCAGGACATCGGGGAGATCTACCGTGATCTGACCAAGGACTGCAGTGTCTCGCCCGAAGATGGCGAGACGCCGACACGGATCACCTTTCGGTTTCTTTCCGCCCCCAAGCGAATTGTTCGGGACGATGGGGAACAGGTCGTGGCTCTCGAGGTCGAGGAGACCAAGCTGGTCCCTCGGAATGGTGGGCTGGCGGCCAAAGGGCTAGGGGAGCTCACTCACGTGCCCGTGGATACCGTAATTTTTGCCGTCGGGGATCGGGTGGACCCGGACCTGGGTCTGCCGTCGGCAAACGGTGGGTATGCGACCAACCCGCATTCGGATCAGGCGGATCCCGAGGCGGCCAAGTACCAGGTCTACGATCCCGGAACAGGCCAGATTGTCGAGGGGTGCTTTGTCATCGGGTGGTCGCGGAGTGCGAGCGAGGGCGTGGTCGGGAAGGCGCGGCTGGACGGGGAGAAGGGTGCGGCTGTCGTGAACCGATACCTGGCAAAACGACCGCGTTTGTCGCGCCGGGACATGTACAGCCGGATCGGGGCGATCTACCATCGCCTGCGTCAGGGACAGGTTCCGGTGGTCCACAAGGGGCTCTGGCGTCTCTTAGAGCAGGCCGAAGCCGAGGGGGCACGCCGCACCGGCAATCCCGAGTACAGGTTCGCCTTCAATCGCGAGATGTTTGTACACATCGAGGCACGGCTCGCCCAGTATACCGCGGCGCGCGGGAGGGAGCTGGCGGGGTCTGAAGAGGACCATCTCCTCCAGTGCCTGCCTCTCTACACCGACTGTTTATCCAATGGCAAAGGGCTGACGGCCGAAGATCTTGACATCCGAACGGGCCTACCGGGGGAGCGTCTGATTGCTCTCTTGGCCTCGCTCGAGGCCCAAGGGATCGTCGAGCGGGTTGCGGGGGGAGAGACCCGTTGGCGCCTCACGAAGCTGTCCTGATCTGCTGACGCCTGGTCTTTGGGTGTCGGCGCGTCTCCTACGCCGCACGAGGTCTCCGTTTGTTTTTGCTGTGATGGTCGCCTGCTTGAGGTGCGGCGGGGCCTTTCGCGTGGTCGTGAAAGAATGCATAGGCATTCAGGGCGAACGTTTCTTCCTGCCTTACGGCGAAGCGTATCCCGTGGTAGTATCCGAGGACCGTGCGGCTTTTCTCGGCCCACTGCACACACCCCGCCAAGGATAGAGAGCACCCCTTGACATCGAAGCGCACCGTGATGTGCTCGCCTTGAGGGAGCAGGTGCGCGAGGGTTGCGCCGAGACCACCGGCGCTGAGGTCGTGGAGATTGCCGGGAACATTGCCGGAAGCGCGCGTGAGGACGAGAAGCGGGACGGTAAAGGTCACTCGGGCGTCCTTTCGCCCACTGTCTTCCGGGCCCCCGTCTGGGGGCGGAAGATCTGGGAGAATCGGTTTCGCGGGCAGCTCCAGCACGGCGCGAATCAAAACCTCACGGGGGACGGGCTTGTACAACAGCCGATCCGCCCCGAGGCGACCGACGGCCTGGTGAAGCGCGGCACTCCCCAACCGGCCGCTCACCACGAGGACCGGGATCTGCCGAATGCGTGCCTGGCACAGCCGGTACTCGAGGAAACTCCGGCCGTCCATGACGGGCATGTCCAAATCAAGAAGAATGAAATCTGGAGTCGTGCTCTGTAACCAGAGGAGTGCGTCGGTGCCATTGCTGGCCTCAACGACAGCAAACCCCTCCGCCTCGAGGAACGCTCGATACACCCCCCGGATCAAATCATTATCGTCTACGATGAGGGCAGTGCGCTGGCACTCTGTCAGAACTTGGCCTGGCGATTGCGGCTTCGGATCGAAGTAATCGTGCCTTCCGAGGGGCACGCCCAACACCTGAGGGCCTACTTCTGCTGTGGACATCAGTCAGTCTCTCCGACATACATGGAAGGGCTCGGGCGGCTTGCGGGAGGTGTCCCCGGCAGATGCCGCCTTTGGTGGATCCACTTGAGGATGGCCGCGCTTTCAGAACGGTTCAGGAGTCCCTCCTGTCGAGCCTGGAGGAGCAGATTTTTCCACGTCTTGACTTTCGAGTTCGCGGAGAGAGGGGTCGACGGCCGCTGCAGGTCAACCAGGATGCGCCGATAAAGGCGCAGCGCGAATGGCTCTGAGCCTCGGGTCACGCCTGGCTTCGAAACGACACTTGTATTATGCATGCACAATATCTCCGTATTGATCCTGGTTGCGGAGGGAGCATCGGCGAAAGCAGGCGGGGCGTGAACCCCGCCTGCTCAGCGAGATCACTGCTCAGAATTTCTTCACCGATTTGATCTGCCCGTCCTCGGCAGTACCCTGGATTCGGTCCCCCTTTTTGAGTTCGAGTTTCTCGACGTCGGCGGGATCCGCCTGAAGAATGACAGACTGTCCGTCCTTGGTCGTGATCGTGATGGCCAGGTCCCCCTCATCGGTTTCCATCCCGGCGATGGTCCCGGTGAAGGCCTCGGCAGCCCATGCCGTAGGTGCCGCCACGAGGCCGATAGCGAGGCCAATAAGCATCGCAAACATCAGTTTTTTCAAGAACTTTTCCTCCCTTGCCGTGTCCAAAGCTTACTCAATCGTTCCTTCTGGTTCCGCGGCTTTTGAGAGCCCTCTCATGTTTTGTCGTCAAGATCCTATACGGGTTTTTGGCCCCTCTCGATCCTGAAAGGCCTTGGGGGCTCTGTCTCCCTCAGCGCCTGGGGCGCCGGCCTTTTCGGGGTTTGGCCCTGCGGCTTTTTCTGAACATGTTTCTTTTGCTTCACGCGTGTCACCCCCTTTCTGAGGTAGTATTATTAATAAAATCCCGAAATGCCCTCGAAAGGAAACATTTCCCGGGCTTTTTTCTCACGGGGACTGCTGTTATGCACCTCTAGGGATACTATCGCGCCGATCAGGCGGCCTCATCGGCGATCGCCTGTTGTCAAAAAGGTGTATTGTCTTGCGGTTCGTGTTACGCTACTTGCCCCAAGGCTTCTTGGGATCCGGCCCTTTGGGCGGTTGCGGAGAAGACGGCTTCTTGGGGTCGGCCGGTTTCTGGATTGGCACGCTCAGCACCTCCTTTCTCAATCAAATCTACCCATTATTAATATGAAAATCCCCGAGATATCCTCTCGAAAGGAAACATTTCCCGGGCTTTTTTCTCACGGGGACTCCTGTTACTTTTTCTCGGGGCCGGCAGCCGGGGCAGACTCGATGGAAAAGGCTCTGGAGGCCAGGATGGTCCCCTCCGCGGTTACTGCCTCGACCTTCCACTGCCCGGTTCTCCTGGGTGAGACCTGCGTACTGCTCCAGGTGCGCCAGGTCCGGCCATCGATAGGCAGCGTGATCCTTGCCACCTCCCGTTCGCCGTAATACCACACGTGGGCGATCTCGGTCCCCGGGCTGGGCGACCGAACCTCCGTGAAATAGTAGATCCGCCCGAGGCTCGGCGCGAAAACCTCAGATGGATCCGTCGGCTCTCGGTTACTGATCCCTGTTGCGACTGCATCGCGGACCACCCGAAGCTCCCCCTGCTGGGGATCCGCCCCCTGTGGTGCCTGAGCCTTTTCCTGGGGCAATCCGAGGGATGGAAACGCCACTCCCAGAAGCACAATGGACATAAAAGTCATCCATCTTCCCATCTCGAACCTCCCAATCTGCGGATGGCAGGACCCCTCCGCTGTTTTTTCGTCTCTATGAACGAGAAGAAATGGGAGAGGCCGAGGCCCTTCCCCTTGTCTCATCAACCGGATGCGACGCCTCCCTGTCACCGCAAACTGGTACACTCCATCGGTGGACTTGGCGATGGCCTGATCATTTCGAGAATTACCCGTTACGCCGCTCGGGCTTCCTCGCGTGCTCCGGCGTACCGGCTAAAAGCCCCTTCGTGTTTTTGTTCATCCCTGCGAGAATGGAGTATGTTTGATCTCCGTCGACTGACCAAAATTACTCCGGTAAGCAGGAGGCCTAAAAGAGCTGTTCCAACAATGAGTGGTTTCACGGAAGGTCTCCTTATCCGAAAGGGGGGTCTTGCCCCCGCTTCCTCTTGTTTTTACTCCTGGTGTGACTCAAAGGAGCTTCGGGTTGTGGTGTGCATTACTTCCCTTGGGGTTTTTTGGGTGCCGGGTCTTTGCTGATCGGTGGCGTTGGTGTCTTTCCCCCGGGTTTTTGAGGTTGCACGCTCGTCACCTCCTTTCACGAAGTCATCAATTATAGAATCCTTGAACGTGACGGGAAGGAAACACACAAGCGGTTCGCTGAAATTTTTCTTGCGATTGGTGGTGTGAAACGAGGGGGCGAGACAGGCGGAGAGGAACCGGGAGCAGTCTACGATCTGCTGCTGATTTTTGCTTTGGAGGGACCGACACTGCCCATTATGGTCCGTCGGAGATGTTTTTCGGCCCGGGCCTTGAGCTGGCGCACCCCTTGAGGGGTCTCCTCAAGTTTATTGGCAATTTCTCGCACCGACAGTTCGTCCCAGTAAAAGAGGGAAAGGACGAGGCGCTGCTTTGGCGTCAGGGTCTTTACGGCGTGCTCCAGGACCTTCCAGTCGACCTCTTCGGGCTCAAGGACGGCGTGGGTCGCCAGGATGTGCTGGATGGTGTTGACGGGGATGTCGCTGAATAGATCCTCCTTGTCTCGGTAGCCCAGACCATCTCGGATATAGTGAAAGAGCCGCCACCGAAACTTCTCCTTGAGATAGGCCCCGAAGGGGACCCCGCGGCTATCGTCGAATTCCTTTACGATCTCCAGAAAGATCAACCGCCCTTGCTGCAAGAGGTCCTGGTAGTCAGCCAAGCGGCCATAGTAGAAGACATTCTGGCGGATCAGGGGCAGGTACTGCGCGCAGAGTTGTTCGGCGGCGCGGCGGTCTCCCGCCTGGGCCTCCTCCACGAGTTGAGCCACTCCCGTCTTCGTGTCGGTCATTGCCCCCTCCGAGGCTTTCACAATAGCATAATACAAGCAAGAAGGGGAGAAAGGACTTGCCCTTCAGCGGTGTTCGTGCGTAAGATGCGGCTCGGAGGGCGCGATGCGAGATACGGTGACATGGGGGATGCTCCTCGTGGCCTGCGGGGTCGTGGGGATCCTCGGGTATCGATACTATGAGGCCACTGAGCAGATTTCCCTGCTCACGGAAAGAACCAGTCAGCTCACGGCGGAGCTCGAGGGAGTGACCGAGGTCCATAAGTTGACCGAGGCCCAGTCGGCGGAGAAGGCGCAAGAGGCCGAAGGCACCATTGGTGCGCTTCGAACGACCCGTGACAAGCTCGAGGCTAAGGTACAAAGTCTCCGGAAGGCCTTGGCCAAGGCTGGCAAGGAGAAAGATACATTAGCGTCGCAACTCGCCACGGCCGAAAGCACTTCCAAGAAACTGCAGGTGAATTTGCAGGCCCTCGAGGCGGACAAAAAGCAGCTTCAGGCCGAGATCAATGCGTTACAGGCCGATGTAAAGCGACGGCAGGCAGAGATCGAGCGGCGGGGGCGCGCGCTCGAAGAACAAAAGCAAGTCCTCCAGCAGCGCGAGGGGGAGCTTCAGGGGATAAAGAAAGCCCTCCAAGCGGATCAGGAGGCCCTGCGCTTGTGGCAGGAGACCGCGCAGCGATTAGTCCAGGAGCAGAAGAAACTCAAGGCCCGACTCGACGCGCGGGAGGAGGACCTCAAGCAAGCCACCCTGCTGCAGGCGGAGCAAGCCGCAGAGGTCCACCAGCTGACTGAGACGCTCAAGCAGCGGGAGGAGCGCATCGCGATTCTCCGCAAGCGCCTGGCGGAGCTCGAGAAGCGCCAGGGAAAGCAGCCGACCTCTTCAACCTTCCCTTCGATAGTTCCCGCCGGCCGCTGATCACGAGGAGGATGCGTGTCGGTTCTGGTGGCCTTCGATTACCTCTGACCGTGGTGTTTTGTGGCCGAGGTCCGGCTCAAGACAGTCCTGGACAGCCTGGGCCGGGGACTGCCAGTGAGGCGGATCGGCTACATCCTCAAGCCTGAGGCGTCTGCCTTCCCCACCTTTTCGAGCGATCGTCGTGGGCATTGGCTCCGGGCGGCGTCAGCCGAACCCGCGCTGGGCATCCGTCCCTGGGTGGCCGGCGAGCGGTATCCCGGGTCCAGTGTCCCGGCGCTCCTGGCCGCTCAAGCGGCCAGGCGTCAGGGCGACGAGATCTCGGAAGCTTTCCACTTCTCGCTGTTCCGCACCTTCCTCGTGGAGAACCGTGATATCAGCGAGCCCGCGGTACTGGAGGATGTGGCGCTCGCCTCGCATGTTGCTCTCGATCGATTTCGGACCGATTGCCAAGATCCCAAGGTCAAGGAGGCAGTATACGCGGAGCACCTTGAGGCGATCGATCGCTGGAGGATTGAGGCTGTCCCGACGATTATCATCGGACAGAAACGGATTGAGGGAGCGGCCTCCCGAACACAGTACCAGGCCGCGCTGGTCCAGGTTGCCGATGATCGGGACATCAGGGAAGATTGAGAGGAAGTTTGATTTCTTCCAAGAAGGTGGAGCCGAGCAACTGGTACCGGCGCCGCAGGGGGGCGAAGGAAACCCGTTTCCCCTCCTCGCGATCTAGCTGTTTTAGCAGCAGCGCACCGTGGAGTTCCTCAAAGCGGAAGCCGTGCCGCCGGGCCTCGCCGCGCGCCTTTTCCAAGAGAGGTCTGGCCTTCTTTCGCATGCCTTCGAGCATCAGCAGCTCGCCCCTGCCAAGGCTTGTGTAGATCCACCCCCGCCGGTCCTGGGTCTGGATAAAGATCCTCTCGGCCTCCACAAAGGCGTGCCGAGCCTCCGCGCGTTGGCCGAGGACCTTATAGAGCGTTCCTTCACCCCAGAGCGTGTAGGCATAACTCACCCGGTCCCGTAGTTCGCCATACAGCCGTTGCGCTTTGGTGAAGTAAGTGAGGGCGGTGTCAAAGCGGCCAACCATCCGGTTGGCGTTGGCGATGCCGCAGGCGGCGTAGGCCCTGCCAAAGGTATCTCGGAGCCGAGTAAGTTGGCGGTGGGCTTCAGTGTAGTAGGCGAGCGAGTCGTGATATTTTCCCATGAGCCGACTGACCCCTCCCATGCCGCACAGACAGTACCCGACCCCCGACCACTCTCTGGCCTCTCCGAAGAGCGCCCGTGCCCGCTCAAAGGTGTCGAGCGCGTCGTGGAGGGTGCCCCGGATCCGCAGCGCGCCAGCCGTGGCCCAAAGGATGTACGCCTGGCCTGCCAGGTCCCCCGATCCTCGGTAGATCTGACCGGCCCTGGCGAAGAGGCGTAAGGCCTGCCGGTAATCTCCGAGCGCCCTCCGGCTCATGCCGAGACCGACCTGGGCATCGGCCCGCGCGACCGGAGCGCTCAGCGTGTCGGCCAGATCGAGGGCCTTCTGATACAGCGCTTGCGCACGGCGGAAGTCGCCGAGCAGCCTCAAACAATGCCCTTGCGCTAACACGCAGTCCAGGAGCCCTTGCTGATCAGCGCTGCGCTGGTAGAGCGTTGCGGCGTCCCGGTAGGACGTGAGGGCCTGCGCAAACATGCCGGCCACGCGCTGCTGTTCTCCCTGCGCAAAGAGCACCTCGGGTTTTTTGGCGCGCATGATCTCTCCGTGAACTGCCCCATCATCATAATATAATAATTCTTGACAAGCTGAGAAAGGGGAAGCTAAGGTAATCGCGCTTTCGTGATCGGCTTGTTGTGGAACTGAATACCGCAAGGGCCTCATGAAAGGCCCGCGCGGTTTTTTTGTGTATGGTCAGGTTGCGACGGGACCTGACGCCTGGGAAGTTCCGGAGGATCCGAGAGAAAGGGGGGAGACAGGAAGGTGCGTGAGACCGGAAAAGTGAAGTGGTTCAACGACTCCAAGGGGTATGGATTCATCGAGCGACCGGATGGTGCCGATGTATTTGTACACTACACGGCGATCCAGGGCGACGGCTTCAAGACGCTGACCGAAGGGCAGGCGGTGGAGTTCGATGTCGTGGAGGGGCCGAAAGGCAAGCAAGCCGCCAACGTCGTGAAGGTATAGGCATTCGCATACAGGGCTGGGGAGAAAGGGCCTCGAGATTCTCGAGGCCCTTTTGCTTTTTCGTCGCTGGCCGAACGAGGACTCCTGCTGCTCCGTGCAATCGTTGGAGTGCCCTCAGAGGTGTTCAACGAACTCAGCGATATCCGTGATCCGCACCCCCTCCACGGCAATCTCAGGGGTATAGACCATCTCCGTGGCCCCCCACGCGAAGGTGCCTGTGCGCTCCTGCCCCACGCCGATGATCTGTGTCAGGATCTTGAGGATATTGTCATTAATCCGCACCGCGTTTGGCAGGAGCGGCACCGTGAGCTGACCGTTCTGGACGATGAACGAGTCCCCGATCACCGTGCATGTGAAGTCCCCGGCGGCCAGGCCATTGATGGGATAGGTGTACCATATGCGGCCGATGTAGAGGCCGTCTCCGATGAGCTGGAGCAGTTGCGTGGCGGATTGCGCCCTCCTGCTTTCCACAACCACGTTGGTCGCGGCGATGCCAGGAGATTGGTCGAAATGGCGCCCCCCGCCCTCGCCGGGGCGGAAGCCATTTCGCGGGATTAACGCCTTTCGGGCCTGTGCAGGCTCGAGCCCGAGTTTCTCCGTTGCCCCGGGATCGCGGAGCAGACGCCGACTTTCGTAATCGTTGCTTAGTAGGCCGACGAGGACGCCGTCTTTCAGGAGGATGGTACGACCCGTCGGCAGTCCCTCACAGGTGATCCCTTTGCTGGCCGCCAGGCCTCGGACGGCACCATCGTCGTACAGGCTGAGCTGTTCCGACGCCACCCGCTGGGACAGTCGGCCCTGGAAAGGAGAGCTCCCCGCGTAGAAGGTGCTGGCGGTGAGCCCGGGGAGGATCAGGTGGGTCATGAGGTCGGTGACTGCCTGCGGGCCCAGGATCACGCGGTAGGTCCCCGGCGCGACGCGCCGACCCCCGATGGAGGCGAGGGCCGCTCGGGCCGCCTGCGCACCGGCCCCACCCGTGAAATCGGCCAGGCGAGTCCCGGCGGACCAGCCCGTCCCCTTGGCCTGCAGCCGTTCCACCATGGCGGTCAAGAAAGCGAGGATCGTGGTCGATTCATCGACCTGGACCTCCGGGAGGTGGGTCGAGGCGATGGCGATCCGATCCTGGGTAATGGTGACGTCTCCACTCAGGATGAGGCCGAGACCGGAAACCTTTCGCCGGCCTCCCGCATGGGCTGCCAGTTGGCGGGACGTGTGGAAGGTCTGCAGACCCTCACGGATCGCCTTCCACCCCGCCCGCACCAGGTCGGTGTCGCGAAGGTTCATGAGGGGGGAGTCATGGTAGCGGGTGAGGGTCCGCCGCTCTCGCGTGGGCCTGGGGAGTGAGACGAATTCAGGATCGGCGACGGCCGCCCGTCGGGCCTTCGCGAGGGCCTGCCGGGTTCCTTCGACGGTGAGATCGCCCGGCTCGCTTCCGAATCCGATCTGGATTCCGTCGGGCGTGCGAAAGACGGCACGGATGCCAATGCCAAATGCGGCGGTGGACTTGGCTTCTTCCACGCCATTGCAGGGGATATGGGAGGTGTAATGGAGCCGCGTGAGGAGCTGCGTGTTGGAGGCGGCAAACACCTCGGCTTCCTGAACATCTTTCGTGGCGCGCAGGGCAGGAAGAAATTGCCGGACCGCCCGTGTCAAGGCCTCCCGAGGAATCATCGGCTGGCTCCGGTGAGGCGCGCGAGACCCCGCATGGTCGGACTCCCATTCCCCACGCGCTTTGTTTGCATCGGCTGTCCCTTGCCGCAGTTCGGGATCGGGAAGAGACGAAAATCCTTTCCCACGGCATCGATCGACATGAGGAAATCTTTCGAGTCTGCCATGATCCCCCCGTCTCGGTACAGCTGACCGATCTTTCCCTGGCGAATCTCATAGACCTTCCGGGCCGAGATGCGGAAGTTCTCGCGGGACTCGGCGATCGATGGGATCTTGTGGCCCACGACGTAGTAGCCGTTCTCCACCTCTCGCAGGATATCCTGGGGGGGGCGGTCCCCCGGGGCAAAGACCGTGTTGGACATCCGGATCAGGGGGACGAGGAAGGCATCGGTGGCTTTGGCGTGACCGTTCGGCTCGGTCCCCAGCATCGCCGCAGTGTGTCGGCTGTTCATGAATCCCTGAAAGATTCCGTGATCGATATGCGTGACTCGCGTTGCCGGTGTTCCCTCATCGTCGTAGCAATAGTGCCCATAGCCCGGCAATCCAGGATCGGAGTACGCGGTGACGGCCGGAGATGCAATCCGCCGACCGATCTGATGGGTCGCCAGGTCCTGGAGGAACCAGGAGCGGCCTGCATAGGCGGTCTCCATTTTGAGGGCCCGGTCCAGTTCCGTGGGATGACCAATGATCTCGTGGCACAGCAGCGCGTTAAAGTGTGGATCGGTCACGACCACGACCGGATCACGAGTGGTCGGACACGGGGGCGCGCCGCAGAGGGCGACCGTCTCCCTGGCCAGCTCGAGGGCAAACGTGGTGAGGTTGGGATGAAAGAGTAACTCTTCTGCCACTCCGTCCAGGAGCACTTCAAATCCGCGCTGGTGCCCGATCGCGTCCCAATTCTCTTGGACGACCCTATCCCGCTCCGCCACCACGGAACAGCGCCCTTCGGTAAGGGCCGTGGCCTCGTCGATGAGGGCGCCCTCGGAGCTCGCAAAGAGCTGCCGGGTGAGCGTGGTGACCGTGGCGATGTGGTTATAGCGGATGGCGGGGTCGAGGTCCGTGACCGCCCTGGAGACCTCGGTGGTGTGTCGGATGATCTCGGAGAGGGGAACCGTACGGGGATCGATCAAGAAGAGAGCCGGCACGGTGTCCTGCCGGACCGCAACAGGGGCCAAGGCGGTGCGTGTCAGTGTCTTCCCCAGACCGGCAATCTGGCGTTTGAGCCCCATCTTTTGCGCGGCGTTTGCCTTGGCCCGCTCAGTGGCATGACGGAGCCCTGCCTTGAGGAGGGCGGGCAGCGTGGCGAGTTCCCGCCTGCCGAGGAGGCGTCCATAGTATCCTGGGGCGATGGTCTTCTCACCCGCCAGGACCCGGATCCCCAGGCTCACCATCGTATCCCGGTTTCCGTGCTTGCTCTGTCCGTTCTCGGCATCCGCCCGTTGTTCCTCGCGCACCTCGAGGCGGAGATCGGCGTAGGCGAGCCCCCGGAAATCGCGGCGGGCACGGCTCACCTGCGTGGCGACGTTGGGCTTCACGGTATCGAGAATCTCAAGCGTGATGGGACCAATCATCGCGCTTCTCGTTTTCTCCCTCGACACGTCACTTTTTGGCGACGGTGACCAGATCTTTGGCGAGCGCTCTCCTTACCGGTGCTGTTCCTCGGTCCGGACCGGGACGAGTCCCGGCTGCTCGATGAAGGGCTTGAATTTTTCGTACAGGTCGAGCAGCTTCGCCTTGTAATACTCCACATTCTCGTCGGCCTGCTCCGGGTCCCACTGCGAGGCCAGCTTGGCGACCTCGTGGACCTTGACCTTCGTCCCTTGTCCCGAGACATAGTATGAGATTTGATCACCGGGTTGGTATGGGCGGGCCGCCTTGAGGGCCAGTTCGTAGGGGGCGGCGGGATTGCGCTTTTTCGCCTTCACTTTCTGTTGGTAGGTGTCGAGCGAGTCCTGGAGGGTTTCGGTCTTCATGAACATCCGCACCGGGAAGTGGTGGGCGTCGAAGTCTTTGAGGTAGCGGTCGGTCAGCTCCGGAATCTTGTCCGCTTCGCCGCGGAGGAGGTACCGCATCATCTCCTCCATCCACCGGCGTTGGAAGAGTTCGAGCCCCCGGGATCGCAGGCCAGATCCCTTGATGATGAGCTTGCCCTGTTCATCGAGCAGGGCGTAGTTCTTCATCTTGTAACTGAACATGGACCGGTACCGACCCGCCAGTTCCAGGCGGATTCCCTCCGGCAACGTCGCCGCGAGGTCATCCAGTAGTTGTTCCTCCGCATGCGATCCCATCCCGCCGGGAAGGGTGAAGTAGAGCCCGTCGGTGTCCACCTCGATGATGCGGCACCCGTGTTGCTCGAGCCAGTCCACGACCCCCCGGATCAGCTCCCGCCCGATACTCGTGACCCGATTCGCCTGGGCAAAGTCGTTGAAGTGACCCATGCCGAAGCCGAGGTACCCATAGAACGAGTTGATCAAGATCTTGAAGGTCGACTGCAGCGCCTCGAAATAGACCCGCTCCTCCTCGCGTTCGGCTTCGTGGGCTTGCCGCTTGGCCTCCACACGGAACTGCCGCAGGTCGTCAAGCAGCCTCGGAAAGACGCCCAGGGTGTCCTTGCCGGGAAAACACTGGTAGTGCAGCATGATGGAGGGATACAGCGAGGTCACGTCGCAATTAAGGATCTGCGTCGCGACCCCCTGATAGCGAATGTCGGTGTAGCCCCCGACGACGTCGGTCCCGGCAGAGGGGGCCGGGATTGCCACACGTTGGCGGAGATATTCCCGCATGAGCAGGGCGTCTATTTTTGTGGCGTTCCCCCTGAGGATGACGTTCTGGAAACTCAGGGGAAAAATCTGCGCCTGCACGAAATAGCTCGGCGCGAGCAGGTCGGCGATGGCCCGCGTCTCTCGGACATCGTCAAGAGCGTAGGCCACGAGGGTCTCAGGGGCGTGGTCGAAGTGCCGACTGATCTCGTCCGGCGCAATGATGGTCCGCCCCTCGGCCGTCACGTCGAAGTGCCTGGCCACGTCCTTGAGCCCGTAGCTCTCGAGGTCACGGGCGCTGACGTCGTAGTGTTGTGCCAGGACCCACGTATCCACGATATGTCGGCCAAAGAGTTCGTACTTCT
>JBFHXD010000029.1:0-22718 GCA_041599135.1 Methylomirabilales bacterium (SeqCode) | reverse complement strand
AGCACCGATTTCAGGTATGGCTCCGCATCGAGGTCCTGGCCTGTGAGGCATGGGCGCAACTGGGGAGGATTCCCGCCAAGGCTCTTGACGAGATTAAGGCCCGTGCTGCCTTTGATCTCAAGCGGATCGAGGAAATCGAACAGACCGTTCGCCACGAGGTCGTTGCGTTTCTCACTGCCGTGGGCGAGCGGGTCGGCGAGTCAAGCCGGTACATCCATCTCGGGCTGACCTCTTCCGACATCATGGATACGGCCTTGGCCTTCCAGCTTGGCGAGGCGGCAGACATCCTTGTGGAGGACCTGGATGCCCTGGTGGGAACCCTCAAGACCATGGCCAGGACCCACAAGCCAACCGTAATGATCGGCCGGACCCATGGGGTCCATGCCGAGCCGATCACTTTTGGTCTCAAAGTGGCGCGCTGGTACAGCGAGATGCTCCGCAACCGGGAGCGGCTTGAGCAGGCCAAGGAAGCCGTACGCTACGGCAAGGTCTCGGGAGCGGTCGGGACCTACACGCATGTTCCCCCCTCCATCGAGGCGTATGTGTGTGAGCAGATGGGGCTGAAACCGGAGCCGGTTTCGAGCCAAGTCATCCCACGCGACCGGCACGCCCAGTTCCTGATGACGCTCGCCATCATCGGAGCTGGCTTGGACAACATCGCCACGGAGATCCGCCACCTGCAGCGGACCGAGGTGCTAGAGGCCGCAGAGCCATTTGCGGAAGGCCAAAAAGGATCCTCGGCCATGCCGCACAAGAAGAACCCGGTGACGTGTGAGCAGATCTCGGGGTTGAGCCGGGTGCTTCGGGCGAATGCGATCGCTGCGCTGGAAAATATCCCCCTCTGGCACGAACGGGACATCAGTCATTCCTCGGTGGAACGGGTCATCTTGCCCGACTCCACGATCCTGCTCGACTACCTGCTCACGAAGATGCGAGACGTGTTGGAGGGGCTGCAGGTGTATCCCCGACAGATGGAGCGGAACGTCGAGAGAACGCACGGACTCCTCTTCTCGCAACGCGTGCTCTTGGCGTTAACCGAGAAAGGCCTCTCGCGAGAGGTTGCCCACCAGCTCGTTCAGCGGAATGCCATGCAGGCCTGGGAGGGGGAAGCGGATTTTCAGACCCTCTTGTTGAAGGATCCGGAGGTCAGCACCTACCTCTCGCCGGACGAAATCGCCACCTGTTTCGATCTCAAGCCATACGTGGAGCATGTGGACACCATCTTTACGCGATTGGGTCTGTAGGGGGGGACGATGGAGCGACGGGGCAAGATCTATGAGGGAAAGGCCAAGATCCTGTACGAGACCGACAATCCGGACCTCGTGATCCAATACTTCAAGGACGAAGCGACGGCCTTCGATGCCAAGAAGCGGGGAATTATTGAACACAAGGGGATGTACAACAACAGGATCTCCTCAGTCCTCTTCGAGTATTTGAAGAAACAGGGGGTACGGACCCACTTCGTCGAGCAGCTCTCCGAGCGGGAGATGCTGGTCAAGCGGCTCGAGATAATCAAAATTGAAGTGGTAGTGAGGAATATGAGCGCCGGTTCTCTCTCCAAGCGCCTCGGTCTCGACGAGGGGGTGCCTCTCGCGGAACCGATCCTCGAGTTCTTTTACAAGCACGATGCCCTCGGCGATCCGTTGATCAACGAAGATCACATCCGGTTGTTGAACCTGGCCACGACACAAGAGGTGCGGGCCATCCGGAAACGGGCCATGTTGGTCAACGAGTTTCTCCGGGAGTTTCTGGATACACGCGACTTGATCCTCGTGGATTTCAAGCTCGAGTTTGGGCGCCATCATGGACAGCTCTTGCTCGGCGACGAGATTACCCCTGATGGGTGCCGCCTCTGGGACAAGAAGACGCTCGAGAAGATGGACAAGGATCGATTCCGCAGAGATCTCGGAAAGGTCGAGGAGGCGTACCAGGAGGTGTACCGGCGTATCTGCGGCGACGAAGCTTAGCGGCGAGGAAAAGACCTCCTCGTCGTCGGCGAAACAGTCCAAGCGAATTGCTGTCTAGCTAGTGTGGCGCATCGAGACGGTGCACCTTTGGTGGATGTGTAGTTCGATGGCACTCGGTAGCGCGGATCTGGATCGCAAGAGTCTCGCGGTGAAGACATTTTCTATTGAAGCACGAGTTTCGCCTTCCTGTGGGGGCGATCTTCCCCTCGCCGGAAGGAGCGAGTCCATATTGTTGTCATTTGCTTACAGCTGCAGGTGGGGCGGCTCGGGAAAGGCTTCCTCATCGTTGGCGAAACAGCTTGAGCGAGTTGGGCCATCGTTAGCCTGGCACATCGAGAAGACAAGTCCATAATGCGCCGGTGGTTCCTCAGCGTTCGATAGCCAGGAGGTTGGTCGTAACTGTCTCGTGATGCAAGCGTACGCTACGGAGGCGCGGGTTTCGCCTTCCTCTGAGGTCAGCCTTCCCCTCACCGCGGAAGTAGAACACGGGGGATGAATGGAAATGATTCGCGCGAAGGTGTACGTGACCCTCAAAAGTGGAATCCTTGATCCGCAGGGCGAGACGGTCAAGGGGGCGCTGGAGACGCTCGGGTTTGCGGGGGTCCAGGATGTGCGCATTGGCAAGTTTATGGTGATTACGCTCAACGGCGTTGGCCGGGAAGACGCCACGAGAAACATCGAAGAGATGTGCAAGAAGCTTCTGGCCAATCCGGTCATTGAAGACTACCGCTTCGAGGTGGAGGAAGCGTAGATGCGATTCGGTATTATCGTCTTTCCCGGGTCCAACTGTGAGCTGGATTGCCAGTGGGTGCTCCACGACATCCTGGGACAACAGGCAGAGCTCATCTGGCATAAGGAACAGGAACTCAAGGATTACGATTGCCTGATCCTCCCGGGAGGCTTCGCCCATGGAGATTATCTTCGCACGGGTGCTATTGCCCGGTTTTCGCCGATCATGAAAGCCGTGGAGGACCACGCGAGGCGGGGCGGTTTGGTGATGGGGATCTGCAACGGGTTTCAAATTCTCTGCGAGGCCGGACTGCTCCCCGGCATGCTCCTCAGGAACACGACCCTGAGCTTTATCTGTCGGCAGGTGTATATGCGCGTGGAGACGACGGAGACGCCCTTCACCGGCACATGTGCCACGGGGCAAGTGCTCCGCGTCCCGATCAACCACAATGAGGGGCGGTATTATGCTGATGACAGGACCCTTGCGCGCCTCAAAACCAATAAGCAGGTGGTCTTTCGATATGTGACGTCGGCAGGTGAACTTTTTGAAAAGGCAAACCCGAACGGATCGTTGGACCATGTCGCTGGCGTCTGTAATGAACAGAGAAATGTCCTGGGCTTGATGCCACACCCTGAACGGGCGGCGGAGCCATTGTTGGGATCCGCGAGTGGACGCGCCATTTTTGAGTCAATCATCAACTACGGTCGAGCACTCTCTCCCGCCAGTCGGTGACCGATGAAAGAACCTGCGATTACTGAAGAAATCATCGCTGCGCATAATTTGACGCAAGACGAGTACCAGCGCGTCTTGACGATCCTGGGGCGCGAACCCACTTTTACAGAGCTAGGCATCTTCTCGGTCATGTGGTCCGAGCACTGTAGCTACAAGAGCTCCAAGGTCCATCTCCAACACTTGCCCACCTCCGGGCCTCGCGTCTTGCAAGGGCCGGGCGAAAACGCTGGAGTGGTCGACCTGGGCGAGGGCCTCGCCGCCGTCTTCAAGATGGAGAGTCACAATCATCCATCCTACATCGAGCCATACCAAGGAGCCGCCACGGGAGTGGGTGGGATTATCCGGGACATCTTCACCATGGGGGCCCGGCCGATCACGCTGTTGGATTCCCTCCGTTTTGGCCCCCTGACGGAAGCCAAGAACCGGTATCTCATGGGTGGTGTGGTGGCCGGGATCTCCGGCTACGGAAATGCGGTCGGGGTTCCGACCGTCGGCGGCGAAGTGGTTTTTGCCGAGTGCTACAGCCATAACCCCCTCGTCAACGTGCTCTGTCTCGGGATCGCGCCTGTCGATAAGCTCTTCTTCGCTCGTACCGGCGGGATCGGAAACCCGGTGATCTATGTAGGGGCGAAGACGGGCCGGGATGGGATTCATGGCGCGACTATGGCCTCGGAGACCTTTGACGAAAAGAGCGAGGAGCGTCGCCCCACTGTGCAGGTCGGAGATCCCTTCCGGGAAAAGCTGTTGATCGAGGCCTGCCTGGAACTCATGCAGAGTGATGTGCTGGTTGGCATCCAGGACATGGGTGCGGCCGGCCTGACCTGTTCGAGTTGTGAAATGGCCAGCCGCGGCGGGACCGGCGTCGAGATCGATGTCCAGCTCGTGCCGCGGCGGGAAAGGGGGATGAGTCCGTACGAGGTGATGCTTTCTGAGTCTCAGGAGCGGATGCTGCTCGTCGTGCGGCAGGGAACCGAGGGGACGGTTCGCGAGATCTTTGCCAAGTATGACCTGGACGCGGTGGTCGTGGGCCGGGTGACCGGCGATGGCATGATGCGCGTGCGGGAGGGAAACCGCGTTGTCGCCTCGATACCGGCGAAGGCGCTCGTGGACGATGCCCCCGTGTACCACCGACCTTTGATGAGGCCTGTCTGGCAGGATGACGTGCAGCGCCTGAACCTCGAAGAGATCGCCCTGCCGCGCGACTATGGCGAAGTGCTCTTGCGACTGTTGGCTTCCCCAACTATTGCGTCGAAAGCCATGGTTTGGGAGCGGTATGACCACATGCTCTTTTTAAACACCGTAGTGGGCCCCGGATCCGATGCGGTGGTGCTCCGACTGAAGGAGACAGAGAAGGGTATTGCCCTGGCTACCGATGGAAATGGGCGGTATACCTTTCTCGATCCTTTCACGGGGGGGATGATCGCGGTGGCCGAGGCGGCACGAAATGTCGTGGCGAGCGGCGGGGAGCCCGTCGCCATCACCAACTGCCTGAACTTCGGGGACCCGACCCGTCCCGAGATCGCCTGGCAGTTTGCCGAGGCGGTCCGCGGGATGGGGGCCGCGTGTCGTGCTTTGCACACTCCGGTGACTGGTGGCAACGTGAGCTTGTACAACGAGACCACAGGAAAAGCGATCTTTCCCACACCGATCATAGGCATGCTGGGCATCCTGGCCCACATCTCCCACGCCACCACCCAGACCTGGAAAGCAGCTGGTGATGTCGTGGCCCTGTTAGGCGAGACCCGGGAGGAGTTGGGCGGAAGTGAGTATCTCAAGGTCTGCCATGGGCTGCTACAAGGGCGACCACCGATGATGGACTTGGAGATGGAGTACCGGGTTCAGCGTTGCTGTCTGGAAGCGATCCAGGCCGGGCTGGTGCGCTCTGCCCATGATTGCTCAGACGGAGGGCTCGCAGTGGCCTTAGCCGAAGCGTGCATGAGCAATCCCGATAGGCCGATCGGCGTCGATGTGAGCCTCGCGGATCCCCTCCGTCCAGATGCCCTCCTGTTTGGCGAGAGTCAGTCGAGAATTATTCTCTCGCTCCGAGAGGCCGATCTGGATAGGCTGAAAGCGATCGCCAGCCATCATGGAGTGGTGGTGACGCCCATCGGACGGACCGGTGGCGACCGATTTATCTGTCGGGGGCGCGGATTTCACGTAGATCTGCCGCTTAGCCGTCTGGATCGGGCCTGGCGCGAAGCCCTTCCCAGCTACTTCGGACAGCGGGAGGACGCATGAAAACCATCAACATCGGTCTCGTCGGTTTCGGGACGGTCGGCGTCGGAGTGGTCAAGCTGCTCCAGGAGCAAGCCGTGTTGCTCGAGCGACGCGTCGGGGCGCGGCTCCGGCTCAAGCGGATCGCCGATATCGACTTGAAGCGGGAGCGAGCCGTGGTGGTGGATCGAAATATCCTTACCACAGATGCGCGAGAGGTCACTGAGGATAAGGCCATCGATATTGTCATCGAACTTATTGGGGGGACCACAGTGGCACGGGAGGTGAGTCTTGCCGCGCTGAGGAATGGAAAGCACCTGGTGACAGCCAACAAAGCCCTCCTCGCGACCCACGGCCTGGAGCTGTTGAGGGCCGCCGCCGAACGTCGCGTCGATCTCGGGTTTGAGGCCAGCGTCTGCGGCGGGATCCCGATTATCCGGGCGGTTCGAGATGGCCTCGTTGCCAACCGGATCCAGTCTCTGACGGGGATTTTAAACGGCACGTGTAACTATATCCTCACGAAGATGACGGAACTGGGAGCACCGTTTGCAGAAGTCCTCAAGGAGGCACAGGCCAAAGGCTACGCCGAGGCGGATCCCTCGCTCGACATCGATGGCATTGATGCCGCCCACAAGCTCCAAATCCTTGCCTCGATCGCTTACGGGGGCACCGTGGACTTCGATGCGATTCATATTGAAGGAGTCAGGCATATCGACCCTGTGGACATCCAGAATGCCAAGGATCTCGGGTACCGGATCAAGCTGTTAGCCATCGCCAAAGAGGCCAATGGCGATGTCGAAGTCCGGGTCCATCCGACCCTGCTCCCCGAAGACCACCTGCTTGCTCCAGTCGGTGGGGTGTATAACGCCGTCTATATCGTCGGTGATGCCACCGGATCGTTGATGTTTTCCGGACGGGGAGCTGGTCAGATGCCGACGGCCAGTGCCGTCCTGAGCGACGTGGTCGAGATCGCCCAGAATATCCTCCATGGCCGCCCGTCGAGACCGTCGCATACCCGCGAGATCGCAGGTGAGGGCTTAAGGATTCGGCCCATGGAGCAGGTCCGGACCCGGTATTACCTGCGGGTGATGGCTGTCGACAAGCCGGGCGTTCTCTCGAAGGTTTCGGGGATACTTGGGGAGCACGACATTTCCATCGCGTCCGTGATCCAGAAGGGCCGGCATGCCCAGGCGAGTGTCCCGGTCGTCATGATGACCCACGAGGCGGTGGAGGGAGCCATGCAAAAGGCCCTTGGGGGGATTGATGCCCTCGATGCGGTAACCGGAAAGACGGTCTGCCTTCGCGTCGAAGAATCCTGATGGGCTCATGGTTCAGAATTGAGAGCGCAGAGTTCAGAGTTGAAAGAAATGATAAGGTCCTCTTTGATTGGTGTTTCTCAGCTGGACCCTGAACGGAGTTTAATGTGAGGTGGAACGGCGTTATCCATCGGTACGGTGATTTTCTTCCGGTGACGGAGAAAACCCCGGTGATCACCCTTCAGGAGGGAAACACCCCCCTCATTCGGGCAGACCGCCTCGCGGAAGCCCTCGATACCGGGGTCGAGCTCTTTCTGAAGTGCGAAGGGGCGAATCCTACTGGTTCCTTCAAAGACCGCGGAATGGCGGTTGCCATCAGCAAAGCCTTGGAAGAGGAGGTGACGGCGGTCGTCTGTGCCTCCACCGGGAACACCTCTGCTTCGGCTGCTGCGTACGCCGCCCGAGCCAGGTGCCGTGCCTTTGTCGTGGTCCCCGAGGGGAACATCGCCTTGGGCAAGCTCTCGCAGGCCCTCATGCACGGGGCGAGGCTGATTCAGCTTCAGGGCAACTTCGACGAAGCCTTCGAGATTGTCAAGGGAGTTTCGGAAAAGTATCCAGTCGCCTTAGTCAATTCCGTGAACCCCTTTCGCATCGAGGGGCAGAAGACGGCTGCATTCGAGGTCTGCGAGCAACTCGAGAGGAGCCCGGAGTATGTGTTTATTCCGGTCGGCAATGCGGGGAATATTACCGCGTACTGGAAGGGATTCCGAGAGTACCGAGAGGCGGGACGCATACAGGACCTTCCTCGGATGGTGGGATGGCAGGCCGAGGGAGCTGCGCCTTTGGTTCGAGGAGAAGTGGTGAGACATCCCGAGACGGTCGCGTCAGCCATCCGCATCGGTAACCCCGCCAACTGGGATCCAGCTTTGACCGCTATCGAGGAGTCCCGGGGGGAGATCGGCCTCGTGTCGGATGCCGAGATCCTCGACGCCTACCGACAGGTGGCCCAGCTCGAGGGGGTCTTTTGTGAGCCAGCGTCGGCAGCCGCGATCGCGGGTCTCTTCAAGCAGTGTCGGCAAGGAAAGATCCCCCGTGGCGCCAAAGTTGTCTGCGTCATCACGGGACATGGTTTGAAGGACCCGCAGGTGGCACTCACCCTTGCTCCCCCGCTCGAGGCAGTGGAAGCGAATTTTGAGGCGGTGGTCGAGTCGATGGGTCTCGATTGAAGGATGACCCATTGGGAGGAAGATCTGGCTCGTTTTCGCGGATAAGGCCGCGAGAAAGTGCGGGAAACAGAGAAAGGGCTTGACTCCCGCGGAGCGGAACGATATCGTAAATTATGCCTGGATTCCCAGGCCGTTTTTATCTTTTGGATGCTTTTCGCGGGCGGGAATAGCTCAGGGGTAGAGCATCGCCTTGCCAAGGCGAGGGTCGCGGGTTCAAATCCCGTTTCCCGCTCCAAAATCTGGGCGGCGTAGCCAAGTGGCTAAGGCAGAGGTCTGCAAAACCTTTATTCCCGGGTTCGAGTCCCGGCGCCGCCTCCACCCTTTTTCCTAGCACTTCGGCACACTTACCCACCATCAGGTTTTTGCCCAAGAGTCTTGCCATACCCCACAAAGTTGCGAGAGCAACTGTGCACGCACACGCACCGAATGCGCGAACGCTCTCACCCCCCTCGTGCCGGTGCTCGTCCGTCATTGCTGTTGCCGTTCGCACTTGCGACACAAGCCCACAAGCCACTGGCGATCTTCCAAGGGCTTGGCGCATTTATCGCAGTGGTCTATGCCATAGTAGTGAATGTTTCCTCCCGCTTGTGGTAACTGTCCCGGTGGGATAAAACGCCGCAGCGTATCCGACACTCCAGAAAGCACCGCTGGAGCGAACATGGATCTCACGAGTGCATGGACCACCTGGGCCCGCGCCCAGATTTCTCGGAGCTGCTCTAGTCGCCTCCGAAGCGCCTGCTCTGCGGACTCCACTTCCCTTTCGAACCGGGCGAACTCAATCTCGTCCTGCTGATAGATTTCTTCCCGAAATTGCGAGATGCGATTCATCAATTCGTATGTAGGAATGCCCCGATCCTCTATCATTTTCGGTACTTCCTGTCGAAATCGATCTATCGTAGACAGAGGGGCCTTCGCCAGCTCTTTGAGCATTTGCATCATCAACTCGTTTTCAGCCCATTCAAGGACCGTGTCGGTTTTCCCCACGGCGATCTTCCGCAGCTGTTTTTTTCCGCGAGAACCGGTCACTCTTTCTCAACGCAAAAAGCCTTCCCGGGGATGCTCCGCCGGAGAAGGCTTCTTGATGGTTGGTGTACCTTCGGTTGTGCCTGAACTGGGCTCGGGGCTATTGATTGCCCCAGTTTCATAATTCCGTTGGCTGCCGGGAGCCGTAGATGACTGAAGTATCCCCTACTTGGCAAGCAGTGTCAAGCGATAGGTCCGTAAGTTCGTCCATTGTGACCTGTCCTATGGCGTCCTCGGGTTGGCTGCCAGGTACTCGCTGATAAACGCGTCTACCATATCTCGCACGTTTTCGCGCACATGGCGCAGGTTGTCTGCACCTACGGTAACGAGTCTCCCCTGGCCTTTCCACGTTCGGCCATACAGATCCACGGATGGGATACGATCAACGCGGATTCTTTCCATGAGTTCAAGCTTCAAACAGAAGGTGTAGAGACCGGGATCCTCCCGAGTAGTGACATTCAGATAGAGGAAAGGGATGCCAGGCACAAACAAACTTTCCTTCATGGTCATTACCCGAACGCCTGCCTGACGAAGTCGCAGTTCTACGTCCTTCTGTAAGGCTTCCCAGGTCAACCCAGCACGTTCGGCTTCCGGGCCTATTTTTTCATCAACCAAAACTTGAATTCCTGAGATTCCCGCGAGGATCTGACGATCTTCCGCTTTGACGCCCCTTGCCGTCGCCGCGAGTCCCAGGCTCACCAGGACAGCGAACGCCACAGTCAGCCAATGCTTAATGGATCGATACATGTCCATTTGTTAAACCCTCCGCTGTGTCGTCAAACCCCAGGTGAACGTGAAGCCACCATCATGTGGAGCGTCGCCCCAAGGGAGCTGTCGAGCCATGCTGTAATTGTGGATCCGGACTTGGTCAGCATCGGCGGGAATGACGGGCTGCGCTTCTTCTATCAGCGTTTCACCCGGGTGTCAAGCCGCAGAGAGGTGCTTGGGGGGCACTTCTCCTTCCAGTGGCACTTCGGTATCTCTCAAGAGGAGCTGGAGGCTGACCGTCGAGCCTGGTGGAAGGGGGTCTCCGGCCACCAGCATGAGTCCGAAGTCACTGAGGTTTTGTGTCCTTCCTTCAAAAATACGGTCTGGATTATCGGGAAGCTGAAACCTCACCGGGACTGTGAGGGGTATCCTCACGTGGCGTCGGCGTCCATCGCCCCTGGCCTCCTCCGTAGGCAGTTGAGGCCCACCTTCACTTTCCCCCTGGTTGCGATCATGCACTGGACGAACCTCCCTTTCCATGGCAACTCCTCCTTCGAGAGGGCGGACGGTACAGCACCTAGCATATTCAGGGCCGATGAGCATGTGGGGGCTAACCGCCTGGATTTGCTATCCTCCCCACTTCCGATGACGGGAAGAGCGGTGGGGATTTTGAGCGATAGCGGTGAGACTTCCCACGTTCAGTTCGGCACCCTCTCCCCCTCGCCTTCCGGGCTTCGCTCAGTTGCGAGCGCTTCAGATTAGCTCCCGCACCATTGAGGGATCTTGTCGATTGTACTCACGAGGGGGAAAAGAGATCCCATCAGCCCCGGTCTGAGTCCTACCGCTTGACACCTCAGGCACAATGCGGGATACTGAGGCCCCCTAGGAGGTCCAAAGATGAAGCCGGGATAGTAGGAAAAGCTCCGACGGACCTTCGATCCATGGTGTGGTGAACCGCGCAATCAGAGGCCCTCTGCGGATAAGTCCGAGAGGGTGTTTTACTCCTTGGAAGGGAGGGGACTCATGAATTATCTCGAACAGGGCATGTCGGGTCTGACGGACCTGATGGATCGGTTCGCAAAGGAGATACGCATTGTTTCCGAGGAAGCCATCGGAGCGACCCAGAAACCTTCTTCGGATGAGCTCCGGCGCAAAGTCACCGAGGCCCAGGATCGTATTGCTCGAGAAGCCTCGGAGATCTTCGGCCGGTTGGAACGGGAGTTGGAGGCTCGCCTCAACGAGATCCGGGAGATGATAGAGCGCGTCGTGTTGCTCAAGGAGCTCGTCCACTGGACGGTTGGTCACGGAAAGACCGCGTCCCGTGAAGTCACCCCAGAGCTGATTAAGGAACGATTGAAGCGGGAGAGCTACTGAAGCGACGGATGCAGCAGATCGTTCTTCACAATCCCTTCCTCAAGCCACTCGGCCTCTCCATGTAAAATCCTCTTGACGATCTTATACACCTTCGTATCGTCTTTATTCACAATGTATTTTCTGAGTGAAGACGTCGGCCGAATGGTTTTCTTTGCGTCATTGCAAAAGAACGCCGCCAATTCGTGGGAGAGATGCTTGTGCGATACTTCTGCGGAGGCCGCATAGGAAGAGACCGCCTTTGAGGCGAACAGCAAAATGCTGGTATCTACAAGTGTCCTTAGGAATAGTTGTTTATGCTGAAGAGCTGTCTGGTGATACATCGTCCCAAAGACGGCGAGCCGTGTTAATGCCCGAGCCATTTTTTGCGTATAGTCAAATCCTGAAAAGGGATTACAGGCCCGGAGTATCATTCTGGCATAATAGGAAACCGCAGATGCCTTTTCTTTCATGCTCCCGAACTTCAGATTCATCCCGTGTTTAATGTATTCCGCAAGGCATTCTCTCCCAATCCACATTCGCATGATCTCGCTCGTACCTTCCCAGATAAGATTGATACGTGCATCACGCATCATGCGCCCGACGGGTATCGGGAGTTCATTATGGCTGAGCAACGAGTACGTCGTCTCAAACCCGCGGCCTCCTCGAATCTGCAGGACATCATTGACCGCATCCCAAAGCCATTCCGTCGCAAGAATTTTTGCGGCGGCTGATTCTAATCGGACATCCTGTTTCATATCCACCCACACACCGGTCATCCTGACGATGGCCTCAAGCGCCAACGTCCGAGCGGCCATGCGGACGATCATTTCCGAAATGAGTCCATGCTCACCAATCGACTTTCCCCACTGCACACGCTCTTTTGCCCACAAGCGACCGAGCCACAGACACTTTTTCAGTGCGCCGAGACAGGCGGCCGGCAGCGTGAGGCGCCCGATGGTCAGCGTGGTGAGAGCGATTTTTAACCCGTCCCCTTCGTGACCGAGCAGATTGTCAGCAGGAACGTACACATTAGAGAAATCCAAGGCGCCGTTATAGATCGCCCTCACGCCTTCAAATCTGAGCCTGGCCAAGACCTTGCACCCATCTGTCTTGGTCTCGACGATGAAGGCGCCGAAACATTTCTCGGCGTCACGATTATGAACCTCCTCCGGGTCATCAACGATGCGTGCAATAACTACTAAAAGAGAAGCTAAAAAGTCTTGATTATTCTTCGGAGCGTTTGTCGTATAGAGTTTTCTGCCAGTGAGACGATACCCGACAGTCTTGGCATCCTTTTGTACTCTGACAGCGTATGCCTTGACTTGGGAAATATCGCAGCCTGCCCCTTCCTCCGTCAGCGCAAAACCTGAGATTTCACCCTGAGCCAAACGCGGTAAGAATCGCTCTTTTTGGTCTGTGTTCCCGAATTGCTTCAACGGTTCGGGAACGCCGATCGAATTGTGGGCCGACAGAAGGGCGGTCAGAGACGCATCGTGACCTCCCACGAGAACGCCTATGGAGTGATACTCGGCTTGCGAGAGACCGTGGCCCCCGTATTGCTCGGGGATTTTGATCCCGAACGCTTTCATCTTTTGTAAGTCAGAAATGAGTTCGTCCGGTATTTCTCCTGCCTTGTCGATCGCCTCGGGATCAACCTTTGCATGCATGAAGTGTTGAAGAGTGCTCAAGAAGGATTCGGCTTGGGGAGTTGGATTGGGGTAATGCTGAGGGAAAGAGCTTGATCGGACGTCGGCCTCAAAGAGACCGGCAAGAAATCCCTCGTGTTTTTGTCGCTCCCGAGAAGCCTCCGCGACCTCTATCGATTGATCAAGTTTTAATTTCTTGGTCATGTTTTTGTTTTTCCGTTGAAGAGGTATGCAAGAAATGGACCCATGGCGAGAGTGCATGAAGTGTTTCCTCAATGGATGTAACGTCAGGGGATTCATGCAAGTTCCACCAGCGAGTCACGAATCGTATCCCGCCAAGAGATGGCGTGACGATGTCAAGTGGAGCCTGTTTTGCTTGGCCTCCTTCTTGCATAAATCCGCGTAAAAATTGTTTTTTCGAGGCGCTGACCCTCCTCCTGGCGGCCGTCGGAGCGATCACGCGGTGAAACACACGAGCAGACAACGCTGTCGGCACGCGGCACCACCGTCGTACCAGGTCCTCTGGGGCGCACGTGATTTTCCAAAGAGGAAAAAATGAGAAAAGTGGCGATCGTCGATGGGTTTCGGACCGCCTTTTGTAAGGAAGGGACCCAATTTCAAGACGTCGAGGCAGATCTTCTCGGCGCTTTGGTAGTTCGAGAAATGCTCCAGCGATTCGATAATTGGAATCTGCCCAATACAATTGTTGATCGCGTAATTGGCAGTAATGTGGCTACTCCCCCCCATGCGCCAAACGTTGCTCGGGTTATGGCGGTCAAGGGTGGTTTACCCGCTTCTATTCCAGCAGATACACTCGGGAAGAACTGTGGGTCGGGCGTCGCCGCGGTTCACTACGGCCGTCTGTGGATTGAATCAGGGTCTGCCGATACGATATTAATCGCCGGTGCAGAATCCATGAGCCGCATTCCCTTCTTCTACCAACCCGGAGTGACACAGTCCTTTAAAAACCTGGTAGGCGCAAAGACTTCCTCCGCCAAAATTGCTCCACTCTTTAGGTTATACTTACAACTCTTTCGCTTCTGGCATAAAGATTATCAGCCGCTCATCGGCTTAAAGCTGGGTCTTACAGATCCCACGTGTGACTTGATCATGGGGATGACCGCGGAGAATCTCGCAAAAGATCCGAGCTTTGGTATGACCCGCCAAGACCAAGATATGTTTGCTTGCCGGTCTCATCACAAAGCGTCAGAGGCCCAAGAGAAAATTTTTAGAGAGGAAATTAGTCCGATCTACGTCCCGACGCAAAACGGCCATGTCTGTGTGGAGCTCGATAATGGAATCCGTCATGATCAAACCATGGAGGCATTGCAAAAGCTCAAGCCGTTTTTTGACAAAAAGCACGGCACGGTCACCATAGGAAATTCGTCTCAAGTTACGGACGGGGCTGCGTGTATTCTGCTCATGTGCGAGGAAAAGGCCAGAAGTCTTGGACTCCCGACTCTCGGATACGTTGGGGATTACGAGGATATCGGTTTTGATCCGAGCCGAATGGGTTTAAGTCCGGCAGGAGCGATGGCCAAAGTGTTAAAGAAAACCAAATTATCGCTCAATGACTTCTCGGTCATTGAGCTCAATGAGGCCTTTGCTGCCATTGTACTGGCTTGTGTTCGCACCATGGCGTCAGATGCACTCATGCAAAAATGGTTCGGTTCATACGGATTGGATCGTGCCCTTGGGGAGGTAGATGACAGCGTCCTGAATCCTCATGGAGGGGCGATTGCGTTAGGCCATCCCGTTGGGGTTTCAGGTATGCGGCTGATCATTACCGCTCTTCGAGAGATGAACAGGCGCGAGGCGGAAAGGGCCCTCGTGAGTGCATGCATCGGAGGCGGTCAAGGTATCGCGATGATCGTGGAAGGGAAATAAAGGTGGAAGGGACATTCCGACATTTTAAAACTCGACTCCTGGACAGTAGCGTCTTGATTGTCGGATTCGATTACCAGGGCAAGTCTGTCAACATCTTAAGTTCAGAAGCCTTACGGGAATTTACGGCGCTTGTCAATCATGTGACAGCGGAACAACGGGTGAAGGGTATTGTGTTGGTGAGCCTGAAAGGCTCTTTCATTGCGGGCGCGGATGTCAACGAAATATACGAAATCACGGACCATGAGACATGTAAACAATTCGTGATGGAAACCCATATGCTCTTCGCACGTATTGAAGAGGGTCAGAAACCATGGGTCGTCGCGATTGATGGACTGTGCCTGGGAGGAGGGCTCGAACTCGCACTTGCCTGTCAGTGGCGGGTAGCAACCGATAAGGCGGTATTGGGCCTTCCCGAAGTTAAACTTGGCATTATTCCCGGCTTTGGCGGTACCCAACGCCTCCCTCGACTGATTGGTTTGCCAGACGCCCTTGACCTCATCACGACTGGAAAAAACATTTATGCATATCCGGCCCTCAAGCGTGGAGTCATTGATGATCTGGTAGTTAATCAACCGGGCCCAAGAACAATCGATACGATTGAGAAAGAAGCTTTTGTTGCGGTGGCCATCGAAAGGGTCCAGGAGTTGTGGTTACAATCGAGGCGTGGAAGAATTCGGAAGACAAGGTTTGTCCACAAAGTTCTCGGATGGCCGGGGATTCGGGATCTGATCACTTTTCCGAAAGCGCGACAGATGATCAGCGCACGTGTCAAAGATCATTATCCGGCTCCTGTGAAGGCGGTTGACGCGATTCAAAGGGGACTGCGCATGCCTGTTCAGCAGGCATGTGTCGAGGCTGAAATGCCTCGCCTACTTGAACTGGTTGTCTCACGATTATCCAAAGACCTGATTGAAATCCTCCTGTCAACGCAAAAGATGAAACAGCAAAAACTTGGATCGCCATTTTTTGATCCCTCAAAACATAGCATCGGAGTCGTTGGTGCTGGCTTAATGGGCGCTCAAATTGCGGGAGAGATGTCCGATCGAGGGTTTCGGGTCAGCCTCAAGGATCTGGAGCCACAATTTCTCTGTGCCGGTATGCATAGAATCGCCACGATAAAAAAGGATGACCTTGCGAAAAAGATCATCAAGCGACCAGAGTTCGAGCTACGTCTCCTCAACGTCCGTCCAACACTGTCCTGGGAAGATTTTAGGACCACACCGTTTGTGATCGAGGCAATTAAGGAAGTGCTGCCATGGAAGCAACAATTGCTCGAGGAGTTCGAAGCGGTAGCACCACGGGAGGCCGTGTTTGCGACGAATACCTCATCATTCATGGTTGCAGAAATTGCGGAGAAAGCGAGACAGAAGGAACGCTGTGTCGGCATGCACTTTTTCAACCCGGTACGAAAGATGCAATTAGTAGAAATTGTGCAGGCTGATTTTACATCCCCAGAGGCCCTGGCCAAAGCGGTCGAGGTCGGCAGCGTGATCGGGAAGCTGCCGGTAGTTGTTCGGGATGGCCCTGGTTTTTTGGTGAATCGAATCTTGTCACGGTATTTGATAGAGGGCGTGCTGCTGGTGGCCGAAGGTATACCGATGACCGAAATCGATACAGCGGCCGAGGAATTTGGTATGGCCATTGATTCCGGGCGTCCCATGGGGCCGTTAGCCCTGATAGACTATGTTGGTGTCGAGACCGCTATCCATGTCCTCGAATCGCTGAGAAAGTTAGGGGATCGAATTGCGGTCCACTCGTTGATGACAGATATGGTCCCGGCAGGGAAAAAGCCGCTCACGTTCTGGAAAGAGGGCAAAGAGAATAATGACGTGTGTCAGATTGTCCGAGAGAAGTACGCAGGTGCACCCAGGGCAATCTCACGAGAACAATTGATGAAGCGTTTGATGCTGCCGATGAGAGACGAAGCCCTTCGCTGCCTGGAAGAAGGCATTGTGGGGGAGGCGTGGCAGGTTGATCTTGCGATGTTATATGGGGCTGGGTTTCCGGCATTTCGAGCTGGACTCTTGAAGGAAATGACCCGCGACGGCGTGGATCAAACCCGAGCAGACTTGGATGCCTTGGCAGCGGCCTATGGAGATCGATTTCAACCGTGCGAGTATTTCAGGGAAGCTGAACAGCTCCTGTCTAGTCAGGGCAAAGGATCCTTCAGTTGATGAGTATTTATGAACAACGGCCATGGCTCCGATGGTATGATCCTGGCGTCCCCCATAGCCTCGCGTACCCCGACCATACCCTCTTTGAGATGCTGCTCCTGACCACACTTCGCTTTCCTGAAAAACCCGCACTCTACTTTTTAGGAAAGGCACTTAAGTACAGGGAATTGTTAACCATGGTGTATGCCGCTGGGGATGTTTTGCGGAATATGGGGGTTCAGCCGCATGATCGGGTGGCTATTATTCTTCCCAATTGTCCACAACGCGTCATCACGGATTACGGCACGCTCTCCGTTGGCGCCATTACAGTGCCGATCAATCCACTGTTGACGAAAACAGAATGCACAAAGATTCTCCGAAATGCCCAACCCAAGGTCATTATCACGCTCGATCAGTTTTTGCCGATCGTCGCAAAACGATTTATTTCTCAATGCGCTATTCTGGTGACACACATTTCGGACTTTGCGTCGTTTGGATACAGCACGGCCATTTTCCTCCGGGACGTCTTTAAAAAGAAGCCAGTGTTACCTCAAAGGCATGTCTCTTTTCGTGATGTGCTGTCCTCCTTAGAAAAAAAGGAATGTGCGTATGTGCGTTCTCAGCCGGAGGACGTCGCAACGTTGCTGTATACCAGTGGAACAACAGGGGAACCCAAAGGGGTAATGCTCACGCATCGTAATATATTGGTGAATTTGGTGCAATGTAAGGCCTTTTCTACCGCATTGGAGGACGGCGAAGAAGTTTTTCTCAGCGTCATTCCGTTCTTTCATGCCTACGGCCTCACGGTTGGGATGCACTTGTCGGTGATGCTGGGCGCGAATAATGTTCTCATCCCAAAATTTTCTGGGAAAACGGTGGTGCAACTCTTGAAGTCCCATCGGGTAACGGTATGGCCTGCGATCCCCGCGCTGCTCCACGCGCTGCTCAAATATAAAACGACGCTCACAGAGGCGACCAAGTACCTCAAAGTTATCACGTGTGGGGGAAGCAAGCTGCAAGAAGAACATCAGCTCAAATTCGAGTCGTTGAGCAGTTGCCGCGTCTCGCCGGGTTTCGGGATGTCCGAATTATCGCCCGTCGCCTTGCTGACGCCCCGTGGCGTGACGCATAAGCTTGGCACAATGGGCATCCCGATTGCGGATACCGATGCCCGGGTCGTTGACGTCGAGAATGGCAAGGAGGTCTCCGCTGGGAAGATGGGGGAACTCATCATCCGGGGCCCACAGGTCATGAAGGGGTATTGGCAAAACCAGAAGAAAACGGCCGAAGTGCTGAAGGGCGAATGGCTGTTTACCGGTGACCTCGTATGGCGAGATGATGATCACTTCTTCTATTATGTTGAGCGCAAAGATGACATGATTAAAGTGGGGAGTGAAAAGGTCCAGCCGAGTGAAGTGGAACGCCACATTGCCGAACATCCCGATGTGGCTGAAGTGGTGGTGGTCAGTGTCCCTGATGATTTCCGGGGCTGCGGCGTCAAGGCCTGTGTCGTCCCACGGAAAAAGGGAGCACTCACGGCTGACGACATCATTACCTTCTGCAAGGAGGGCCTTGCGCCGTTTAAGGTGCCTCGCTTTGTTGATTTCGTGGATGAAATCCCCAAGAATATTCTGAAAAAGCCGCTCCGTCGCAAGCTGGCCTCACTTGAATCCAATACAGCCCGGAAAAAATGATAACACGGTAGGGCATATGGAGGTAGCGTGGGTTCACGGGTAGTTGATCTGGTCCTTCAAGGCGGTGGTATCAGAGCCGTTGCCCACGTTGGTGGTTTGGAGGCATTCGGGCTTCGCAATATTGACATTCGAAACATTGCAGCGGTTTCGGCCGCGTCTTTCGTCGGCGTGGGGATCGCTGCAGGGTATAATGCGGCTGAACTGAAACGTGTGGTGTATGAAACGGACTTTTCACAATTCGCCGGACCTGTCTTGTATCGAGCCAGAAAGAAAAAGACGAACTCAAGATTACGCGGGACAAAAATATTCAAAGAACACTTTGTGTTTTCACGATTACGCACGAATAAAGGGCTCGATGATGGCCAAACCATTATGGACTGGACGTCTAATCTTTTAAAAAATAAAGGATTTAGCCCGTACGCCACTTTTGCGGACCTCCCCAAAGACCTGCGGCTGATCGCCTATAACCACTCGAGGGAAACAGAGATGGTCTTCTCGAAAGACCGAACGCCGAATGCCTCAGTGGTCGAAGCCGTACGGGCTTCGACGGGCTTAGTGCCCATCTATCAACCCTTTAAGTGGACGGATGAGCATGGTCGGGTCTACGAACTGACGGACGGGGGTTTGATTAACCCCTATCCCATAGACATTTTCAACACGGATAAGGATACAGGGGGATTGCCTCCCACGATTGGATTGAAGCTGGCAGAGGGATGGGGGGAAAGTAGCGACGGTGAAATGAGTGGAAACCCGAGTGGTGATGTGTCCGAGAACGAAAGCGATGGTGATAAGGGCGAGGAAAGTTTTTTTGAATACTTAATCAGTCACATCACGAAATCGATAGATACACAAGGAAAATACATATTAAGAAGGAGTGAGTTGCGAAGGAGTATTAATATTTATATCGGCAATATTCGGACGGTGGATTTTCTGACGATCGGCGATGATCTGGAGAAAAAGAAATGGTTGATGGAGCAGGGAAATCGAGCCGTGCAGGAATATATTGACTATGTCGATCGGTTCCTCTTTCTCGCAGAGCCTCTACACAGTCTGTTTTTTGAAATGCGAAATGTGGGCAAATATGTGCGTCATAAATTCGGGTAGTGGGGTATCCCATCAGCCGTCCGCGGTAACGGGGTTGACACTGCCACTCAGGTGTTGGAAGATAACGCCCATGCCGGGGTGGCGGAATAGGCAGACGCAAGGGACTTAAAATCCCTCGGGCCTAAGGTCCGTGCGGGTTCGAGTCCCGCCCTCGGCACCAACGAACGACTCACCCTCCACCGTTTCCACCCTCGATCCGTCGGCTGGAATGCGGGTTTGAACTCTCTCCGTCTGTACTCCCCAAATCATCCTGAAGGCGAGCGCATCGAGGTTTCCATCCTCGTATGGTTCGCTGATCTGAATCGTGACCGGCTCGACGTCTTGCACATGGGAGGTGGCCGCACCGCGATAGGTTGCGAGCAAGGCTGACAGTTGCTGGCCCAGCTCTTCGGGGGGCGCCTCCGTGTCCATCAGCCGGCGCACCTCGCCGAGGAACGCGTCCAGCAGGTCAACGGCGGTGCCTTGGTGATTTTGAAAAGTGGCGGGGAGGGCAATGGGGCGCGGCTCCGGTGGGCTTTTCTCGCCCCATTTTCGCCTGGTCGTCAGGCGGTGCATCACCCAGCATGAGGTTGCCAGGCCAAACCACACGACCAGGTTAAGCGTGGAGGGCGACCCGCGGGGCTTTGGGAGTCTGGCGGCGATCTGGCGACCCCATGCACGTCCCCGACGGCGGGCGTCGTACCGCCGCCGGGCGGTTGGATCCCGGAGCACCGCATAGGCCTCGAGGATCTCCCGCCAGTGCTCCGAAGCACCCGTTGGGGGCAATCTCTTGACCGCCCTGCGAAAGGCCCGTCGGATCTCGTCAGGCGACGCCGTTCGCTTGATCCCCAGCCGGGTGTAATAGGAGGGGAGTCGCATACCCGTTAATTCGCGGCCGCGGCATGGCGTCGATCCCTTCCACTGCGTCGGTCTCTCCGTCGCCGGTCAATGCCGTCCCAGGTGGAGCGAAGTTTTCGGCCCACGACTTCAAGCAGCTTCGAGCGGATCAGCACGAAATGCTGCATATCGTCGGGCAGCTCCGGTGCCGCTTGGGCCTGGCCTGGGCTGTCCCACAGGGTCATCGCCACATAGAGATCGGGGTTGCTCTGGTCCCGGGCGAGGACCGCCTGCCGGAAGCCATCGGCCGATTGCAGCTTGGCCGCATAGCCGATCAGGAACCGCTCCACGAGCAGGTCTGAGGCCCATGGTTGCACCGTGAGGATCGTGATGCACGCAGCAGTCCCTGTTTGTCCTGTCACTACCGGATCCCCATCGATGACCCCCAGGGCCGGGGGGAGCGATCGGCGGACGCGATTCCGTCCGAGGTGCCAGTTGGTGCTGACGTACCCTGCCCAATAGGCCGTCCCCACCAGGGCCCGCCGTGGAAGGTCTCCGAGATTGCTCGCCCTCCGCTTGAACCAATCCTTTCTCGAACCACCGAGAACCCTCACTTCGCTCATGGCATACCTCCCTTTTCTATTCGACCTTGTGGAACGACTCAGTCGTCTCCACCCTCCGATCGTCGGTCGGCAAAGAAAAAGGGCCAGGCCTTGCCGGCATCTGACCCCTGCACCCTTGACGATGGCCCAGAGAGACATTCAGGGGTCTCCCGAGGCCGGTGTTACCCGCTCCTGAAGAGGACTCTGATCTTCCCTGTTTTGAGTCCAGCCTCAAGCTCTGCCTCTGTATACGGGATCAACGCACGCTGTCCCGCTGCGTCTTGTTGGATCAAACGGATTGCCTCGCGGTTCCCTACCACCTTGATGAACTCTTTCCGTCCCGAGTAGAGCTCCACCACCATAAACCGACCTGTGGAGAGGGGGTTATGCCCCAGACGGCGCAGATAATTGAGGGCGTTTCGCAGCTGCGGCCCGCTCAGGTGGCGGCGTAGTTCGGCGATCAGTCGAACCTCGCGGATATCCTCGGGGCGAAAACGCACCCGGCGGCGTCCTCTCGTTTGGACCAATGGCGCGGGAGCGACCAATCCGGTTGAAACCCAGTGCATCAGGGTCCGGTAGGGGATACCGACAAGGCGAGCGACCTCGTGTGTTCCCAGCTCTTTTTCCACCTTGCAAGCAATTGTTGCAATCTTGCACTAAAAATCTGCCCGATTCTCCCTCGCGTTCCGCTGGCTGTCAAGGGTTTTTCGTACTCCAAGGTCTTGTCAGTAGCCATCTCGTCAGGCCAGCCTGTCCGTGTCCCGTATGACATTTTGGCAGAATTTCCCACCCTCACCAGGGTGCTTCACCTCCCGCAAGAGCATGGTTCAACGACCCATTCGAGAGAGACGATTCAAGGAGTTGGCCCGTCCGCCTCCCCACGATTGGGTGCCTGGCACGGTCGTTGCCTCCCCCTTTGGTAGCCGGAGACACCCTCTCGCGGCTGGGAGGTCTTGGTGATGCTGAAGAAAACAAGAACGAGCATGCGACTGCACCTGATCATCTATGCTGCGGCTACGGGTCTTGTCCTTGGTTTTGCGGCAAGCGGCGAGGCCGCATCCTACACGTTCACGAAGCTGGTGGACACGAGCGGCCCCTTCTTGCAATTTGGTTCGGCTGCCATCAATGACGGGGGGACGGTGGCCTTCTCAGCTTCCCTTGACACAGATGGCGACGGCATGCCAGACGCGAGCGGTATCTTCACGATCGACGGGACGACCACCACCACGACGATTGCCGACAGTAGCGGCGGCTTTAGCTTCTTCAGCGCCCCTTCAATTACCGACGGGGGGACGGTGGCCTTTTCGGCAAATCTCTCCGGGGTCAGCGGCATCTTTACAGGCAGCGGCGGGCCGACTACGACCATGGTCGATAGCAGCGGCATGTTCAGCTCTTTCAACTCCGTCTCCATCGGGAATGGGGGAGCGGTGGCCTTTGGGGCGGGCCTCGACGGTGGTGGCAGCGGCGTTTTCACCAGTGACGGAACCCGTACCACCACCATCGCGAGCAGCAGCGGTGCCTTCAGCTTTTTCAATCTCCCCGCAATGAACAATGGGGGGACAGTGGTCTTTGTGGGTTCGCTCGATGCAGGGGGAAGCGGCATCTTT
>JBFHXD010000028.1:0-22806 GCA_041599135.1 Methylomirabilales bacterium (SeqCode) | reverse complement strand
CAATAGCGAGCCGGTCTATTACGGGATCGAAGAGGGGGCCATCGCGGCCACCTGCGATCTGATCGAGGGGACGCCGGCGGAACTCAATCAAATGCTCGAGCGTGGCGACCTCGATATCTCGGTGATTTCTTCGGTCGCCTATGCCCAGGCCCCTCAAAAATATCGGCTCCTTCCAGACCTGGCCATCTCCTGTGACGGCGCGGTGGGAAGTGTGCAGTGCCTGAGTCGACTGCCGCTCAAAGACCTGGGTGGGCAAAAGGTCCTCGTCACTCAGGAATCGCTCACCTCTGTCTATCTGCTCCGGTTGCTCTTAGAGAAAAGCTACGGGGTGCACCCGGCCTATCTTCGGGGAGAAGTGCCCGAGATACTTCCCCCTGAGGTCGCCGCCGGTCTCCTGATCGGCGATCCGGCGCTGCGGGCGGGTCATGCCCGCAGGTATCCGCATCAGCTGGACCTGGGGCAGGGCTGGAAAGAGTTCACCGGGCTACCATTCGTCTTTGCCCTGTGGGCGGTGAGAGAGGATTTTTACGAGGCGGATCCTGAGCGAACCCGAGCGCTTCATCGAGCGCTGCTGGCTTCCAAGACCTATAGTCTGGGCCGGGTGGAGACGCTGAGTGCGACGCTGCATACGCGGGTCGGCATCACCGAGGAAGCATGCCTGTATTATTTTCGCAAGCAGCTATCCTTCGATTTCACTCCAAAACACCTGGAGGGGTTCGAGCGGTTTGTGGAGTTGTCCGAGCTGCGTTGGCTTGTCTCGCTTCCGGTTCCTTGGCGATTCTTGGAGCGAGGATGAAGAGGGTTCGGGTCGCACATCGGTCAGAGAGCTTGCCCCCGTTTATCGCGATGGAGGTGCTCGAGCGCGCTCAAGAGCTCGAGAAGCAGGGGGAGCACGTGATCCATCTGGAGCTGGGTGAACCCGACTTTCCAACTCCCACCTGTGTTCGGGAGGCGGCGTGGAAGGCCTTGCAGGACGGACGGACCAAATACACGCACAGCCTCGGCGTCTGGGAGTTGCGGGAGGCCATAGCCGAGCACTACGCCCGCCGATACCGAGTCCGCGTGTCACCCGAACAGATCCTCGTAACCACCGGCACGTCCCCCGCCATGTGGCTTCTCTTCTCAGCGATCCTGGAGTCCGGGGACCAGGTCGTCCTGACCAATCCCCACTACGCTTGCTATCCCAACTTCATCCGATTTGCCGGTGGCCAGCCCTCTTTCGTCTTGGTTCGTGAACGGGACGGATTCCAGCTCGATCCTCATGCGGTCCAGCAGCAGACCGGCGAGCGGACCAAGGCCGTTCTGATTAACTCCCCCGCCAACCCGACGGGGGCCGTTCTTCCGGGGACCTCACTTCAGAACCTGGCCGATCTCGGCCTCTTGGTCATCTCTGACGAGATTTACCACGGGTTGACGTATGAGGGAGAGGAGCATTCGATCCTGGAGTACACCGATCACGCCGTCGTGTTGAACGGCTTTTCCAAGGCCTACGCCATGACCGGCTGGAGACTGGGGTATGTCATTGTTCCGAGACCCCTGATCCGGCCACTGCAGAAGATGCATCAAAACTTCTTCATCTCTGCCAGCGACTTTGTCCAGCGAGCTGCACTCGCGGCGCTCGAAGGGGCCCAGGCCGAGGTCGAGAAAATGCGGCAGATTTACGACGAGCGACGCCTATACGTGGTTGAATCCCTGCGTCGAATCGGTTTCGTCATCTCCCGGGAGCCTCAAGGCGCCTTTTACGTGCTCGCCGATGCGACCGCGTTCGCCGGCGACTCATATCGGCTCGCCTTTGACATCCTTGAGCAGGCCAAGGTAGCGGTCACACCGGGTATCGACTTCGGGAGCGAGGCCGAAGGACACATCCGCTTTTCTTACGCCAATTCACTCGAAAACATCCGGGAAGCGGTCCGTCGGCTCGAGGTCTATCTCGCCAAACGGAGGGAGGATTGAAGCCTGCTAAGCGCGTGGAGTTGCTAATCTTCGATTTAGACGGCACGCTCGCCGATACGCGGGCCGACCTCAAGGGCGCTGTCAATAACGCCCTCCAGAGACTTAAGCTTCCCGCACTTCCGATGGAGCAAGTCTGCGAGTATATCGGGGACGGCGTCCACACCCTCCTCAGCCGGGCACTCGGTCCCGAGCATCGGGACGTGATAAGCCAGGGGGTCGCGTTCTTTCGAGAGTATTACGGGGTCCACCTGCTCGATCAGACCCGCCTCTATCCGGGGGTCCGGGAGACCCTTGAACATTTCCAAGGAAAGCGAAAGGCCATCGTGACCAACAAACCCCTCGATTTCACCCTGCGTATTCTCGAGGGGCTCAAGGTCGATTCATATTTTGAACTCGTGTTGGGTGGTGACAGCACGGTCAAAACGAAACCGCATCCAGAACCTGTCAGGAAAGTCCTCAAGGCCATTGGAGTTGAGAGTCGGCTGGCAGCTATGGTGGGAGATAGCCCCGCCGATATCGAAATGGCAAAACAGGCGGGAATCTTTAGTGTCGCGGTCACGTACGGTCTGCGACCGGCCGCGATTCTTCAAGCGGCAGGGCCTGATCTCTTGCTGGATGATCTGCGTGAACTCCAGCAGCATCTAGTTTAGCGATGACCGACGACCGATGAACGACTAGTTCACGAATCACGGTTCAATGACTGTTGATTGCAGTTGGATGGCGGTCGTCGGTCGACGGATGTCGATCAACGAAGGAGGTGATGGTGTCGGGAAAACGATTGCCGAAGATCCATATCGACCGACAAGTGGCCGGCGGGGGTCCCTTCGCCAATATTGCCGAGGATGTCCGACGGGGACTGACTCAAACGCCGAAGGAATTGCCCCCGAAGTACTTCTACGACGTGCGAGGTGCAACGCTGTTTGAGCAGATCTCTGAGCTTCCCGAGTACTACCAGACCCGCACGGAACGCGCGTTGCTCGAACAGATCGCCGATGAGATTATTTTGTCGTGTCAATCTACGACCCTGGTGGAGTTCGGCTCGGGAAACTCCCTCAAGACACGCATCCTCCTCGATGCGATGGCCCGCGCCGGCCTCCTCGATTGCTACGTGCCGATCGACATCAGCGAAGAGCAGCTCCGGGGGACGGCCCATGCGCTCAGTGACGATTACCATGGATTACGGGTGCATGGGGTGATCGGTGACTTCGAACATCCCGTGGAGAATGTCCCGGAAGGTGGGCCTCGACTGATTATCTTTCTGGGGGGAACCATTGGAAACCTGACCCCCGACGAGGCCAGCAGCTTTCTGAGGAACGTCGCTCGTCTGCTTGGGCCGAAAGACCGGTTCCTGCTGGGCACGGACCTCGTCAAAGATGTGGATGTCCTGGAACGCGCCTATAACGATTCGGCCGGCGTCACTGCGGCCTTTAACCGAAATATTCTTTCCGTCATCAATCAACACCTCGATGCCAATTTTGACCTCGATCGTTTTGAGCATCTTGCCGTTTACAACGAAGAGGAATCACGGATCGAAATGCACCTGGTGGCCCGCGAATCTCATCAAGTCTGGATCGACGCGATTGACCTCACCGTGAATCTCGCACAGGGTGAATCGATCCGCACAGAGATCAGTTGCAAGTATACGCGTGGAATGATGGACACGATGCTTGCACAAGCCGGGCTTCAACTGTTGCGGTGGGATACAGATCCAAATAACCTCTTTGCCCTTTCGCTTTCCAAGAGCCTGCAGTAAAATCATCCTTCTAGAGTGCTCCCCCCACTTGACCCCTTTCCGAGATCAACAGGCCAGAGGAGCCATGATCGCAAGCCGTGCCGACGTCGTCGGAAGCCTGCTGCGCCCCCCCTGGCTGCTGAAAGCCCAGGAGGACCTCGCCAGCGGCATCATCATGCCGTCCGCCTTTAAAGTCATCGAGGATCGGGCGGTCAATGAAGCGGTGGCGCTTCAAGAAGAGGCTGGGCTCGAGGTGGTGACCGATGGGGAGATGCGTCGGCAGTCATTCCAGAGCCAGATGACCTCGGCCATCGACGGCTTTGGTGAATGCCCTCCCGAAGCCTTTCTGTGGGGAGAGTGGCATGGTGAAGGAGAAGTCGGGAATCTGCATGTTGACAGGCCAGTCTCCTTGGGGGCTGTCAAAAGGCTCACGCGTCGGCGACACCTTTCGGCGGAGGAGTTTGCGTATCTGCGTGGCCGGACGACTCGAACCCCCAAAGTGACGCTGCCGAGTCCGAGCCTTTGGGCCAATTTCTGGTCGCCTCAGCATTCGCGGGAGGCTTATCCCACCTTCGAGCATTTTCTTGCCGATGTGACAGATATTCTCCGCGACGAGATGGCTGAGCTGGTCCGACTCGGGGCAACGTACATCCAAATCGATGCGCCGCACTACGGCTTACTTGTCGATCCAAAAACACGGGCCTTCTACGAGTCGCATGGGTGGAATCTCGATCGGTGGCTGAAGCAGGGCATCGAGATGGACAACGCCGTCATGGGTGATTTTCGCGGGGTGACTTTTGGTTTTCACCTGTGACGGGGCAACCAGGGCAGCCGGTGGCTGGCCGTGGGGGGGTACGAGCCCATCGCTAAGCGCATCTTCAACGATATCCGCGCCCATCGGCTGTTGCTGGAGTACGATGACGCCCGCTCCGGCTCTTTCGAGCCCCTCAGGGAAGTGCCTGAAGATAAGATGGTCGTGCTGGGACTCGTCTCCACGAAAAGCGCGTACACGGCAACTCAGGAGGAGCTCACAATGCGTATTCGCGAGGCCAGTCGTTTCGTGCCGCTGGATCGACTGGCGCTCAGTCCGCAGTGTGGTTTTTCCAGCTCGATTATTGGCAATCGGGTCTCTATGGATGATCAGAGACGCACACTGCGCCTGATCGTGGAAACGGCGAAAGCCGTGTGGGGTTAGACGTGCGACTCGACTGGGGTAGGAAGATATTTGTCAGATCCTGGAGGGACTCATGAATGCGCATGCGAAAACATCTGCTTCCGAACTTGCTGATGCCTTGATCGATGCCCGTTCACGCACCCTCGAGCTCGTTGCTGACCTGACCGATGAACAGTTGATTGGGCCGCGTCTCAAGATCGTGAATCCGTTATTGTGGGAGATCGGGCATGTGGCCTGGTTCCAAGAAAAGTGGGTCTTGCGGCATTGCGGGAAAGCGGCATCGATTCGTGCGGACGCCGATGCGCTCTATGACTCCGTCGCGATCCCGCACGACACCCGATGGGACCTGCCCCTGCCGACCAGAGAAGAGACGTTAGCCTACATGCAGGAGGTGCTCGACCGACTTGTAGAGCGGCTCAACACCATTCCCCTCGACGAGGAGGACATCTACTTCTACCGGCTTGGCCTTTTCCATGAGGATATGCACGATGAGGCGTTTACCTACACTCGGCAGACCCTCGGATATCCTCGCCCTGGTTTCTCCACCGTCCCAGAAGAAACACCCAAAACGGGCGGGCACCTCGCCGGCGACGCGAAGATTCCTGGTGGAACCTTCCTCCTTGGTGCGACCCCGGATCTTCCCTTCGTCTTTGACAACGAAAAGTGGGCCCATCCCGTCCAGATCCACCCTTTTCGCATCGCGCGCGCGCCGGTCACCAACAGCGAGTACGCGGCCTTTGTGGAGGACAAAGGGTATCTCAGGCGCGAGTTCTGGAGTGACGAAGGCTGGCGCTGGCGAGAGAAGGTGGGCGCCGAGCATCCCATCTATTGGCAGCCGTCGTCGGACAGCTGTTGGTCCCGGCGAAGCTATGACGAGGTTGTCCCGCTGGAAGAACACCATCCCATCATTCACGTCAACTGGTTCGAGGCACAGGCATACTGTCGGTGGGCAGGACGGCGTTTACCGACCGAAGCCGAGTGGGAAGCCGCCGCGAGCGCAGAGCCGAACCCCAACGGGCAGGGGATCGCGGTGCGCAAGCGGCAATTTCCGTGGGGAGACGACCCCATCTTTTCCGGTCGGGCGAACCTTGACGGACGAGCGGGAGGAGTCATCGACGTGGGCGCCATGGCTGATGGCGACAGCCCGTTCGGCTGTCGGCAGATGATCGGCAACGTCTGGGAGTGGACGAGCGATACCTTCGGCCCTTATCCCGGTTTCGTGGCCGATCCCTACAAAGAGTATTCAGAACCGTGGTTTGGGACCCATAAGGTTCTGCGCGGGGGCAGTTGGATAACCCGCTCCCGCATGATCCGGAACACCTGGCGGACCTACTACACCCCAGACCGTCGTGACGTCTTAGCGGGCTTTCGCACGTGTGCCCGGTGAGGCTTGTCAGCCAGACGCACGCAGGCACCCGCCTTGCGGTCATTGGATGACACAAATCGCCCTTGAAAACATCAGCAAGTCCTACGGCGACGTACAGGCCCTCCAGGATATTGATCTCATCTTCACCGACGATGTGACCACGGCGGTGGTCGGCCCGAGCGGCAGTGGCAAGTCGACGCTGCTCCAAACGATCAATGGGCTCGTCAGACCGAGCCGCGGGAGCGTGGTCGTCTTCGGCAAGCCGATCAATTATCAACGGCTCCCCGAACTCCGCCTGCGCATCGGCTATGCGGTCCAAGGGACTGGCCTCTTTCCGCACCTGACGGTTGAAACAAACATTGCGCTGCTCGCACGGCTAGCTAAATGGGACGCAGAGCGCATCAAGGTGCGGACCGAGGAACTCATGAAGCTGGTCAATCTGCCGCTCTCCTATGCCGAACGGTATCCCCATGAGCTGAGCGGAGGCGAGCAGCAGCGGGTCGGGCTCTGTCGCGCCATGATACTGCAACCGCAAATCTTTCTGCTCGATGAACCCTTTGGGGCACTCGACCCCATGACCCGCAACGAAATCCAACGGGAGTTCCTGCATTTGCAGCGGTCCGAGGCACGAACCATTGTTCTCGTAACCCATGACCTTCGCGAAGCGCTCAAGCTCGCCCAGCGGCTCGTGGTGTTGGACCGAGGGCGGCTCGTGCAGCATGGGACCTGTGGGGAGATACTGGAAAATCCAGCGAATGGGTTTGTCCACAGTTTTTTTCAGTCCCAACTCGCGGATTGAGGCTCAGTGTTGACATGCGTACGCTGATCATTTTCCTGCTGCTGTTCTTTCTCCTTGGTGCAAGAGCGCTCGCCGCGACGGACCAGGCTGTCGTCGTCGGATCCAAGCATTTCAATGAAGGATACATTCTTTCAGAGATCATCGCCCAGCTCCTCGAGGACCGGGGCGTTCAGGTTGAGAGAAAGTTCGGCCTGGGTGGGACGCTCATCTGTTTTGAGGCGCTCAAGAATGGCAATATCGACATCTATCCGGAATATTCCGGGACGCTGGCGGAGGCAATTCTGCAATTGTCTCGTCGCGTTTCCTATGCCGAACTGCGAGGTACCTTAAAAGAGCAGTTTGCCATGGATCTGCTCGACTCCTTTGGGTTCAACAATACCTATGCCATTGCGCTAAGCAGAAGCTTTGCGCAGCAACGCGGCTTGAAAAAGATCAGCGATCTTGCCGCGCATCCCGATCTGCGCTTCGGCTTGAGTTATGAGTTTCTCAACCGGCATGACGGTTGGCCCGGCTTGGCTCAGACCTACGGACTGGCTGTGCGACCCGTGGGGATCGAGCACGGGCTTGTCTATCAGGCAATTCGGGAAAACAAGCTGGATGTGACGGATGTCTACACTACGGATGGGGACATCAAAAAGTTTGATCTCTTCCTGTTAGAAGATGATAAGCAATACTTTCCGCAATACCTGGCAGCTCCCTTGGTCCGGGCTGACCTGGATAGGCGGATCAAGAAGATCCTCGGAGAGCTCGCCGGGACCATTACGGATGATGAGATGCGGGCACTCAACGCGATGGTCATTCTGGAGGGGAGGAGCTTTGCAGAGGTGGCCCACCTATTTCTCAGCGAGGGGGGACTGCTGCAGTCGAAGCGACAGCGCGTCGGGGAAAGCAAATGGGTCACGCTGTTCTACCGGACAGTCACCCATCTCAAGCTGACGTTCGTTGCGCTCGTCGCAGGCATGGTTGTTGCCATTCCCTTTGGCATCCTGGCATACCGGGTGCGCGCGATCTCGCGGCCCGTGATATACATCGCCGGATTGCTGCAGACCATCCCCTCGATCGCCTTGCTCGCCTTCATGATCCCCCTCTTCGGTATTGGCGCTATACCCGCGATCGTAGCGCTTTTTCTCTATTCCCTGCTTCCCATCCTGAGAAACACGGCTGCGGCTCTCTTTTCGATCGATCCCGTCTTGAAGAAAGTTTCCATCGGGATGGGGCTGACCGCACAACAGCGCCTGCGGTATGTCGAGCTGCCACTAGCTGCTCCGACGATCCTGGCCGGTATCAGGACTGCGGCCGTCATCAACATCGGGACTGCCACGCTAGCTGCCTTTATCGGTGCCGGTGGGCTCGGCGAGCCGATCGTGACTGGGCTGGCCCTGAATGATACGTCTTTGATTTTGGAAGGGGCGATCCCCGCCGCCATACTGGCGATCATGACCGAGTGGGCGTTCGAAGGGCTCGAAAAGCTGATGGTCCCCGCGCACCTGCTGCAAAAGCCTACCGAGTAAGCATTCGTCTCGCGATTCTGTGTGGTAAAATCCTTTTATGCGGTGGTTGGTGGATGGCTACAATGTGATCCGGTGCGCGCCGGCACTCGCCGCGCGGGAGCACGAGAGCCTGCAAGCGGGGCGCGAGGCGCTCTGTCGCCTCCTCGCCGCTGCCGCCCGCGTCTCGGGCGACCATTTCACCGTGGTGTTCGACGGCACACGTTGGGGCGGTACTGCATTCCGCAGCGGGAGAGTGCGCCTGCTCTTCTCCAAAGCTCCGGAGAGGGCTGATCACATGCTGGCCCGACTCGCCAGCGCGGGGACTGCCGTGGTCTCTAATGACAGCGAGGTGCGTCGGAGCGCGACCCGGTCAGGAGCTGTCGTTGTAACCGCCGATGAGTTTGTCGCCCGGCTTCTGGCTCCCTCCGTTCCCGAGAAAGTTGACGACGAGGATGAACCCCTTCCCCGCCCGAAGAAGGGCAATCCCCGCCGACCCCCCAAAAAGGCTCGCGCTGCCGCCAGGGCATTGAGACGCCTCGACCGATCCACCAAAAAGTCCCCCTAAGCGGACTTTTTGCCCGCCAAGACCTGATCTGCCGACCTCCCTGAAGGCCGAGCGCATCCCGACCCTGTTCAGTCCTTTCCCAAGTAGAAAGGCCCTGGGGCCACCCGCTGAAGGGACGGCCTACCCGTGGCCTGTCCCTTGCAATGCGAAGTGCTGGATCCGGCACCCATGGGGCCTGCCGGACGGAAGAACGGTAAATGTAGGAGGGGAGAAACGTGAACGGCTTACAGTCCGCTGTCGTTCTGGTCCTTGCACTTTTGGCTTCGGGAAAAGCCCTGGCGGAGCCACCTACGGGGTTTGAGTTCATTCCCGAGTGGGGCGTGCATGCCCGGGCTGATGACCTCTTCTGGTACGCCGGAGTCCAGTGGAAGCTCAGTGATGGTACCTGGGTCAGGCTGGAGGGAGGAAACTGGATCCCCGATCCAAAGCCCCCAGTCGCCATTGTCCGCATCCCCAAGGATCGGGCTCACTGCCCGCCAGGCCTCGCGAAGAAAGGCTGCACTCCCCCAGGCCAGCGAAAGAAAAAGGGCTATGGCCATATCAAAATGAAGTAGCCCCAGAGGGCGGGTCACTCGCTATCTCTCTTTCTTTTTGTGGGTCTTTTTCCTCCGATTCCCAGTTCCGGTAGCAAGCGACGAGATCATTTATCTCTTGTCATCGGGATCCACATCAAACTGGTCCAACCAGCTGTTTCTGACAAGAAGCTTTGGGAAAAGATTAAGCGAGTAGCGGTGCAGTATGGTGAATATGCCCCTATTCCGCGAGTCGCATTCTCTGATATCACCTTTCCTGCTAATTGTGCCGAGTATGAGGATCAGAATCCGCAATGAGGCAATTCATAACAAGCTACGCTCGCCCATTGGCAGGGTCTATGGGGAGGAGCATGAGAAACCTGGAGGGCTGTACATGGAGATGATTGAAGGTGATCTACTTGACAGACACAGAGTGAGTCGTTGGAGATTGCGCTGACAGGGAGCCCATAAACTCACGCAGTGCCTCAACCCCGCTCGGCCCTACCCGACGTGGAATTTCAATACGTTCCCCACCAACAAAGACCAATACTGCGCTTGCACTGTAGGGAAGTTCTATTCGCCCTCTCTCCCCGGTCCCCTCTGTGTGGTGCACTTGAATCTCTGCTCGGTCAAGCCGGTCCACTGGGTAGAAACGATGGGTTAACTGAAGGAGTTCATCTTTTTTCGGTCCTGCTTTCACCATAGTGGCAGCGATTTGGAGAAGTTGATTTCGGAGCAAAAGAAGCCATACGAGATTCCCTGCGAAGTTCTCTCCAAAGTGCGATACTTCGATAGCATAGAAAATCTCCGCGATCGGCGGGAGCATCTTCGAAAGGTCGTTAACGATTGCTTCAGAGATGACGGAATCGGGGGATGAAATTCTGCCCTTGCCAAATTCCACCCAGTTCCTTTCGGACAACGTTTTGAGGAACTCATCTTTGGTCATCATGGACCTCTCTGACCGCATGGTTGGTCCGCGAAGGTGCAATTCACGAGCCAATGATCAGAAGAAAAGGTGAGAGCAGCTCTTTATGCGTTAGGCAGGCAAGAGTGTTCCTAGGACATCTAGGGGACGGAGTCGTCGATTTCGAAGCCGTGGGCCTCGATCATGCGGTGGGTGTCAGTCGCCGCTTGACCTGGAGTGGTGAGATAGCCGTTCACGAAGAGGGAATTGGCAGGGTAGAGAGCGAGAGGTTGCTGAGACGCGAGGTTGAGTTCTCGACCCCCGGCCACCCGGATCTCCTTGGCCGGGTTCACGAAGCGGAACAGGCAGAGGGTCTTAAGACACCGCTTGGGGGTTAGATCCCTGTGCCCCTCAAGTGGGGTTCCCGGAATCGGATGGAGAAAGTTCACCGGGATCGAGGCCACATCCAGCTCGCGGAGACTGAGGGCCAGATCGATGACATCCTCGTCCGTCTCCCCCATGCCGACAATACCGCCGCAGCATGTGCTCAATCCGGCTTGCCGAACATTCTCGACCGTCCGGACTCGGTCATCATACGTGTGACTGGTGCAAATGGCAGGGTGGAAGCGCCGGCTGGTGTTGAGATTGTGGTTAAACCGCTCGACCCCGGCATCCTTGAGCCGTCTGGCTTGCTCCGTGGTAGTGAGACCAAGGCAGCAGCAGATGTTGATTGGCACTCGTTCCCGAACCTCCCGGACAATGGAAGCGACTTGATCAATGTCCCAATCCGTTGGGCCGCGGCCGCTCGTCACAAGGCAGTAACGGACGGCCCGGGCCGCCTTCGCCCGATACGCGCCTTCCACGAGCTGCTCTCGTGGGAGAAGCGGGTATTTGGCGATCGGCGCTTTCGAGACCGCTGACTGGGAGCAGTAGTGGCAGTCCTCGGAGCACAGGCCACTCCTGGCATTCATGAGCATGTGCAGGTGCACCTTGCGTCCCCAGAAGTGGTGTCGAACGTGGAGGGCTGCTTGAAGGAGGCAGGGAAGTTCCTCTTCAGGGGCGTCGAGAATGGCCTGCATGTCCTCCCGGCTCAGGAGTTCTCCCCGGAGCGATTTTTCCGCCATTCTCTGGTAGTCCATAGCCCCTCGTACATAACAGAATCTCGAGCAAAAGCCAAGGAGTTTCGGCACAATAATCGCCCATTTTGCCGTTGACGGGGGTCTGTACCGATTCTACAATGAAGATGCGGAAAATCTCGCGTCCCTTCCGTTGCCCCAAGAATCCTACGCTGCAGCATGGGTGAACCGATGTCTCCGTTCCGGGCCAGGGGGGTCTGGGAGGGACGGTTCTAGGCCGCGACTGAACAATGATGGACACAGAGCTTTTGGAGACCTTTCGACATCGTTATCCCTTTCCGTTAGACCCGTTTCAGGAAGAAGCGATCCGCTACATCCAGGAAGGGGACTCGGTCATCGTCTCTGCCCCGACCGGGGCAGGGAAAACGCTCATCGCCGAATTCGCCATTTTTAAGGCGCTGACCACTGGGCAACGCCTGATCTACACGACCCCCCTGAAGGCCCTCAGCAATCAGAAGTTCGCCGATTTCTGCAAGCAGTACGGGGAGGCGTCCGTGGGGATCCTCACGGGGGATGTCAAGGTAAATCCAGGTGCGCCTCTGATGGTCATGACCACCGAAATTCTCCGCAACAAGCTCTATACGCGTACCCTTGATAAGACCGCCTACGTGGTGTTAGATGAGTGTCACTACATGGGAGATGAGGGACGGGGGACGGTGTGGGAAGAAATCATCATCAATTGTCCCTGGGACATCCAGCTCATCGGCCTGTCGGCCACCGTGGGAAACATCGATGATATTGCGGAGTGGATCAGTGAAGTCCACCGTCCCATCCGCAAGGTTTTCCATCAGTGGCGCCCCGTCCCCCTGCATTACCACCTCTGCGGTCCCGAAGGAGAGTTAACTCAGGTCGACGGACTTTCGCGAGCGCAATTGGTCGGGACCGTCACGGCCTGGCGAGGCATGCAAAGGGGCCGCATGCGCGGACGGCTGCCCCGAGAGCGCCGCCGGTGGCGGATCAGGCGCCGGGTAAGTCCATCGGTCCTGCTTCCGAGCCTGAAGGCCAGAGGGTGGCTTCCGGCCATCTACTTCATCTTTAGCCGAGCGGGGTGTGAAGGGGCCCTTCGACGGTTCCTGGAGGAAGGCATCTCCCTGCTCACGCCGGCGCAACAGCAGGGGGTCGATCAGGCGATCGAGACGTTTCTGAGCGAGAGTTCGGCCCTGGTAAGTAAGTCAGAGCTGAACGAACTCGTCTTCGACGGTCTCCGTCGGGGGGCGGGGGTCCATCACGCCGGGATCTTGCCGGCGCTCAAGCGCCTGACCGAAACCTTATTCGAGCGGGGGCTCACCCGGGTAGTCTTTGCCACCGAGACGATGAGCCTGGGGATCCACATGCCGGCCAAGAGTGTGGTACTTCAGGACCTGACCAAGCGTAGTGATTACGGGTTCCGAACTCTCAGCCACAACGAATTGACCCAGATGGCCGGCCGCGCTGGTCGCCGCGGGATCGATCCCGAAGGGAAATGCATCATCGGGCTGGATGCCCCGGAGATGGTCGAGGACGTGCTTCATCTGATCCGAAAGAGATCGGAGCCTATCGAGAGCCAATTCCGCATCGGATACAGCTCTGCAGCCCTGCTCTTGCTCACCTATAGCAACCCGGAAGACATCCGACGAAATATCGAATCCAGCTTCGGGCAGTTTCAGAATCGGAAGCGAATCCAGTTGATCGAGGAGAACATCGGCGAGCTCATGAGCCGGCTCGAGCGGACTCACCGCGTGGACATTCCCTGCTGTACCTTGGATGAATTGTTCGCCTATCAGACCAAGCTGCAGGAGCTGGAGGCGCTGAGGCAGGATCTGCATCGGCACCGGCCCGGGCAGCCCGGCCGGCGCGGGCGAAGGCAGCGCTCTTTGCGCAGAGGGGAAGGAACGCCTGCATCCGTTCAAGAATACATGGAGCTCAAGCGACGGGTCGAGGATGAGGCGCTGGCCCTTTCCGAACTTCGCTGCCACCGCTGCAAAGAGCGAAACCGGCTGGAGAAGACCCTCAAGCGCCAGCGACGGTTGACAGAAACCATTCGGAACCAGACCCGGACCCTGGAACATCTCAAGAATACGTACTGGGACCAGTTTCTGAGGGTGCTCGAGGTACTCAAGCGCTTCGGGTACCTCAGGGATCGGACGCTCAGCACAGAGGGATTATTGATCGCTGGCCTGCGCCACGACAATGAGCTCCTGGTCGCTCGGGTGGTATCTTCGGGAGCACTCGATGGGTTTAGACCGTATGAGATGATGGCGGTCCTCTCATGTCTCGTGGAGGAGCCTCGCGAGATCGAGGCGGCCTTTGCCCGGCAGCTGCTCAAACGGCAACCGCATCTCAGACTGCGAGTGCGGCAGATCGAGGCGTTGGCTCGCGAGGTGATGGACGTCCAGCAGTCCCATCGGGTCTTTCTCCCGGTCTCCATGCACACGACCTACCTCTCGGCGGCCTACGAGTGGGCCGCTGGCGAGGAAGATTGGATGCACGTGGTGGAGGAGCATTACGGCGGACACGAAGGAGACCTGATTCGTGCCTTCCGGCGCCTGATCGATCTTGCTCGACAGCTTGTCGAGTCGCCACAGCTGTCTCCGTCCCTCAGGGAAGGTCTGCAGGCGGGAGTACGGTTGCTGGATCGAGGAATCGTCTTGGAAAGCGCATTGATTTAGGGATTGAGGACAGGGCAGGCGATCGCCTCGCGTCGATCAGCAGATATTAAGAGGGGTAGAGTGGCCTTTCTATTGTTTGCGGATCAGAAGGAGCGGATTTATGACCACTCCACCGTCGAGATGGGGGCAGCGTCGGGGGACACCCGGGTCCGCGTGCCCGAGGAAGAGCTGATTCCGTTGCCGGAGGGGACGCGGCTTTTCACGATGCCTAAAGCCCATCCGGTCGGCTGGAATGACCCTCGCGGTGCCTTCGAGGTCGTGGACAAGGTGGGCCGGCGGCGGGTGGTGGCGGTGGCGGCATTCCTTCCCCCGGGGTACATGCGGACGCACCTGCCAGCTGCCTTCTATCCCGACCCTTCGGTCGCGCCGTATCTACCGCTGTGGGCGTATACCGCCGTGGGTTGGCGGGACGGCCAGTTCGCCGCCGCGGGCGTTAAGGTTGATCTAATGGATCATCAGGCGCCCGGGCGTTACGACGATCGGACGTTGCTGCCCCTCATCCGCGAACGGCTGGCCGAGCAACCGGACAATCGCCTCTTGCGGCATTTGAAACGCTGCGCCACCGAGTATCACTGCCTGTGTGCCAAGAACGCCTTCTACCGCCGGTGGGAGGTGCCGCTTCCCATCGCCTTTGCCTGTAATGCGGACTGTGTGGGTTGCATCTCGCTGCAGACCGAGGGGCTCGTTCCGGCTTCCCATGAGCGTATCGGAGTGATACCGACGCTGGAAGAACTGTGCGCGTTAGCGCTACCGCACCTGACCGAGGCGGAGGAGGCCATCGTGAGCTTTGGCCAGGGGTGCGAGGGGGAGCCACTCCTGCACGGTGACCTGATAGAGAAAACCATACAGCGTGTGAGGGCCCAGACCGACCGGGGGACGATTCACCTGAACACGAACGGCTCGCTGCCCCAGGTTGTCGAGCGCTTGTGTGCCGCAGGCCTGGACGGCATCCGGGTGAGCCTCAATGCCACCCAGGCCGAGGCCTACGCGGCGTACTACCGACCCAAGAATTACGGGTTCGCTGACGTGGTCGAGTCGATCCGGAGGGCCAAAGCGCACGGATGTTACACCTCTATCAACCTGCTCGTTTTTCCGGGAGTCTCGGACCGGGAAGAAGAGGTCGAGGGTCTCCTGCGCCTTATCGCCGAGACGGAGCTTGATTTTATCCAGATGAAGAACCTGAATATCGACCCGCGCCGGTACCTCGAGAGCCTTCCCCCTCCGCGGGGTGGGGCAATCGGGATGCGGGAGATGTTGCGCACGATCCGGCGTGAGGCACCACAGGTCGAGATTGGGTATTTCAACCGGCCCAAAGAGTCCTTCGGTCGCTCCTCGGCCGAGGCGCTCACCTTTTGACATGGCGACCCCGATCTATGAGCAACAGAAGATCTTTTTCCGCCAGGCGTACGAGGCGGGAGAGACTCCCTGGCCGCGTTTCAAGCCCACGCCGGCCGTGGCCCGCCTTGCGAGGCGCCTCAGGCGCGAGCGAGGACGCGCACGGGTCCTTGATGTGGGCTCCGGCGAAGGGCGACACATGATCTGCTTTGGGAAAGAGGGGCACCACGCGGTGGGGGTCGATTACGAGCCGCTCGCGTTACAGAAGGCCTGTGCACAAGCCGAAGCTCGGGCGGTGCGCACACACCTGAGCTTTGTGCTCGCGGATGCTTTCCGCCTTCCCTTCCGGCAGGAAAGCTTCGATGCCCTCGTGGACAGTGGGGTGTTCCATCATGTAAAGAAGGCCGATTGGTCCCGGTACCTATACGGGCTCACGACATTGCTGAAGCCCGGTGGCTACTTCCATCTGACCGCCTTCAGCACCCGCTTCAAACACTACCCGGGTGAGCGGCGCACCCGCAATTGGCTCGTCCATCGGAACCACTATGACCACTTCTTTCGAAAACCAGACTTTGCCGCCATCTTCGGTCGCCGCTTTGACATCCTTACCATTGAGGAAGAGCGCCAATCCCTTCACGCCTTCTGGCACGTCCTGATGAAGAAGCGATGACTCAGGAGAGAGGCAGCTCGGGACGGGACCTCCTCGTCGTCGGCCAAACAGCTTGAGCGGGTTGCCCTTCGGCCGTGTGGCCCACCGGGAAGCTCCGCCTTCCCCTTGCCCCATGTTGGTAATCCGGCGCCAACATTCGTCCTTCAGCGGGTCGGTAACCGGGAGCTTACTGCTGAGAGCTGACAGCGGATCGCTAATCGCTCGGGAGGGGATTAGCCCCCTTCGACGCGAGGCTCGTACTCCCGATGGGGGTCAGGAGGTAGGGTGAGGATCTGCTGGGCGATGTGGGAGACGATGTACTCGTTCGCGTCCTTGATTGACACGATCCCCACCGGGCGCTGCTCTTCATCCACCAGCGGGACGTGGCGAAAACCGCCGAGGTGCATCGTGTGGAGCACGTAGGCGATCGAGTCGTCTAGCTTGAGCACTTCCGGGTTCCGCGTCATATACTGTTCTACCGTCGATTGGTTCAGATCCACATCGGTTCCGAGGACCTTGCGCAGAATGTCCCGCTCCGAGAGGATGCCAATGAGCTTTTCCCCCTCTTGGATCATGATCGCGCCCACGCTGTAGCGCTTCATCAGCTCGACCGCCTCAACCAGTTTGGCCGTTTGCTGGACGCACCGGGGGGGATGATAATTCAGGTCTCGGATGGGACGATTAAAGATCGCTTCGTCAGTCGTAATTTTCGGCTTGTCCCTTTCTTCACTGACGGTGAGGTACTCGTCCCTGTATTCCTTTTCGATTTCCTCAGGTCCCATGGAAAACCTCCCTTCGCCCCCGGACCTTCTCTCGGCCCAAGTCCTTTCTGCTTCTGTTCCTCTTATTATAGATACCACGGTTGCCAGTCCATCTCAACCCTTTCCTTTATGGGAGCTTCGCATGTCGTCCTTGCCTCGAGGGCACGGCGCAGGGCGCCTCGTTCACGACCGACTCCGGCGATTTGAGGATCCTTCGACTTTGAAAAAGCCACAAACCCCATTAAGATGGGGGCTCGGTATCCCCAGGAGGAATGTGCATGAAGGGACATCTGCGGTTGAAGCCGGTAGATCTCATCACGTATCTCGCGCTCTTTACTCTGATACTCACCACGCTGGCGACGCGGCCTCCCCAGAGCACGACCCTCTTAGTGATGAAGTACGGTGGGCTGGCCCTTTTCCTGACGGTGCTGTGGTGGCTGGATAAGGGAAAGTTCCGGATCGTAGGGATACTCCACGTGTTTTATCCGGTTCTCTTTATTCCGATTATCTTCGATAGCTTTGCCGAACTCCTCCCGTGGGTGAGCCCGATCGAGCGGGACCCCATCCTTATCCAGCTGGATCTTGCCCTTCTTGGAACGCACCCCACCGTCTGGCTCGAACGATTTATCCAGCCCTGGCTTACGGAGGTCCTTACCTGGGCCTACACTTCCTATTATTTTCTTCCAGTCGTTCTGATAGTTGCCCTGTACTGGCGAGGATATACCAAGGACCTTGACCGGGCGATCTTCGGTGTGGTCCTCGGATTCTACCTCTCATACGTTGGTTACTTTTTGGTTCCGGCCATCGGGCCCCGCTTTACCTTGACCCATCTCCAGAACGCAGAACTTTCCGGAGTCTTCATGGCCGATAGCATTCGAGATACGTTGAATGTCCTCGAGCGATTTAAACAGGACGCCTTTCCGAGCGGTCACACCGCCGTGGTGCTCCTGGTTCTCTTTTACGCCTGGCAGTGTGTTCGTGGTCTGTTCTGGGTATTTCTTCCGATCGTGGTGGCCCTGATCTTCTCTACCGTGTATCTCCGATATCACTATGTGGTGGATGTGCTGGCGGGAATCGTGCTGGCTGTTTTGTGTCTCGGCTTAGAGCGTGCCACGACGCAGCTTTGGCACAGACCCTAAGCAGGTGGATGCAGCTCGGAAAAAGGGTTCTCAAGATTGATTGGAAGAGACAGCTCGGGAAAGACCTCCTCCTCGTCGGCGACTAATAGCAGTCAGCTGTCCGCTGTCAGCAGTCAGCACAATGGAATCTTCAGTTGCTTATAAGCTCTCAGAAAATCACTGCAGCCAATGGGTCGGCGGCGAGGGGAGGGTCGACCTCGGAGGAAGGCGAAACCCGCGCCTCCGTGGACAAAGCACTGCATCGCCAGCCACTGACGATTACCATCTGAAGTGCCGTGCGCTGCCAGAATCATTGGGTTGTAGCATTGGCATAGTTCACGCTGGCCCACGCCTTCAAAAGGGCAACCCCCTTAAGCTGTTTCGCAGACGACGAGGAGGTCCTTCCCGAGCCGGAACCACGGTTCTACAGGGCTAATTCGTAGATGCGGTATCGTTTGTAGAGGGTCCCCCCAAGACGCTCGGACATCCGAAGGACTACCCAGTTGTCTTCCAGGATCCAAGAAAGCTCTGCCCGGGTGAAGCCCTTTTCCCTGAGGGCCTGAAAGGCAGTAAGGAAGAGGAGGGATTCGACTCCCTTTCCCCGGTACTCTGGTTGTATCCCCAAGAGGAGAAGTCGGACGTCTCGAATCCGCCGTCGGTACCAGACGAACTTTAGTAGTCCGAGAGGCCCCAGCCGGCCGTTCAGATGCTTTAACGCCTGGTTGTAATCGGGGAGAAGCATCAGAAAACCAATGGGTGTCCCCTCGGCTTCGGCAATCAGCGTCAGCGGAGGTACGATCAGGGGCTTCAGTTGCTTGGCCATCCACCGGGCCTCCGCTTGTGTCATGGGGGTGAAGCCCCAGTTTCTCTCCCATGCCGCATTGTACAGTTCACGGAATATCTGGATCTCCGTCCCGAGGCGCTTCAGATCCACGGGCCGAACCTGAATCCCCCTTCGCCGAGCCTCCTCGCCGGCCCGAAGGACCTTGGGGGGTGGAGTCGTCCAGATCTGGAGGGTGTAGGCCAAGAGGTCCTTTGCCTTTCGGCACCCGGCCCCCTCTAGGAGATCTGAGTATGTGGCGGGGTTGTAAGGCATGAGGAAGGTGGGTGGAGAGTCAAAGCCCTCGATGAGGAGGCCGCAGGGAGCATGCATTGAGGGGTTCACCGGTCCACGGACGGCCTGCATTCCCTGTCCCTTCAAGAATTCCCCAGCCGCTCCGAAAAGCGCCTCAGTGACTGCTCCATCGTTTAGGCATTCGAAGAAGCCGAAAAATCCGCACGGTTCCTGTTGAGTTTCGAGGAACTGGTGGTCCAAGATCGCTGCGATCCGGCCGACGGCCTCACCACCTTTTCTGGCGAGGAACAAGCAGATCTGGGACTTTTCAAAGAAGGGATGTTGGCCAGTGAGAAGTTGGCGCTGTTCGAACAGCAGGGGTGGGACCCAGTGCGGGTTTTCCCGGTATATGCGCCATGGGAGGTGGAGAAAGGTCTGTAAATCTCGGGGGGTGGTGACAGGGATGACCTCCACGATCAGATCACCCCAAGTTCCCTCCCGACAGTGCGAAAGGCCTCGAGGACCCGATCGATGTGTTCGTCCCTGTGGGTGGCCATGTAGCTCGTGCGAATCAGAGCCCGTCCTTCGGGGACAGCAGATCTCACACTCACGTTGGCGAAGATGCCCTGTTGATGAAGCGCACGACCCATCTGGAAGGCCTGCATCTCATCCCCGATCACCACGGGGATGATGGGCGTTTCGCTGAGCCCGGTATCGAATCCCATCTCTTGGAGACCTTCCCGTACCCGCTGGGCATTCTTCCAGAGTTGCGCCCGCCGTTCCGGCTCTTCCTCGATGACTTCGACGGCAGCTCCGATGGTCGCAACACAGGGAGGAGGGAGGGAGGCACTAAACATCATGGATCGGGCGTTATGCTTGACATAGTGGATCACCTCGTGGCTCGATGCGATGAAGCCACCCACCGAAGCCAAGGCCTTGCTGCACGTCCCCATGACGATGTCGACCTCATCCTCCAGCGCAAAGTGATCTGTGGTTCCCCGCCCTTCCTTGCCGAGGACGCCGGTGGCGTGGGCATCATCCACCATCACCCGGGCTCCATACTTGCGGGCGAGTCGGACGATCTCCGGGAGCTTAACGATGTCACCCTCCATGCTGAAGACCCCGTCCACCACGATGAGCTTGCCCTTATCTCGGTGAGAAGCAAGGATGCGCTCGAGGTCTTCCATGTCATTGTGGCGGTACTTCAGGGTCTGGCCAAAGGCAAGGCGACACCCGTCAATAATGCTCGCGTGGTTCCACCGGTCGATGATGACGACATCATCTTTGCTAACAAGGGCAGAGATGACTCCGAGGTTTGTTTGAAATCCGGTGGAAAAGAGGAGGGCTGCTTCTTTCTTCTTGAACTTCGCCAGCTTGGCTTCCACCTCGTCGTGCAGATCCATGGTGCCGTTGAGAAACCGTGACCCAGCACATCCGGTTCCGTATTTTTCCACTGCTCCGGTCGCCGCCTCCATAATGCGCGGGTGGGAAGTGAGCCCCAGGTAGTTGTTGGAACCCACCATGATCATCCGTCGCCCGTCCACCACGACCTCGGGGTCTTGGGGCGATCGTATGACCTGGAAGTACGGATAGAGGCCGGCCGCCATGACTAGCTTGGCATCGGTGTACCGGTGACATTTTTCAAAAATGTCCATTGCCCCTCCTTTAGTACAACCAGCCGTAGCGCTGATACCACTCTACGACGCGTTGCGTTCCTTCGCGCAAGGGGGTAGAGGTGGTAAAGCCCAATTCCGTTGCGGCTTTTTTCGGGTCGCAGACCCAGTAATGCTGTCGCATCTCAGAGGCTTTGTCACGGGTGAACAGAGGCGGGACCCCAGCCAAGCGCGCGATCCCCTCGCAGGCCCGGGCAGTTGCGCCGAGGAGGACGGGAGGAAAGGGGACAATCATCGTGCGTACCCCGAGTGCTGAGCTGATGGCGTCAAAGATCTCTTCCCAAGATCGGGGGATCGTGTCTGCCAGATAATAAATCTCCCCAGGCTTTCCCCGCTCGGCCGCCAGGTAAAGACCGCGAGTCAGATCATTGACGTAGCAGAGACTAAAAATTCGTCTTCCCCCCAAACGGAGGACCACACGCCGTTTGGCGAGCTTGAAGAAAGGTAAGAGGCCGCGGTCACGGGGACCATAAATCACTGGCGCTCGGACAATAACCCAGGGGAATCCCGCGCCGAGTTCTGTCAGCGCGTTTTCCCCATCCAGCTTGCTTCGGCCATAGTGGCTGACGGGCTGGGGAGGGTCGAGCTCCCGAACCGGATGCCCGGCCTTGCTGGGGCCAGCCGCCGCCAGACTACTCAGATAGACGAATCGGGGTGGCCGTCTCTTCTCGGCCAAGATGGCCACCAAGTTGGCTGTTCCTTTCCCGTTAACCTGGTAATACTCGTTTGGCTCCAGAGTCGAGGTGAGTCCAGCCAAGTGGAAAACACAATCAAAATCCTCGTGGACAAGCCCACCGAGCTTCGCCTCTGCGCAATCCCCTTCGATGACCTGGACCGGGTAGCTTTCCAACCAACGGAGGTGACTTGGGTTCCGGGCTAGACAAGTCACCTCGTCTCCCCGCTCCAAGAGGTATTCCACGAGGTGGCTGCCGATGAACCCGGTCCCGCCCGTAACCAAGGCCTTCACGCTGGCCAGCGCCCCTCCCGGGTGATAACATCACCCCCCGGGTCAGACGACCCATAAACAAGGCCTCATTTTATGGCATCCCCTTGCCGAAAGCAAGCAGGAACAATCGAGGGTCCTGCCAGCCGTGAGTAGACCCACGACTAAGTCATTTCCGCCAGACTTTTCAATCCCCTCCTCGGCGCCTGGACCATCAATGCCATATTTCCCGGCGGGTGCACGTTGTTCATCATGCGGTCGTGGGCTTCAGGAATGCGTTCCCATTCAAAGAGCTCGGACATGGCGGGTTTAATGCGCCCATCCATGATCGCCTTATTTGCGGCGTCAGCTTGATACAGGGTGGCAAAGTGCGAGCCCTGAATACGTTTCTGGCGCATCCAGACGTACGAGGCGTCGAACGTCAAATTGAATCCGGTCTTCCCCGCACAGAAGACGACCATACCGCCGCGGCTCGCCACGAAGCAGCTCACGGGAAAGGTCTGCTCGCCCGGGTGTTCAAAGACGATGTCAGGGTCCACTCCCTTGCCCGTGATCTCCCAGATCGCTCCCCCGAATTTGCGCACTTCTTTGAGGTAGGCGCCGTAGGCGTTCTGGTCGGACACGCGAGGCAATTGCCCCCAACAGTTAAAGTTCTTTCGATTGAGGTAGGCTTTGGCGCCGAGGTCCAGACACCATTTGCCTCGATCCTCGCTCGAGATGACCGCGATGGCATTGGCTCCTGCCGCTCGAACGATTTGAATGGCCATGGAACCCAACCCTCCGGAGCCTCCCCAAATGAGCACATTCATGCCGGGCTGAAGAGTGTGGGGAGGATGACCATAGAGCATCCGCCAGGCAGTGGCATGGACCAGCATGTAGCAGCCGGCCTGCTCCCAGGTGAGGTTTTTGGGCTTGGGGACGAGTTGCTGGGACTGGACACGGGTGTACTGGGCGAAGGCGCCGTCGGCAGTCTCGTAGCCCCAGATCTTCTGCT
>JBFHXD010000027.1:0-23015 GCA_041599135.1 Methylomirabilales bacterium (SeqCode) | reverse complement strand
GAGCTCGTGACCGACCTGCTCGAGAGCGCTGGCTATCGAGTACTCACGGCCACGACCGCGGAGGAAGGATTGGAGTTGACCCGGGCCCATCGCCCGGACCTGATTCTTATGGATGTCCGGCTCCCGGGACTGGACGGCCTGCAGGCCACTACGATGCTCAAGGGAGATCCGAGTACCCGGACCATCCCGGTCATCGCGCTCACGGCCTATGCCATGCCGGAGGATCGAGAACGGATCCGTGACGCCGGGTGTGATGGGTATCTGACCAAACCCCTCAAGATTCCGCTGCTTCTCGAGCAGCTCGATGCGCGTCTCGGTCAACGGACCTCACGGGTGGTGTGAAAAAGCGCTCAAGGATTTCCGGTCGCCTGCCGATAACCTTCAAAGCGGAGACGGCCGGTGAAGACACCTGAGCATGGCATTCCCGACAACATCCCCTCAACCGGGAAAGAGCCGGAGACAGCCCCCACGGGGGGCGGTCCCGACGCCTCATCCGGTGCCTTACCCTGTTCCGATCGAACCGATTCCTCTCGACAGGCCCGAGAGGTGCAGCTCGCCCAGGCGGAGCTGAGTCGGCAACCAGAAATCCGCAAAGAGCTGGTGGCGGACCTGAAGCGGAGAGTGCAGGGAGGTGCCTTTAAGGTCGACGGAGAAAGGGTGGCAGCAAAGCTCCTGCAGAAGATCGACTTTGGCTAAACCGGTGATCCCGCTCCCTCTCGGATACGATCGTGATCCAGCCCAGCGTCGCGGACTTCCGCTGACGAATGTGTCCCCGAACCTTTTGCTGATTCTCTGAAACTCGTTCCCTCGTGACACCGAATTCCTGCGGTGTCCCTGTCCAACAGCTTTTCTTGCTACAGCTCTTTCCGGTATTCGGGTATGATAAAGGGCCCTGTCGAAAGTCATTTCGGTTGCTTCCCAGAGGATGATGTTGTCGATCAAGCCTACGAATCCCTGTGATGCCAGGAAGATCCTGGTCGTGGAGGATAATCTGGACCTGCTTTCGTTGCTACAGCGAGTCCTCAGGGCAGAAGGCTATGAAGTGATCATGGCTGTCAGTGGAGAGGAGGCTCTTAATAAGGCGGAGGAACTCCCTGATCTGATCCTGATGGACATCCGCCTACCCGGGGAGATCGACGGGCTCGAAGCGGCCAAATGCCTGAAGGCGGACCCCCGGTATACGAAAATCCCTATCGTCGGCATGACGGCCCAGCTGATGGAGGAAAAGGCAATTGCTGGCTTTAATGAATTGCTGTTCAAGCCCATTGAAGTGGATCACCTCATTACCATCGTAGGGCGGTGGATGGATGACCCTCAACTGAAGAAATAACAGGGCGCGCCATACAGGAAGAGATGGCTACAATCCTTCAAACAGACAGACGCAAGCCGACGATCCGAGTCCTCATGGTGGACGACGATCCGCGTTTTCGGGAGGGCCTCGCCGACTACCTGACCGCGAGAGGCTACGCGATCCGACAATCTGAATTACCCAGTGATGCCTTGGTGCTCCTTCGGGAGGAGCGCTTCGATCTCCTCTTGACCGATCTTCGGATGCCGGCGCTCTCCGGGCTGGACCTCGCCAGGGAGGTTGCTTTGTCCCATCCCGACCTGCCGGTGGTTATCCTCACTGTCGTAGAAGACGTCCAGGCTGCCAGGGATGCGCTTCGGCATGGGGCCGTGGACTTTGTCACCAAACTGGCCGGCTTCCGGGAGATAGAGATGGCTATTGAGCGGAATCTAGAGCGGAAGCGGCTCGAGCGAGCGAGGCTCGAGGCCTGGGAGACAGCGCTTTTCCTCGAGGCTATCGCTGCGCTGGCGACGGCCCTGGACGCCAAGGAGCCAGCGATGACAGGCCACTCCCGGCGTGTGGAAAGGTGGGTCGTCCGGCTGGCAGAGACCCTCCGTCTTCCTACAGAAGAGCGGTTTCCGATGCAGCTCGGTGCGCTGATGCACGACGTGGGGAAGATCGGAGTGCCAGATCAGATCCTGACAAAGCAGGGTCCCCTGACAGAACACGAGTGGACATTGATTAGGCGGCACCCTGCCGAGGGAGCTAGGATCGTGGGGCAGATTCAGGGCCTGGCGGCGGTAGCAGATCTCATCCGTCATCATCATGAGCGAATGGATGGTCGTGGATACCCCGACGGCCTAACTGGTGAGGCCATCCCCTTGGGAGCTCGGCTTGTGGCCGTCGCAGACACCTACGATAACATAGTCTCAGATCACCCGTACCGGGCTCGCCGAAGCTCTGAGGAGGCTCTGGCCGAGCTCAAGCGATGTGCCGGGACGCAATTCGATCCTGCCGTAGTCCACCTGTTCTGTCAGCTCGTTCAACACAGCCCTCCCGCCTGAGCCGCTTTATTCCCTCATCGGGCAAAACGCCCCCAATCACCATGGAGATGTCGAGCGCCACCAACCTTCCCCACATTGGGGAAAGCGTTCGGGAACCTCCCGACTGATGTATCCGAGCACGGCTTCCAGTCCAGTCTCTGTGATTGCCTCGTGGGAAACCTGCAGCTCTGTCGAAATTCTCAACAACGCGAGATGCGCTTTGCGGCTTGTGGATTACGCGTTCAGGCCACAAGGAGTTGAGCCCTGGGCTGCGTCGAATATCGAGGACTCCACTTCTCTGCAAAAGCACTTCGACGGATGGGCATCTGCGAGGGAAGGATTGATGTGTGTTCGCACCGAGGCCAAACACAGCGGTGGCCCCCGTCTTGCAAGCCGCCACCGGCCCTAGCGAGAGAAGCGGCAAAGCGCAGCACGAAGCGCGGAGAACCATGGGGGTCTCGGGCATAAGGCCATCAAGCCCACATCCAGCCGTGAAGCTGGGAGGATCCCTCGGCAGTGTCCAAGAGACCCGAAGGGTCGCCGTGTTACCGGTACGGTGGTGCCTTTCGGGCGAGGGCCGACCATGATCGTCTGCCCTCGTGAGGTCGTGACGCAGGCCTTAGCATGGCCGAACGCGAACATGCCTTTCTCCATACGCTAAAGCGCAATGCCCGGGGACGTAGCCTCTCGTCTTCCCAAGCGAAACGGCTCCGCCAGGCGGACATGTGTGCCCCGTGTTGCCTTCGGGGTATTGCCGATTGCATTCATACATCCCTCCACGCACATCATCCCTATTTAGTTCCTCGTCCTCCCCATCGTCGGAGTGAGCGCGGCTGATGCGACCTGCGCCTCCCGGTTCTTGGTTATCCTGACGTCTCTCTGCCCGCGGCGCATGGGTGCAGGTTGCCAGGGGTAAGCATGGCACGTGAAGAGGTCGTGGCAGCAGCGAGTGCGACAGGATGATGAGAATGCCCGTCAAGCCTGCTGCCTCAATGTGGGCTCCACGGTGGCGCCGGGCCGAGACCAATTCTTCAGGGGAGAGAAGTGGGTCGAGGACATGTCGCTGATATTCGTGAAGCTGCCGCAGGATCAAGAGCAATGAGGGAGACGCCCATTAAGGTCCTGCTGATCGAGGACGAACCCCGCGACGCCCGCCTGATTCGGGAGATGCTGGCCGAGGTGACGACCCCTCCCATCTACCTGATTTGGGTCGACAGGCTCGTGACCGGACTCAAGAGCCTCGCTACGGACGGGTTCGACGTGGTTGTGCTGGATCTCGTGCTGCCGGATAGCCAGGGACTGACCACATTCGTCAGGACCCGTGCGCGAGCGCCGCAGGTGCCGATTATCGTGCTGACTGAGGTGGGCGACGAGGCGGTGGCGGTCAAGGCAGTCCGGGAGGGGGCCCAGGATTATCTGGTCAAGGGCCACATCGACAGTCACCTGCTCGGGCGCGCGCTGCGCTATGCCATCGATCGCAGGCGGATGGAGGCAGAACTCCAAGGGTATGTGCACGAACTCGCCACCAAAACCAGGTACCTCCGTACCCTGACAACGTTAAGTCGCACGGTGAGTGGCTCTGCCGATCTCCAACAGGTCCTCAACTTCGTGGTAGAAGCAACAGGGGGGCTCCCCGGTGTCAAGCTGACCCGGCTCTGGCTCTGGAACGAGGCTGCGGGGGTCCTCGACGTCGCGGCATCAACGGGCGATACGGCTCTGGAAGAGTCTCACCGGCGGGTCCTTCGCCCCGGCGAGGGATTGGCGGGACTGGCCTTCGAACGCCGGGAGACTCTCGCAACAGATGCACCGGCCAGCGACCCCCGCTTTCGGGACCAGGATTGGGCCCAGGGAAATGGGGTCTGTCCTCAAGTGGCTGTCCCTGTCTTGATCGGCCAGTCCGCAGTGGGAGTCCTCACGGCAGTCCGCCGGGCCTCCGAACCCTTTCACGCCGACGAACTCACCCTCCTCGGTTCTCTCGCTGACCAAGCGGCCATGGCCATTGAAAACAGGCGCCTGTCGCAAGAAACGCAAAAGCGGCTCAAGCGGGAGCAGACCCTCACACATGAACTCAAGAGAATCGAATCGGTTGCAGCACAGCTGACCTCGAACCTCGATCTCTCTCAGGTCCTACATCCCCTCGTCAGTGCGGTGGCCCAGGCATGCGGCACACCCATGAGCGCTGTACTCATTGCGGATGAAGAGAAGAGGGAACTCATCCCCGGCGCAACGGTTGGGCTTCCGGATGAACAGATCCAGGCCATCAGCTGCTTCTTGATTGGGCCGACCGCCTACAGAAATGAAGTAGTCATGATCGAGGATACGAGAATCGACCCCATGACAATCCCGTATCTGGATCTGTTAGAACTGTACGGGTTACGGGCGATCTGGTCCGTTCCGCTTCGGGATAATCGTGGTCGAGTCCTTGGCACTGTGACGACGTGCTTTGAGAAGCCGCATCGACCCACCCCGGAGCAGATTGAAGTCGTCAATCTGTATGCTCGTCACGCGGCTATCGCGCTTGAAAATGCCCAACTCTTTCAGGAGATCCAATTACACAATAGAAGCCTCGTGGCTCTCAACAAGGTGGCCCAAACCGTGAACCGCTCCCTCAACCTGCAGGAGATCCTGGAAGCCTCTCTCGATGCGGTGCTGCAGGCGGTAGAGGTGGAGGCGGGCATTATCCGCCTCTGGGATGAACGCGAGCAAGCCCTGGTTGTGGCCGCCCACCAGGGAATCAGGGCCGAGTATCTGGCCGGCATGCAACATCTCGGCATGGGAACCGGAGTTGCCGGGAAAACCTTCCAACGGCGCGAGCCCGTCATCGTGGAGGACGTTGAGCAGTATCCGCACCTGGGAGATGTGACGGAGAGGGAAGGCGTCCGCTCCCTTGCCAGCATTCCGATCCGTTCCCGGGCGAGGGTGGTCGGCGTGATTAGCATCTTAAGTCACACCCCGCACCGGTTCACCTCTACACAGATCGATCTTTTGACCGCCATCGGCAACCAGCTTGGGACCGCCTTTGAAAACGCCCGACTCTTCGAGGAGAGCCTGCGGGGGAAGGATCGTCTCGCAACCCTCTTGGAGATCAACACGAAGATTGGTGCGGCCAGCCAAATTGATGAATTACTCCAAACCATCACGGAGGAGGCGGCCCGGCTCCTCGAAGCAGGCGGGGCGGGGTTTCGCCTGCTGGAGGGAGACCGCTTGGTGATCCGGGCCGTCAGCGGGGTGGCGCGTCACCTCATGCTCCGCCCCGAGTTAAAAATTGGGGAGAGTCTCAGCGGACGGGTTGCGGCAGAAAATCGGCCCCTCTGTCTGCACGACGCCACGGCTCCTTCCCCGTGGTTGGCAGAGCACAAGGCGGCTGCGCTCCGACACGGTGTCAGGAGTGTCATGCTCGTGCCCGTCCGGAGAGGTGATCGGGTCATTGGCGTGTTAGCCATCCAGAGCAAGGCGAGCCGTCTCTTCACCCAAGAGGATGTAGATCTGGCTATGGCTTTTGCCGACCAAGCGGCCATCGCGGTAGAGAAGACTCGCCTTCTGCAAGAATCCCAGCAGCGGGGGACCCAGTTAGAAGCCCTGGCCACCTTGAGCTGTACGGTGAGTGCCTCCCTTGACCTGCCGCATGTCCTGGACTCCGTGGTGGGGGCCACCATCCGTCTTCACGGCGTCAACCTGGCCCGCCTCTGGCTCTGGGACGAGGCGGCAGGGGTACTTCACCTCGCGGCGTCAGCCGGGGACCCTGATCTCGTGGCGTCCCCTTGGCAGGTTCTGCGTCCGGGCGAAGGGATGCCTGGACTCGCCTTCGAGCAGCGAGAGACGGTGGCGACGGATGCACCCATCACCGATCCCCGATTCCGACAAAAGGACTGGGTGCACGAGAAGGGGATCCGGGCCTACGCAGCTGTGCCACTGGTCGTTGGCGAGCGGGCCGTCGGGGCCCTCTCGGCGGCGCGTCGGGCCACCGAGCCATTCCAGGCAGAGGAGCTTACCCTCCTTGTTTCTTTCGCTGCCCAGGCGGCGATCGCCATTGAAAACGCCCGCCTCTTCCAGCAGATCGCGAAGGCCAAACGGGAGTGGGATGTTACGTTTGACACGATCGCCGATGGGATCGCCCTCTTGGACGAGCGGGGCACCGTGGTGCGGGCCAACAATGCGTTCGGTACCCTGTGGGAAGCTCCTCTCAAAGATCTCATAGGCACGGTCTGGCATGATGTAACCAAGCGACTTGAGTTGGTTGCGCCCTGCCCCCACTGTTTGGCATGGCAGACGAAGCAGCCCGCCTCCGCCGAAGCTCGCGTCCCGACTTCGAGTCGGATCCTGGCGCTCACGGCCTTCCCCATTCAGCCGTGGGAGGCCATCCCGGGTGAGCTGACCTCCGGGACCATCCTCGTCATTCGGGATATTACCGCCGAGCGGCAGGGGGAGCGGTTGGCCATGTTAGGACACCTCGCGGCGGGGGTGGCCCACGAGATCAACAATCCCTTAAGCGTCATCCTGGGATTCGCCCAGCTCCTGCTCAAGCGTGTCGATCCCCATAGCGAGACCTATCACGACCTCAAGCTTATCGAAAAGCAATCCCGGGCGTGCCGGCAGATCGTGGACGACCTTCGGCATCTCGCCCGCCCGCTTCCCCTGAAGCGTGAGCTCATCAATCTCAATCAACTGATTCAAGAGACGCTCGAGCCCTTGGAACATAGCCTGGTGTCTCGGAAGGTGCAGGTCAGTCTGATCCCGGATCCCCGCCTGCCCTCGCTCTCGGCCGATCGGAGGCTCCTCGGGCAGGTGCTTCTCAACCTGATCACCAATGCCGCTGACGCCATGCCGGAAGGGGGCACCGTCACCATTACCAGCAGGGTAAAGCAGAAGGACGTGGTGGAAGTTGCCGTGACCGATACGGGGGTCGGGATCACTCCAGAGCATCTCCGGTGGATCTTTGACCCATTCGTGACGACAAAAGCCGCCAGTAAGGGCATGGGCCTCGGCCTGTCGCTTACCGCCCGGATCGTGGAGGATCACGGGGGCCGCGTCGAAGTCGAGAGCGAAGCCGGATGGGGAAGCACCTTTCGCATCCTCTTACCGCTGCTTGAGACCCCGGGGTCCACGATCGAGACCGTTGAAACCTGAAGCTATCTTTTTGGAGCGGGGGAAAAAGCATGAAGCCACACATCCTGGTTGTCGATGATGAAAGGGACTTCCTAACCCTCATCCGGGGGAGCCTGGGCTCTGACCGGTATGAGGTCTGGACCGCTAAGAGTGGCGAGGAGGCCCTGAAGCGTCTCAGGGCGACGCCCTTGGATCTCGTTCTCGCCGATCTGGTCATGCCAGGGATGAGTGGCCTGGCCCTCCTGCAGCGGATCAAGGAAATCAACCTTGAGCTCACGGTCATCATGATTACAGGCTTCGGAACCATTGAAACAGCCGTGGAGGCCATGCGCCACGGTGCTTACGATTACCTCACGAAACCCTTTGAGCAGGACGAGCTGCAGATGCGAGTTGAACGGGCCCTGGAACGGGTCCGGCTTCTTGAAGAGCGACGTTATCTCCACCGAGACCGGATCGAGCGAGAGGGCTTGGAGCGAATTATCGGCCGCAGTCCCGCCATCGTAAAGGTACGGGAACTCATCCGGCAGGTCGCTCCGACCTCCGCCCCGATCCTCATCACGGGCGAAAGCGGAACGGGGAAGGAGTTGGTCGCCCGGGCACTCCACCTCTTAAGTCCTCGCCGGGAACGTCGGTTCGTTGCAATCAACTGTGCGGCACTGCCGGAGGCCCTTTTGGAGAGCGAGCTCTTCGGCTATGTCAGAGGCGCGTTTACCGGGGCCCTCAAGGACAAGCGTGGTCTCGTGGAGGAGGCGGACGGTGGAACCCTTTTCCTCGATGAGATTGGCGACGTCAGCCCGGCCTTTCAGGGGAAGCTGCTCCGCGTTCTTCAGGAAGGAGAATTTATGGCCGTGGGATCGACGAAGGTGAAAGTCGTGGATCCCTGGGTTATCGCCGCCTCTAATCGGGACCTTCGGGCTAAGGTGAAAGCGGGAGAATTTCGTGAGGATCTCTTCTACCGGTTGAACGTTATCCCGATTGTGCTCCCCCCCTTACGGGAGCTCAAAGAGGACATTCTCTTGCTGGCCGATCATTTCCTCAAAAAACATGCGCAACGCCTGGGGAGGGGAGTCCCGGCGATGTCTTCTGAGGCCCTGGCATGGTTGGTCCAGCACGATTGGCCTGGAAACGTTCGTGAGCTCGAGCATGTGATCGAACGGGGTCTGATTCTCAGTCAAAAAGGGACCCTGACACCAGAAGACCTCTTACCGCCTGAGCTGCCTCAGGCCAGACCGCAAATTTCAGATCTGTCCCTCCCCTATCGGCAAGCCCGGAAAGCGTCCCTGGATGGGTTCAACAAAAAGTATGTGGCGGCGGCGCTGCTCAAAACCCAGGGCAACGTCACGAAAGCCGCCGAGGTGTGCCGGCTCGAACGGCAGTCTTTTCAGCGGCTCATGAAGCGGGCTGGCATACATTCGAAAAAGTACCGCTAGGGTGCCAGCAAAACGCTGGCACTTGTCCGCATTAGCCTCCTAAAGCAAACTCCGCGTTACTTGGCCTTTTTCGCTCCCTGCACCCATTCATCTGCCATCGAATTGATGACACCGTCTGAGCGAGCTCCCTGCCAACGCAAACCAAGTGTACGGCAAAAGTCCTCAAAAAATTAGTCATTCCGAGCAGCTCCTCGCCGGTGGCACAATCCGTGCTTCAGTGCATGGTCGTACCTCAGGAGAGGTAACGACAAGATGACAGGACAAGTTGACACGACAAGATGACAGGACAAGTTGACAGAAAAGAGCGTATCGCGTATCACCTCCTGCTTCGACCTCCTGACGCAGATGGAATGGCTAGGGAGGTAGAGGCGAGAGCAGGAATGGTTTTTACGTATAGGCGGTGCCGGACCTGCGGTTTTATGGTTCGGCACGCTCTGCCACGAAACGGGGAGGTCGTTCCAGAGATCCAAAAGTTCCAAAAAAGGCGGTGAGCCGCGGGCTGGGTGTCAGCCAGGGATTCGTTGGTGTCAGGCGGAGAAAGCGGCCAAACTTTCCTAGCACGGCATGCCTTGCCGTCCTGGCTGCTCGCTCCGTCGGCCGCCTACCTCAATTCGGCTGGGGAATTCGGACCTTTCACTCTTGGACGTGTGGCATGATCGTTGCCTTCCAGTGGGGCCGGGTCGTCGCAGATCTAAAAAAAAGTGCACACCGAGTCTGTCCCTTTCAACGTTGCACCCACTGTGGAACCGAGCATTGGTCATTAAAGACTGACCCTGCCTTTTGTCCTGCCAAAGCGGTGGCCTTGTGTCATGGGAAAGGAGCCTGCTCTCTCTCCATGAGCCGCGGATCTGGGACGAGCCAACAGTCAAATTGTTCCTCGCTTCTCGGGAGGAAGGCGTGACGCCTAAAAGCCTCTCCATACGCTCGGCCCTCTCATCCCGGGGGAGAAGAGAGGAAAAACGGGAAGGCACCGATGTTTTGTCGGCCCTCGGGGAGATGGCGATCACCCTCGCCCACGAGATGCGCAACCTGTTGGGGAGTGTCGAGCTCTGTGCCGACATACTGGCGGTTGAGTTGAAAGATGACCTGCAGCGGAGAGAGCTGGCTCAAACCCTCATCGAGGGGGTCTATGCCCTCAATGGCATCGTGACCAACCTGTTGACCTTCGCCCATCCATGTCGTCCCCTCTTTACCAAAGTCCCCCTTCACGCGGTCCTCGACGAAGCCATCGTCTGCACCGGATATGCTTTAAAGGAGAAGCGGATCACCCTGGTGAAAGAGTATGCTCCTTCCGACCCAGTGACCTGTGCTGACGGGGAGTTGCTCAAGCAAGTCTTTCTGAACCTGATCCTGAATGCGGTCCAGGCCATGTCCGAAGACCGAGAACTCACGATCTCGACCCGAGAGCGTCACGGGGAATCAGGGACACGACGGACCGAGGTCCGTGTCCAGGATACAGGAGTGGGAATCGCACCGGAACATTTGAACCGGATCTTCGAGCCCTTCTTCACCACGAAGGCCCGCGGCACGGGGTTGGGTCTGGCCCTCGTCCGGCGGATCTTGGACCAGCACCAGGCGGCCATCCAGGTGGAAAGCGAGGTTGGCCGCGGGACGGTGTTCACGATCGTGTTCCCGGACCCCATGGAGGTGGACCATCTTCGATGAGACCTCCTGGTGCTTGACACTCGTCCTGGACGCTGGGGTATTGCCACCAGCGACCACATCTTGATCTTGGAGACGGCAGGAGACCTGAAGCGGCACCTTTGGACAAAGCTAAAGGAGGGATAGAGGATGATACCTCACCAAGTCCTGGTAGTGGACGACGAGCCGTTGATGTGCCGGTCCCTCTCCACGACGATCCAACGCCTGGGATATGAGGCCACCTCGGCCGCGAGCGGAAAAGAGGCCTTGCGCCAGCTCGAACGGTCCCCAAGTCGGCTGATCTTCTCCGATATGCGGATGCCGGGGATGGATGGGCTTGAATTCCTGAAACGAGTGAAGACCGTCCGGCCAGAGGCCGTTGTCATCGTCATGACGGCTTATGGGTCCGTGGAAACCGCCGTCCAAGCCATGAAGGCAGGGGCCACGGATTTCCTGATGAAGCCCTTTTCGATGACCAAGGTGGAAGAGATCCTCGATCGAAACTTGGGACCAGGTGGCCAGGGGGCGATGATCCACGAGGAAGGTCCCGTTTCTTCCACGTTGGGGATCGTCAGCCGCGATTCCAAGGTTCGGGGAATCTTAATGATGCTCGAGCGTGTGGCCAACAGCTCCGCCACCGTGTTGATCCAGGGGGAGAGTGGAACAGGGAAGGAATTACTGGCCCGGGCGATCCACGTCTGGAGTAAACGACCTGGCCCTTTCGTCGTCGTGAACTGTGCAGCAATCCCCGAGTCCCTCTTGGAATCTGAACTCTTTGGTTTCGAAAAGGGCGCCTTCACCGGAGCCATCGCTCGGCGCGTGGGAAAATTCGAGGCCGCGCATCGGGGTACCCTGCTCCTCGACGAGGCAGGCGAAACCCCCCTGCCTCTTCAATCCAAGTTGCTGCGCACCCTCCAAGAGGGGGAGGTCGATCGCGTTGGCGGGCATAGGCCGGTGAAGGTTGACGTACGGGTGGTCGCGACCACCAACCGGAACCTTCAAGAGGAAGTTCGGGCAAGCCGCTTCCGGCAGGATCTCTTTTTCCGACTCAAGGTAGTGACCGTCACTCTTCCTCCCCTGAGGGAGCGCACAGGCGACATCCCCCTTCTCGTGGACCACTTTTTAGCGAAGTACAAGCGGGGCGGACACATCATGAAGGTTGCGAAGGGTGCTATGAGCAAGCTCGAGCGCTATGCGTGGCCGGGCAACATCCGCGAATTGGAGAACTGTCTCCATGCGGCGGTCCTCTTGACCCCCGGGGACGCGATTCGGCCCGAGTACCTCTCCCTGGACGAGCATGCGTCCTCAATTACGCCCGGCTCTTTTCGGGAGATGGAGAGGCAACTGATCGTGGAGACCTTGGAGCGGGTAGGGGGGAATCGGACTCGGGCGGCGAAGGTGCTCGGGCTTTCGGTGAGGACCATCAGAAACAGGCTCCGTGAGTACCGCCGCGACGTCGGAGGGCGGCGATAAGGGAAAGGTGCACCTCCCGCGGTACAGAAGTAGGCAGGGCACCGTAATGTCATCAGGGCAGATTGCCAGTTGGCACGGATGCAAAGACCGATCGGAATCTCAGAAGAAGGAACGGAAAATATCGCAGCGCTGTGGCAGGGCTATCGTCAGACGCAGAATCCCTGCCTGAAGGAGGCGCTCATCAAGCGCTACGTTCACCTGGTACGTCTTATTGCCGGGCGGATGCGCCTCAGACTCCCCTCGCACCTCCGGTTGGAGGAACTTGAAGGCGCGGGGATTGTAGGCCTCCTGTTGGCTGTCGATGGCTTCGATCCAAATCATGGGGTCGATTTCTCAACGTACGCCCAGCCTCGGATCAAGGGTGCCATCCTTGATGAGCTGCGGAAGCTTGATCCTTTGCCCCGTTCAGCGCGACAAAAGGCCAAGGGCATCGAGCGGGCCTTGGCGGCTTTGGAACAGCAGTTGGGACGCCAGCCAGAGCATGAGGAGGTGGCCGCCTATCTCGGATTAACTCTGGAGTCGTACTACGAGATGCTGGGCCAAGGAAACGGCTTGTGCCTGCTCTCCTTGGACGACCGGGGGACCGCGTGGGCCGACGACGAATCAGATTCGATCCCCAATCCGATTGAAGATGCGAGTACCGATGGGCTGCCGCGGGACCTGCTGACCAGGGAGCGTCGGGCCTTGCTGGGCCAACTGATCGACGCGCTGCCCTCTGATGAGAAGATGGTCATCGGCCTCTATTATCAGGAAGGTCTAACGATGAAGGAGGTCGGGACCGTCCTGGAGGTTTCCGAATCCCGCGTATCACAACTGCACAGCTCGGCCGTTCTGCGGCTGCGGGCGCGCCTTCGTCACCACGGGATTGGACCTCAGGATCTCATGTAAGGAGACGCGCCTCGCGGATGAACTGCGCGCGTCTTGTATCCCAGGCGTTCAGTGTCCGTTGAGAACATGTAACCGTTACACCTGGTTTCGGCTGGGTCCTTGGGGGCGGGCCTGCGATGACGCCGCACGTTTGGCGATCAAGGAAGCAGCCATGGAGTGAAGCGAAGGGCATGCTTCGAAAGAATGCTCCTCATCGGAGGATATGACCTTGGTGGCGGACATCTCTTCGGAGGGTTCAGGGCAGATCCTCCCTTCCGAGACAATCCCCGTGGAAGGCAAGTCCACGGGCTCCCGTCGGCAAAGGCCAGCGCACAGCAGGTTGGTCGCTCAATTAGAGCGTAAGAAGGACCTGTACGCCAAGACACTGGCGGAACTCTCCCGACGCTATGAGGAAAAAGTCGAGGAGCTCTCTCATATCCGCCGGACCTCCGATGTCCTCCGGGATGCGCTGGACTTGGACAGCACGTGTCGGGCCTTGGTAGAGAACGTCCTGGAGCGGATCAGGGCAGAGGGGTGCACGCTGATGCTCGTGAACCCTGCCTCAGGGTCGCTCGAGGTAAACACGGCCAGAGGTGCATGCGATGAGTCCGATCACACGTCCCGCGACGAGGGGGACTCGCCGGTCAGCTTCGGCCTCCAACACGATGTCCTGCGGCGGGCCGCTTCCGAGAAAAGACCGATCCTCGCCACGGATACCGGAGAAGGGAAATTACCGTCGCTATACCTCCCCATTGTGAGCCGTGATCAGGTGATCGGCCTCTTCGCCCTTCACCATCTCGGGGCTGAAGTCTTCAATGACAACACGATTCGAATCCTGACAATCCTCCTCAATCACGCCGCCGTGGCTATCGAAAAAGCCCGGCTCTACCAGGGCCTCAAGGAGTATTCGCAGGATCTCGAGGCCAAGGTCAAGGAACGAACCCAGGAGCTCGAAATGCTCATCGAACGACTAGAGGAAGCCTCTCGGCACAAGTCTCGATTCTTGGCCAACATGTCTCATGAACTCCGAACGCCGTTGAATGCTGTGATCGGCTTCTCGGACTTATTGCTGGCTCAAACCTTTGGTCCCTTGAATGAGAAGCAGGCCAGGTACGTCAACCACGTCTCTACGAGCGGTCAGGACCTCCTGGCCTTGATCAACGATATTCTGGACCTCTCGAAGATTGAAGCGGGCAGGATGGAGCTGGATCTCCAAACGATTCCCCTCCAGGACAGCCTGAAGGCCTATATCGAAATGGTCAGGCCCCTTATTGCGAAGAAGGACTTGACCATCAGCCTGAGCGTGGAACCGGACAACGCCCAAGTGTGGGGCGATCATATACAGCTGCGCCGGATCATGTACAATCTTCTCTCGAATGCCATCAAATTTACCCCCGCCGGGGGATGCATCACTGTCTCCGCCCGTGTCATCCACAGTTCAGCGTTCACAGTACACGGTAATCCGGCTGCTGGGCGTGAACCATCCACGGTGAACCGTGAACCGTACCCAGATTCTGTCGAAATCGTGGTGCAGGATACCGGGATCGGGATTCGGCCGGAAGACCACGACCGGGTCTTTCTGGAGTTTGAGCAGGTGCAAGGGGCACACCAGCGGCAGCTGCAGGGGACCGGGTTAGGGTTGTCCGTGACCAAGAAGCTGGTCGAGCTTCACGGGGGGAGGATTTGGGTGGTGAGTGACGTGGGAAGGGGGAGCACCTTCACCTTTACTCTTCCGCTGAAGACCCCATGTTGAGTACCGTGAGTATTTGGGGACAGCCACCCCACGAAAATGTCTTGAAAGCGACCGGGTCTTATAGTATAATTCCTACTATATATTCGGATTATTTCCTACACAACGTCCGCCGCTGAGCAGAAACCGCATTGCCCTCGGCGGCATCACCTGGCCAACCTCGTCCAGGAGGTCCGGTCGGAGCACCTCACCCGAATTTTCGAGCCCTTCTTCACCGTGAAACCGGCCGGGAAGGGGCTGGGACTCGGCCTCACGATCACATCCCGTATCGTGCAGGGCCACGGTGGGCGCCTCGAAGTGGAGAGCGAGGTCGGAAGGGGGAGGACCTTCCACGTCCTCCTTCCTCTCAAAAATTTTTCTACTTGACATCCCCAGCGTAGTCCCCTAAACGTTTTGCATTGCAAAACGACCATGGTGGTCGAAAGGGCGTCCATCCCTGGGTGCCCAAGCCGTCCCCATTCAAGGAAAGCCATTACTTGCTGCCATCCAGCAATGACAAGTTCCCCTCTTAGGACGGGTGAGGAGCGTCTGGAGTTGTTGCTGAAATATGGCTGGGTACGGTATACTGAGAAGACACGTGAAGGGAAGGCTTTCCCAACGGGTTGACGGTTCAGGCCGTTCCGGCCCATGAACCCAGGTTACGCGTAAGCGTGCACAAGTAACGAGATCTCGCGCTTGAGACGCGAGGGAAGGCGAGAGTGGCGGAATAGGCAGACGCGCGGGACTTAGGATCCCGTGGGTAAAACCGTGGGGGTTCAACTCCCCCCTCTCGCACCAGTGAAGGAGCAATGAAGGTTAGCGTAGAAGAGCTCTCGGGAAGCAAACGGGCCCTGACCGTGGAGATCCCACCCGAAGCAGTCCGTCCCGCGGTGGAGGGGGTGTATCGAAAGCTCGGTCAGCGGGTTGCGCTGCCGGGCTTCCGGCGCGGAAGGATACCTCGGAATATCCTGGAGCGTCGGTTTAAGGACGAGATCCGCGAAGAGGTCCTGCAGGAGGTGATCCCTTCCTCCTATCGACAAGCGCTCGAAGAGTCCCAGCTCGCCGCCGTGAGCCTTCCCACGGTTGAGGAGGTCTCCTTTCAGGTTGGGGAACCACTCCGATACCGGGCCGTGGTGGAGGTCAAACCTCCCCTTGAGATCACAGACTACGAAGGGGTGGCGGTCTCCCGGAAGAAAGTGGAAGTCACCGATCAGGAGGTCGAGGACCATCTTAAGACTCTCCAGGAGCAATCGGCGGAGTATGTTCCAATGGAGGGCTGGCCGGCATTGAAGGAAGACCGGCTGATCGTCGATGTACAGGGTTTCGTTAGTGGCAAGCCGGTGAAGGATCTTCACATGCAGGATCTGATTCTGGAGTTGGGAGCGGGACAGTTGCTTCCCGGAGTGGACGAACGGCTCACGGGCGTCCAGAAAGGGGAGGTCCGGGACGTCCCGGTGAATTTCCCTCCTGACGATCCGAGGAAAGACCTGCGGGGGAAGGAGGTCTTGTTTCGCTTCACCGTGAAGGAGATCAAGAAGAAAAAGGTTCCGCCCCTTGATGATACCTTTGCCAAGGCGGTGGGCGAGACCGAGACGTTGGTGGGACTCCGAGACAAGGTCCGTCAAGAGCTGCTCAATCAGAAGGAACGTGAGGAGGAACAGCAACTCAAGTGGGAGGTGGTCGAGAAGATCGCGGCGGCCCATCCGTTTGAAGTCCCTGAAGGCATGGTCAGGCGGGAGATGGAGCGCATGCTTCATGAACTTTCCCACATGACCGGGGCCCGTGCAGAGCGGCTTGAGGGAGATGTCTCCTTCCGCTTGAAGCTCGAAGAGTCGGCGCGGAAAAGGGTCAAGCACACGCTCATCCTTGAGGCCGTCGCCCGGCAGGAAGAGATTGCGGTCGATCCGAATGAGGTAGAAGCCGAGGTGGAGCGTATGGCCTCCGCAATGGGCCAGAAGCCGGATGAGCTCAAAAGACACCTCGAACGCGAGGGCCGCATGGGAGCGCTCAGAGCCAGTTTCGTAGAGCGCAAGGCCCTTAATTTTCTCTTTACTCGTGCGAAGGTTCTGGACAATTATGACCTGATTTCCATCCCCTGAGGGGAGGAACCCCGGCTCTTTACCGGGGGGGAGAGGGAATTCGGCTATGTATCTTGTACCCATGGTCGTGGAACAAACAAACCGAGGCGAGCGCGCCTACGACATTTTCTCCCGGCTGTTGAAGGATCGCATCATCTTCTTGGGACAGCCCGTTGACGATGTCGATGCCAACCTGGTCATTGCGCAAATGATCTTCCTGGAAGCTGAGGATCCGGACAAGGATATCCACATGTACATTAACTGCCCGGGCGGTTCGGTGACTGCAGGCCTTGCCATTTACGACACGATGCAGTATATCAAGCCGGACGTGGAGACCATCTGCATGGGGCAGGCAAGCAGTATGGGGGCTCTCCTGCTCTCAGCGGGAAGGAAGGGAAAACGCTACTCGCTGCCTCATGCCCGGATCATGATTCACCAGCCCTTGGGCGGGGTCCAGGGGCAGGCGACGGATATCGACATTCAGGCACGGGAGATCCTGCGCGTCCGGGATGAGGTGAACCACATCCTCGTCACACACACGGGTCAGACCCTCGACAAGGTTCAGAAAGATACCGAACGGGATTTCTTTATGACCGCCGAGCAGGCGAAGGAGTACGGTATCATCGATGAGGTGATCATCTCGCGGGACATGGGGAAGCTCCCCACGGAACAGCTGGTGCGGGGATAAAGACGACAGGAGGAGGAAATGGCCAAGCCGATCAAACAGGGCGGAAAACTGACGTGCTCCTTCTGCGGCAAGAGCCAGGATGATGTCCGCAAGCTGATTGCCGGCCCCACGGTGTACATTTGTGATGAGTGTATCGAGCTCTGCAACGACATCATCGCGGAGGAACTCGAAGAGGAACGCGGCAAAGTCCTGGGGGATCTTCCCAAGCCGGCAGAGATCAAGGCCATTTTGGACCAATACGTGATCGGGCAGGAGCGGGCCAAGCGGACCCTATCGGTAGCCGTCTATAATCATTACAAGCGCATCAACGCGCGCACCCGATTCGACGATGTCGAGCTTGCCAAGTCGAACATCCTCCTCATCGGCCCAACGGGTTCAGGGAAGACCTTGCTTGCCCAGACCTTTGCGAAGATCTTAGATGTTCCCTTCACGATCGCCGATGCGACGACCCTGACGGAGGCGGGATATGTGGGGGAGGATGTCGAGAATATAATCCTCCGCCTGCTTCAGGTGGCGGACTACGACATCGAGCGCGCGGAGCGGGGGATCGTCTACATCGACGAGATCGACAAGATTGCTCGGAAATCCGAGAATCCCTCCATCACTCGGGATGTGTCCGGGGAAGGGGTCCAGCAGGCCCTGTTGAAGATCCTCGAGGGGACCGTCGCCAACGTCCCGCCGCAGGGGGGCCGCAAACATCCCCAGCAGGAGTACCTCCAAGTCGACACTACCAATATCCTCTTCATCTGCGGCGGTGCCTTCGTGGGGTTAGAGAAAATTGTTGAAGACCGGATTGGCCATAAGGTCATGGGCTTTCGGGCTGCGGTGCAAGGACGGCGAGAGAAGCGGATCGGGGAGACCTTAACCGAAGTCCAGCCAGAGGACCTTCTGAAGTACGGGCTGATCCCCGAGCTGGTCGGGCGGCTGCCGGTCGTCGCCCCCCTGCACGAGCTGGATGCAGCGGCCCTGATTCGCATTCTGGTGGAGCCCAAAAACGCCCTGCTCAAGCAGTATCAGAAGTTCTTTGGGTTCGAAGGGGTGAAATTAACCTTCCTTGAGGAGGCAATACAGGCCGTGGCACATGAAGCGGTGCGCCGAGACACCGGAGCTCGAGGTCTTCGGTCTATCCTCGAGGACATCATGTTGGATATCATGTACGAGATCCCCTCCCTGACCGGGGTGGCCGAAGTCATCGTCGCTCGAGAGGTGATCATGGACCGGAAACGTCCCATCCTCCTGTACCACAAAAAGAAGGCCGAATCGGCGTAACAGAGAGCCCTTCTTCCCCTTTTTTCTTGACACTTTTCGCCGCATCCAGTAGGTTTCGGTTGCATATTTTATATCCGTTTCCGGAGGGCGGTTCATGCCCACGCAACAACCTTTCCGGAGGGTTGTCCTACATTTCCTGATCCTGTCGCTTGCCCTGGGGGGCTGTGCGCTTTTTGGGGGCGGTGATTCGTTGCCGGCCGTGGCGCAGAGCCCGGAGGAGCTCTTCTGGCGGGCCAACTACGATTTTATGCGGGGACGGTATGAGGAGGCTCGCCAGAAGCTCCGCCTCTTCGTCACCCAATTTCCCGACAACCCGGCTGTGCCCGAGGCCCGTCTCGGGATTGCCCGCACCTACTTTGAGGAGGAGAATTATGGACAGGCACGAGTAGAGTATGAGCGCTACTTGGCGCTGCATCCTCGCCACGAACGCCTGGACGAGGCCTTGTATTTTATTGGCCTCAGCTATTTCCAGCAGATGGAAAAAGTCGGCCGGGATCAGACGGCCACCGCGCGGGCGGTCGTCGCCTTTCGAAAACTGCTGGCCGAGGTTTCGAATACCCCTTACAAACCAGATGCGGAGACAAAGATCGTCATTGCCCGCCGCCGGCTGGCAACCCAGGAGATCGCTATCGGCCTGTATTATATGAAACGGGAGAAGTTCAAGGCGGCCGAAGGCCGCTTCAAGGTGTGCCTGGACCGGTACCGCGAGACCGGCCTCGAGCCCGAAGCCCTCTTCCACCTTGGCGAGGCCTATGCCGCTTTGGAGGAACCTGAAAAGGCCGAAACAACCTACCGGCAGGTGATGGAGCAATACCCTGACTCTCGTTGGGCGGCGGAGGCTGGCGACCGCCTGGGGGTCCAGTTGGTGGTCCAAGCGCCGAGCCAGGACAACCAGTACCCCGAGGAATCAAGTGGGGGTGTATGGGGCTTTTTCGAGGAGTCATGGGATGAAATCAAGAGTGCCTTCCGAAACACCCTAAGATCCCCCACCATCGAGTAATCCCTTCGACATGGATCCCGCACATTTAAGGCAGCAAATCCAGCAGGCGATAGTTTTGTTCCAGTCGGGACGCTACGACGAGGCCGAGGTGTTGCTCCTCGAAATCGTGGAACAAAGCCCCTTCTATGCCAACATCTACAATATGTTGGGCTTCATCTATTCACAGCGCAACGCCCCGGAGAAGGCCGTGGAACTGTTTCGCCAAGCCTTGAGCATCAACCCTGGCTACACGGAAGCGCGACTCAATCTCGCTATCACGTTGGCCGACATGGGGGCCTACAGTGATGCCCTCAAGGAGTATGGGGTGGCCAAGGATCGGGAGCAGGCCAAGGCTCCCGCCCTCCCGACACATGCCCAGGCGCGCCTCGCAAATGCCCATGCAGATCTGGCCAAGACCTATCAGGAACTCAGTCTCTATCCACAAGCGGTCGAAGAGTATGAAAAAGCCATCGCCTTGGCCCCCAATTTTCCCGACCTGCAATGTAACCTGGCTCGGTGCTACATGGAGGCGGGAGATCCGGACCGGGCACATCCTGCCCTGGCGCGAGCGATAGAGATTCATCCCGGTTATGCCGATGCCCTCGTCCTGCTGGGAGTCCTCCATTATCAGCGGCGTGAGACCTCCGAGGCTGTTTCTGCTTGGGAAAGGGCCTTGACCTCCGATCCGGGCAATGTATTGGCCCAGATCTACCTACGCATGGCCCGAGAGAGGAGTATGGAAGGCTGACCCCGCTGCCCATGACCTCGATTCTGACAGAAACGCGTCGGCTCTTACGCACCCATGGACTTCAGCCCAAGAAACGTTTGGGCCAGAGCTTCCTCGTCGACCGAAACATCCTGGAAAAGATCCTGGCAAGGGGAGAGCTACGACAGGAGGACCGGGTCTTGGAGATTGGAGCGGGGGTCGGGGCGCTGACCCATGCCTTGGCCGAGCGCTGTCGGCAGATCGTCGCGGTCGAAGTCGATCCCAAGCTCTTTCAAATTCTCCAGGAGGTATTGGGACACAAAACGCAGGTGACCCTGGTGCAGGGCGATGCGTTGCGTCTCGACTTCGGGCCGCTTTTCGGGGAGGAGAGGCCCTGGAAGGTTATTGCGAATTTGCCTTACTCCATTGTGACTCCCCTCATCACTCGGCTGCTCAGCCTCAGCGATTGCTTTTCCCTACTGCTCTTGATGGTGCAGGAAGAGGTGGCAGACCGGCTGATCGCTTCCCCCGGAAAGAAGGCCTACGGGTCATTGACCGTCCTGGCCCAGTATTACGCCGACGTTCGGGTAGTGGCTCGCGTCCCCCGTGGTGCCTTTTACCCCAGGCCCCGGGTCGACTCGGCGTTGTTGAGACTCGAGCCCCTTGCGACACCTCGTGTTGCCCCGGGGGATCCCGCCCTATTTTTCCGTCTGGTCAGAACCGCCTTCGCTCACCGGCGGAAAACCCTACAGAACGCCCTCATCCGATCGGACTGGGTTGCTCTCGATCGGGACGCAATTCAGGCGATCCTGAAGCGGGCAGGCATTGATCCGAACCGCCGTGGGGAAACCCTCACTTTGCAAGAATTTCGAATGCTCGCAGATCATTTGTTGGATAAAATGGACGGCGTAGCGGCCTAGGTGATGGCTGGCTGCTGATAATTGCGGCTGGCTGACAGTTGATGCCTGACGGCTGAGAGCTGTACGAGGACGGCTCGGGAAAGACCTCCTCCTCGTCGGCGAAACAGTTTGAGTGAGTTATTATTCCATGCGGGACCAACGGTACTTTGGATCTCGGAGTTATTTGCTAATAGCCGATACAGGAGGCAGGGATGTTTCATTCGGCACGGGGAGAAGATATCAAGGCGGGACGGGTTACCGATGTCTATTTCCTGAGGATGCTGGAGATCCTCGAGCGCAAAAAGATCAACGTCACCGCAGTCGCCGAGGTGACTTTAAAGACCTTCCCCGACTCCAGAACGTGGGGCATTCTCGCGGGGATTGAGGAGGTCGCCAGCCTCTTAGAGGGATTGCCTGTTGATGTTGACACCTTCCCCGAAGGAGCCTCGTTTCAGGCGGGAGAGCCGGTCCTCGTCGTCGAAGGTACGTACCGGAAGTGGGGACACTACGAGACGGCGATCTTGGGCCTTCTCTGCCAGGCCTCGGGGATTGCCACCAAGGCGGCGCGGTGTAAGAAGGTTGCTGAGAGTCGGCCCGTGATCAGCTTTGGGGCTCGGCGGATGCACCCCATGCTCGCCCCGATGATTGAACGAAACGCATTTATCGGGGGCTGCGATGGGGTGGCGGTGGTGAAATCGGCCGAGCTCATCAAGGAGGAGCCGGTCGGAACCATGCCGCATGCCTTAGTCCTGATCTTGGGAGATACGGTGGAGGCGGCCAAGGCGTTTGATGCGGTCATCGACCCGCGGATTAAGCGGGTGGTGCTCGTCGACACCTTGGGCGATGAGAAATTCGAAGCGATCCGGGTGGCGGAAGCCCTCGGAGATCATCTCTTCGCCGTGCGGCTAGACACGCCCGCTTCGCGGCGAGGCAGTATGTTAGATATCCTTAAGGAGCTCCGATGGGAGCTGGACTCCCGGGGGTTTTCCTCGGTGAAAGTCTTCGTCTCGGGGGGGCTCGATGAGGCAGAGATCCGCCAGCTGAACCCGGTAGCGGATGCCTATGGAGTTGGCACATCCATTTCGAATGCCCCAGTCATGAATTTCGCCCTGGATATCGTAGAAATCGATGGGAAGTCCAAGGCCAAACGAGGGAAGCGTTCCGGGCGAAAGGCGGCGTACCGATGTCTCGGCTGTCGGCAGCGGTGGGTGCTCCCCGCCGAGACCCCTTCCCCTTCCTGCGCCTGCGGCGGTTCCCTCGAATCACTCCTCGTTCCCCTCCTCCGGAAGGGGCGGATCGTTCGAGAACTCCCCACCACCCAAGAAATCAGGTCTCGGGTCCTCGAAGAGCTTGCACACCTTGCCGTATGATGGCTTTGTGGAGAGATTGGATCGGAGGAGCTCAGGCGGCCGGCTGCTTTTCCGGGTGGAGATAGATAAAGCTCTTCCCCAGCCTTCCACCATAATTCCCGGCGGAGATCTTGAGCAACCCGGGTGTGTCGACCGAAGCGGCAATGGCGGCCTGGGTGGCTTTAACGATGGTCGGCAAGTCACGACCGTTGATGATGATCTCCATCACCGACCCGACTTCCTTGGAGAGGCAGGATTGTTCGCCCAGCTTTTCTCGCAAGGTGGGACAAAATTTCTCGTACGTGCTGGCAATGCTGAACGAATACCGACTTCCGGCCTTCGACCCGCTACTGGTAATCCCGCCCGGAAACGGCATGATGACCCCAGGCACATCCTGCACCGCGGGCACCGCCCGTTCCGCTGCCAAAAGCGCTGCGTCTTCGTCCTTGCCCAGGAACCACAGGTTCCCG